>JACQFT010000124.1 GCA_016199925.1 Opitutia bacterium | reverse complement strand
CTCGCCAACATCAAGGCCGCCACCGGCAGCCTCGACACCGTGAAGCAGTTCGTGCTCGTCACCGGTTTCGTGAACGCCGTCAGCGGCTTCACCGACAGCCCCGCGTGCATCAACGGCGCCTCGGAGCTCTTCGGCAAGCTTTTCGGTGACGCCGGCAAACACGCCCGCGCCGCCGTCGCCGCCGCCGGCCTCCCCAAAGGCTCGACCGTCGAAATCCAAGTCATCGTCGAGCTGAAGGGCTGAGTTGTTTTTCTCTGGAAGCGACTAAGGCGCAGTCTCCCGACTGCGCCTTTTGTTTTGGGACTGCTGCGTAGGAGCAAAGTAACCGTTTTTAGCGCTCTGAGCAAACATCCTCGGGGCAAGCCCCGAGGCATTCGACCAATCCCCATGCAACTCACGACCGTCGCTTCGCCTTGGAGGGACGACCTCCGTGTCGTCCGTCTTTTCGCAATCCGCGGACCGGACGGAGCCGGTCCCTCCACCCAAACCTAGTCGGAGCAAGCGCCGGGGTATCGGACCCACTGCGAACAAAGGTATCGAATTCGAGACCTTTTAAGTCGCGGTTAGCTTTAGCCAGCGCGAATAGATTGAGTAGCATCGGGGCGAGGCTGACCAAATCGCGGCGTAAAGCCGCTCCTACAGTTTCACAGAGGCGGAGTCTGGGGACGCCCGCCCTCTAGCGGAATTTCGGAGCGGCACGCCGGCGAGCGGCGGCCCAACAGCGATCCGCTGAGCCGGCTCAGAGTTTCTTCACCAGCACCTTCGAGTTGCGGCCGCTCTCGTCGTAGGACTTGAGGCGGGACTCGGGGAGCACTTCCTTCTCGGCTTCGGTGAAGCCGCAGACGGAGGAGAAGAAGGTGAACGCTTGCGTCGAGAGCGCGATGGCGGTCGTCGCGCCGCGCTCCTTCGCCTGTAGGCAGGCGAAGTCGACCATCTTCTTGCCGACGCCGCGGTGGTGGTAGAACGGCATCACGTAGAGCGAGCCGACCTCGGCGACGCCGGGTTGCTCGGCGAAGAAATTCACGGAGACGCACGCGATGAGGTTCTCGTCGATCTCGAAGACGAAAAACTGGTCGATGTTCTTCTCGATGGCCTGCTGCGTGCGGTAGAGCAGCTCCTCGCGCTTCACGGCGGAGCGGATCAGGTTGTGGATGGCGCGCGCGTCGCGCCGCGTGGCTTTGCGGATCTGCTGATATTCGTTGCCGTGGATGAGAGTGCCGACGCCCTCGTTGGAGAAAATTTCGGTGAGCAGGCTGTCCACCTGGCGGCCGTCAAGCAGGTGGACGCGCGGCGTGCCGGTCTCGATGGCCTTGATGGCGTGGGCGGCTTTGCTGCGCAGCGGTTCGTTGATCGAGTCGGGCTTGGTGGCGAGCGTGCTGCGCAGGGCGTCGACGGAAATCTGCTGTTGAAACTTGCCGCCGATCTCCAGGCCGGCGTGCGGCGTGAAGAAAATGATCTTGGTCGCGTGCAGGGCCTCGGCCAGCTCGGCGGCGAGCAGGTCGGAGTTCACGCGCAGGGCGCGGCCGTCGCGGTCGAAGGCGACGGGGTTGATCACCGGCACGATCTGCGCGGCGATGAGGTGGTTGATGAAATCGAGGTCGATGCGGTCGACGCGCCCGGTGAACTGGTGGTCGAGGCCGCGGATGACGCCGAGCGGGGCGGAGCGCACGGCGTTGGTGAGGGCGGCCTTGAGATTGTTCTGCGTGAGGTCCTCGACCACGAAGTGCGTCACGCGGCCGGCCGCGCGGATGGCGAGGTCGAGCGTGGCGGCGTCGGTCACGCCGGTGCCGACGGAGTCGGTGATCGGCACGCTGCGGATGCGCGAGAGCTCCTCGATCTGGTGGCCGATGCCGTGGACGATGACGACCTTGATGCCGAGCGAGCGGAGCACGGCGACATCGGTGATGATGTTCTGGAAATTTTCGTCGGCGACGATGCTGCCGTCGATGGCGATGACGAAAATCTGCCCCTGAAAACGGGGGACGTATTTCAGGATGCCGCGCAGGTCGGTGGGTTTGATGTCGGAGCCGTTGCTCATGTCGGGAGCGTTTTCATCGGGCATCGCGCCCCGTGCGTCAATGCGTTGTTGCGTCTTCACCGCACCGTCACGTTCCAGACCGCGGCCGGCCCCTGCGCGAGCAGCCGCACTTGGTAGGAGCCGGGCGAGAGAGATCGCGTCGGGAAAGTCACCCAGTAGGCGCCGTCCTTCCAGCGCACGAGCAGCTTGCCCGGCACGGGCTCGAGCGTCGGGAGGAGGACGAGCAGATTGCCTTTGCGGTAGAGCGCGAGGTCGCCGAGCAGCGCGGAGTTGTCGGCGAAGCCAACGGTGAAATACGCGGCGTAGTCCGCGCCGTGCGCGACGGCGGCGGGCGCGACGACCCGGTCGATGGACGCGGGGAGCTTCGGTTTCTCGGCGAAATCGCGGGCGAGTTCGGGGCCGAGGCCGGCGCTGCCCCGCGAGATGTCGGCCGCGGCGGCGGGCGTTTCGTCGCCGGCCGGTTTGTCGGCGGGCCGCCGCGTCGTCACGGGGAGGCGCGACCAGCCGCCCTGGAGGAGCCGCACGGTGGTCGCGCGGTCGTTCATGTCCTGGTAGGGGCGGAAGGCGCGGCCGGGCTTGCGGTAGCGGAGGTTCACCCAGGTGTAGCCGGCGATGAAAACGACGATGACGGCCACGATCCACTTCATCGGCCAGGGCTTCGGCGGCGGGCGTTGCGGGAGAGCGTTCACGCGGCCCGTTATCGGCGGCGGGGCCGGGAGGGCGCAAATACATTTGCGCCGCCGCGGCGGAGTTGTTCTCGTGAAAAACTCACATGAAATTTTGGTCGCAGACATTCATCCCGACACTCAAGGAGACGCCCTCGGACGCCGAGATCACGTCCCACAAGCTGCTGCTGCGCGCCGGCCTCGTGCGCAAGCTCGGCGGCGGCCTCTACACGTTCATGCCCGCGGGCCTGCGCGTGCTGCAAAAGATCAGCCAGCTGTGCCGCGAGGAGATGGACCGCGAGGGCGGCATCGAGCTCGCCATGCCGCACGTGCATCCGGTCGAGAACTGGGAGCAGGGGCCGCGCTGGCCCGCCGCGCGTGAGATCATGTATCGCGTCGACCACGCCGGCGCCGGCAAGGGCCGCAGCAAGGAACCGGAGTTCGTCCTCGGGCCGACGCACGAGGAAGTCATCACGCCGCTGGTGAAGAGCGAGATCACGAGCTACCGCGACCTGCCGAAGAATTTTTATCAGATCACCACGAAATTCCGGAATGAGATCCGTCCGCGCTACGGCCTGATGCGCGCCCGCGAGTTCATCATGAAGGACGCCTACAGCTTCGACGCCACCGACGAAGGCGCTGTCGAGAGCTACCACAAGATGAAGCGCGCCTACACGGCGTTCTTCAACCGCTGCGGCCTCAAGACGATCTCCGTCGAGGCCGACACCGGCGTGATGGGCGGCAGCTTCTCGCACGAGTTCATGGTGCCGGCGCCGATCGGTGACGACGATGTCGTTTACTGCGACGCCAGCGGTTACGCGGCCAATCGCGAGAAGGCCACGAGCGGCATCGTGCCCGCCGACCTGGCCGACGCGGCGCCGGTTGGGGCGCTCGAGGAGTTTGCCACGCCCGGAGTCGTGACCATCGCGGCGCTGGCCGCCGCACCCTACGGCGTGCCGGCCGACCAGCAGTTCAAGACGCTCGTCTATATGGGCGACGGCAAACCCTTCCTCGTCATTCTGCGCGGCAGCGACGATCTCGAAGAGGCCAAGCTCGGCGCGCTCGGATTCCAGCTCTGGCGCACCGCCACGCCCGAGGAGATCGAACCCGTCATGGGCGCGAAGCCCGGCAGCCTCGGTGCCGTCGCTGGCACGATCAGGAATCCCACCGCGCTCGCCGGCGTCTTCGCCGACCACGCGATCAAGCTCGTCGGCAACGGCACGACCGGTGCGAACAAGGACGGCTTCCACCTGCGCCGCGTCAATGTCGCGCGCGACCTCGCCATCACGTCGTGGGGCGATTTCCGCCGTGTGCGCGAGGGCGAACCTTGCCCGAAGTCCGGCCAGCCGCTGAAAATCGCGCGCGCGATCGAGGTCGGCCACGTCTTCAAGCTCGGCACGAAATACTCCGACAAGTTCGGCGCAGTCTTCACCGACGCCAACAAGCAATCGCACCCGATGGTGATGGGCTGCTACGGCATCGGCATCAGCCGCACGTTGCAGGCCGTCATCGAGCAATCGAATGATGCCGACGGCATCATCTGGCCGTGGAGCGTCGCGCCGTGGCAGGTGCTCGTGGTCAATCTCGACCCGCAGGACGCCGCCGCGAGCGAGATGGCGAAGAAACTCGCCGCCGCCGCAGAGGCTGCCGGAGCCGACGTGCTCGTCGATGATCGGGCGGAACGCCCGGGCGTGAAGTTCAAGGACGCCGACCTCATCGGTCTGCCGCTGCGCCTCACCGTAGGCGGGCGCGGTCTGAAGGAAGGCATCGTCGAGATGAAATGGCGCGCCGGGAAGGACGTGAAGAAAATCCCCCTCGCGGACGCCGAGCAGATCATCGCGCAGGCCGTGCGGACGGCCGCCGGCCTGGCATGATCCCCGCCGCCGCCCAGCCGCACCACGCGCCCCAGCACGCCTCCGCCACGGAGACGCATCTGGCGGACGTGTGGCGCGTCGTCGTGCTGAACGACCCGGTGAACCTGATGTCGTATGTCGTCATGGTTTTCAAAAAAGTCTTCGGCTACAGCGAGCAACGCGCACGCAAGCACATGCTCGAGGTCCACGAGCAAGGCCGCTCGGTCGTCTGGACCGGTGTGCGCGAGCAAGCCGAGGCGCACGTCTTCGCCCTGCAACAATGGCACCTGACGGCCGTCCTGGAGACGGAGACGGCTTCGTAACTCGGGGTGCGAACTCACATGTCTCTTGCAGCATTTCTGACTGGAGGAGCGGCTTCATGCCGCGATACTTTTCCGAATCGCGGCGTAAAGCCGCTCCTACAACTCTCCAAGCCGAGGCTGGCAGATGCACCGCGATGAAGCGCGTTGAGGTGAAGTTGAATTTGGCGGTGGTCGCGCCGCTGCTCGACGTCATCAGGGCCGCGGCGGATGACTTGCGGCCGATGCTGGCCGTCGATCCCCGTCTGCCGGCGAACGATGCCGAGTTCGCCGCGGAGTGGACGCGCGAACTCCTCGCTGCGCAAAATTCCGATCTCGGGCGCTTCCTCGCGCTCTTCAACGCCGAGTTTTTCGTCGACGGCGTGATCGCGCTCGACACGCCGAACAGCGAGCCGATCCTGCGCGCGTGCTCGGCGGTGCGGTTGCGCCTGCGCGAGAAATACCTGCGGCCGCTCGGTGACGAGACACTCGAGACTGGCGAAGTGCCGCCCGACAAAAAGCTGACGGCGAACCAGCGGCGCGCGTTTGCCGCGGATGTTTTTCTCGCGACGTTGCAGGAGCTGATCGTGCAGCACTTGGACCCGACGGCGCTGGAGTGAGTGCGCAGGCACGGGCCTCCGTGCCTGGGCGGACCGGCAGGCAGGGACGCCTGCCGCTACGCTCCCGAACGCGGAGCTGCTTCGCCGGACGGCGCTGGAGCGATTGGCGTTTGACGGCACGGGCGGGGGCGGTAGGGTCTCCGCCGACACCCTGCAGTGTTCGAGGTGCTTTCAATAACCGCTCTTTGCCTTTGTGATCATTTGGGAGCTGCTGACAGCCGCGTGGATGCCAGGCCGTAAACCGGAAGGCAGAAGCGCGGCGGGCGGCGCCCACCTTAAACTAAAAAGGACATGAGCCTTTGGGCGCACGGCACAGGCGGGGTGTCACCTCACTTTTCTCAACCCTCCCTCCCATGGAACGCATCCCCTACTATCAACTGCTGCACATCCTCGCGCTGCTCGTGCTGACGGCGCACACCTTCATGGCGTTCGCCAACCCCGCCCCCGAGAACCGCAAGCGCACGATGATCATCACCGGCATCGCCGCGCTGCTCATGTTTGTCAGCGGGTTCGCCATGCTGTCGCTGAACAAGATTCCGTTCGCGACCGGCTGGGTGATCGTGAAACTGGTCTGCTGGCTCGGCTTGGCCTCGCTCGCCGGCGTGGCCTACCGCAAGCCCGGGATGCGCGG
>JACQFT010000135.1 GCA_016199925.1 Opitutia bacterium | reverse complement strand
GTTCCTGGCGGCGCTGGGCGTCGGTGCGCGCCAAGGTTTCGGCGCGACCGGCTGCGTTGGCGGCGTCGCGTTCGGCGCGGGCGGCCTGCTCGGCACGGGTGGCGCGGATGGCTTGGCGCACGCTGACGACGGTGCCGGCGACGAGCGCCGCGGCGATGGCGGCGGCGCTGGCGCAGGCGACTTTGTTGCGCGCGACGAATTTCCGCAGGCGGTAGCCCGCGCTCGGAGGGCGGGCCAGCACGGGTTCGGAGCGCAGGTGCCGGCGCACGTCGTCGGCGAGTTCTTGCGCGGTGCCGTAGCGGCGGTCGCGGTCTTTCTCGAGGCAGCGCATGACGATCCAGTCGAGATCGCCGCGGAGCGCCGAGGCGAGCTGGTGCGGGGCGGCCTGGCGGCGGCGGGCGACCTCCGCGCGCTCGGCGCCGGCGAGGGTGGCGGACCGGAGCGACGGGCGGGCGGGTTCGACGTCGCGGATGAGGCGGCGGATCTCCTCGACGCTGGAGCGGGCGTGGGTGCCGGGATCGCAAGGGAGGCGGCCGGTGAGGAGTTCGTAGAGGAGGACGCCGAGCGAATAGACGTCGCTGCGGGTGTCGATGTCGAGGTCGCGCTGTTCGGCCTGCTCGGGGCTCATGTAGGCCGGGGTGCCGATGAACTGGTCGAAGGCGGTGACGAGGGTCTGCTCGGTGAGGCGGCCCTGGGTGGCCTTGGCGATGCCGAAGTCGATCACCTTCGGCGCGGGCACGCCGTCGCGCAGGGCGACGAGGATGTTGGAGGGTTTCACGTCGCGGTGGACGATGCCTTTCTGGTGCGCGTGCTGGAGGGCGAGGCAGATGCGGGCGAAAAGCTCGAGGCGCGCGGCGACGGGCAGGCGGTGGTCGTCGCAGAATTTCGTGATCGGCACGCCCGCGGCGAACTCCATCACGAAGAACGGCCGGCCGGCGGCGGTCGCGCCGGCGTCAAACACGCGGGCGATGTCGGGGTGGTCCATCAGCGCGAGGGCCTGGCGCTCGGCCTCGAAGCGGGCGATGACGCTGCGGGTGTCCATGCCGAGCTTGATGACCTTGAGGGCGACCTGGCGGCGCACGGGGGCGCGTTGCTCGGCGAGGTAAACGACGCCGCAGCCGCCTTCGCCGACGGCTTTGACCAGCGTGTAGCGGCCGAGTTCGTCGCCGGGTTTTTCTTCAGAACCGGCGAGCGGGCGGGAGACGGGCGGGCAGTCGAGGAAGTCGCCGGCGGCGTCGTGCGCGGCGAGCAGGGCGTCGAGCCGGGTGCGCAGCGCGGGGTCGCCGGCGCAGGCGCGGTCGAGGAAGGTGGCGCGGTCGGCGGGCGGCAGTTCCGCCGCGTCGGCGAAGAGATCTGCGGTGGGCGTCATGGGCGGATGCGGGGATGCTCGGGGGTTGGCATTGGCTTGGCCGGAATGGGAGGGACCGGCTCCGTCCGGTCCGCCGCGAGGAGGCGGGCGACATTCTGCTGGCCAGCAGAATCCCTCCGAGGCGAAGCGACGGTGGTCGATGGCATGAGGTTTGGTCGGGGGGCTGTGCTGTTGGTCGGCTGAAGGCGGCGGAGGCGATCGCTTGCGGGGTGAAAGGATGAGGGAGCGGAGCAACTGCGGGAGCAAAGCGAGACCGGGCGCAGAAAAGGGCCACGGGGAAAAAAGAAGGCGGTCCGCGCGGCGGGCGGGGCGGCCGGGGTCAGCCGCGGAGGCGTTGCACTTCCTGGAAAAGCCAGGCGCGCGCGTAGGCCCAGTCGCGCTTGGCGGTGCGGTGGGAGATGCCGAGCACGTCGGCGGCTTCCTCGAGGGTGAGGCCGGCGAAGTATTTTTGTTTCACCAGCTCGGCCTTGCGCGCGTCGTGCGCGGCGAGGGCGTCGAGGGCTTCGTGGACGAGCAGCAGTTCGTCGTCGTCGGCGGCGGGCGAGGCGAGGTCGAGGCCGGTGGCGTCGGCGCTGACTTTCGCGAAGTCGCCGCCGTGGCGCACGGCGCGTTTGCGGCGGGCGTTGTCGATGAGGATGCGGCGCATGCCCTCGGCGGCGGCGGCGAAGAAGTGCGCGCGATTGGCCCACTGCGGCTGGCCGTCGCCGCCGAGGCGCAGCCAGACTTCGTGGACGAGCGCGGTGGGTTGCAGCGTCTGGCCGGGCGCCTCGCGGGCCATCTTGGCGGCGGCGAGCCGGCGCAGCTCCTCGTAAACGAGCGGCAGGAGTTGGGCGCCGGCGTGCGGGTCGCCCTGGTCGATGCGCTGGAGGATGTGCGTGATGTCGCTGGCTGGCACCGGAGCGGACGTTGACCGGGCGCGGCGCGGACTGAAAGTGAAAAAGCGGTTGGAGACTCGGGCCGGCGGTGAATAAATCTGTGCCGGGTGGGGCGAGCCGCGCGCGCGCGACGGCGCCGGGCTGCGTCCCCCGGGGGGGACGCGTTTCGTCGGTGCGCCGCTACGAGGGCTGGGCGGTGCCGAGGAAAAACGCGGCCGGCGCGCCGCGCGATGGCCCCTTTGGCGCCGGAATCTCGCTTTGATCGTCGCTGGCGTTCTTCGCCAGTGTCACCTCTCCCGGGCCATGGGGCCCGGGACCCTTCCCCAACCCACTGCAAGCAAAGGCCAGCGATGAACTCGAACCTCGTGCAATCTGCCGCCCAACGCCAACCCCGCGCCGTTTCCGGACTGGCGGCCTACAAATACGATTCCGGCTGGGTGCAGGCGGTCCAGGCCGACACCGAGCTGCTTTTTCGCCACGGTCTGAACGCGGTGCCGTCGCAGGTCCTGATCGTGTTTTCACCGAACCTGGAGTCGTCGTGGCCGCTGACGTGGCTGCTCTATTTTCCGGACAACCTCCGCCGGGCGCCGGTCGCGGTCGACGAGCAGACGGTAGCGATCACGATCACGGCTGCGGCGCCTTTGCACCGGGGATGGGACGACCGCCTCGGCTGGACCAACTGGGCCTCCGGGTCGTTCCGCGTGTTCGCCTCGCCCTGAGCGGGCCCGCCGCGGCGGGTCGGCGCGATGGCGATGTCCGTCACGCGGCCGGTGGCGAGGGAGCGGGCGCGGCGACCGGCGCCTGCCGGTTGAACAGAAATGCGCCGCCGCCGACGAGCACGAGGCCGAGCAGATCGAGCCACCACGGTTGAAACAGAATCTGGCCCGGCGCGAGCGGCCGGTTGAAGCCGTCGATCACGAAGGGGAGCGAGGGGACGAAAAGCGAGAGGGCGTTGTGAAAGCCGTGACCACAGATGCAGAGCGCCAGGGACCGCGTGCGGAAATACACCCAGCCGAGAACCACCCCGCCGAGAAAGGCCCCGGGCATCTGCCAGGGGTTCATGTGCATCAACGCAAAGAGTGCGGCCGAGACTACGATCGCGCGCCGCGGAGTGAACCGCGCCAGCAGCCCGCGCAGGATCAGGCCGCGAAAGAGAAACTCTTCCGTCACCGCCGCCATCACGACCAAGGCAAACGGCGCGCCGATCGGATGCCGGGCGAGGTCAACGAGGCGCAAGGAAAACTCAACCACCCAGTCCGGGCGGGGCAGGATGACGGACACGCGGTTGTCGAACTCCGAAAGCAGGATGCCCTCCCCGAGCACGAGTAGCACGACAAACGGGAGCAGTGAAACCCAGTTCGCGCCCCAAGTGGCGAGCTGGCCCCAGGTGGCGTGGCTCCGGCGAAGCTGGACACGCAACACCAGGGCCGCGGCCGTCGTGTTGATGACGACCAACGCCCACGGACTCTCCGTGACCGTCTTGGCGAAACCCTGGAGGTGGAGCACGGCGCCGACGAGGGCACTGCCGCCGGCGATCCCGACGCCAAGCCCGACCTGGTAGAGGACGAATTTGCCAGTCAGGCCGGCGGCCTGTTTCGGGCCGAGATCGAAGGAGGGGTCGGGCAAGCGCGGAGAGGCAAGCCGGCCGGGGCGGTCGAGCCAATCACGAATTCATCCGGCCGCTCGGTCCTGCCGCGCTACCCCGCGACCGTCTTCGGCGTGTGGACGAAGCGGTTGTTGGCGGCATCGTCGACGCAAATTTGTTCGTCGAGGTGGGCCCAGCGGAGGTAGCGGCCGCCGTCGTAGAGCTCGATCTGCTCGAGCTCGGCCTGCGCGGCGAGGGCGAGGGCATTGTATTTGCTTGCCGGAAAACTGACGGAGCGGCGCGCGTTGATCTCGAGATAAATGCGGCGGCCCTGGACCCAGCAGCGGAGCGCGGCGAGCAGTGGAGCGACAGGTTTCATGGTGTCCATCGCCACAGGCTACGCGGCGCGGACGGAATAGCAACGTATCATCCTGCGCGCGGCGTGGGGTGAAGTGCGGAGGGCCGGAGCCGGACGGCGCGGCGACCCGCCGTCGCCAAGGCGATGGCGGGCAAGCAAGACCGGCCCGGCATTTCGGACGGACTAGTAGTCGTCCATCACGAACCACATGATCCACGTCAGGCCGACGGTGGCGAGGATCACGCCGGCACTGGCGGAGACCAGCACGAAAAAATTCTCGCGCCCCTGCCACGCGATGATGGCGAGCAACGCGTTGGTGAGCAGAAGGAGGGTCCAGTAGTCGCGGCGCCGGCGCGACTTGACGGCTTTGACTTCGACGTTGCCGAGACCGTGCTGCTGCTCGCGGGCGCGGTTGGCTTGGAGGATGGCGTAAACATCGTGGTCGGCCGACGGCGCCTGCGTGCCGGGCTCGGCGTTGACGCGCGCGAACTCCTTCGCCTTCAGGCCGTATTTCTTGGGCGGCGGGTCGGATTCGTATAAGTCGGCCACGAGGTTATCCTAGTTTGAAAAATTGTTTGCGGGTAGGGCGAAGCGTCCCCGCTGAGCCGATGGATTTTCTCGCAAGCCGCGGCTCACCGAGACGGTTCGCCCTACCTGCGGAAACTGCGCGTCGGCCGAAAGGGCGAGAGTTATCATTTCGCCGCGACGGGCGCGAGTTTCTCGATGCGGACGGCGGTGACTTTGTATTCGGGCGTCTTCGTGTAGCGGTCGCGATGCGAAGTCGTGATCTGGTTGAGGAAGACGCGCGTCGAGTGGAACGTCGTATAAACCTCGCCGGGTTTCACATGGTCGCTGAGCTGCACGGGCAGATCGGCCGAGCCCTGCTCGCTGCGCAGGCGGACGAGCTCGCCCTCGCGCAAGCCGAGCCGGCGCGCATCGACGGGCGCGAGCTGCAGACAATCGGTGGCGTGCAGGCGGTCGTTGGGCGTGCGCGCCGTCTGCGTGGCGGCGTTGTATTGGTAGAGGTTGCGGCCGGTGGTGAGGAGGAACGGGAATTCCTTCGACAGGAGCACGGGCGGGGCGACGTAGTCGATGCGGCGCAACGGCGTGGTCTTGCCGTGCGTGAACTCGGTCGCGTGCATGACGGTCGTGCCCGGATCGTTTTCGTCGAAGCACGGCCATTGGAGGCCGCCGAGTTTGTCCATGCGAGCGTAGCTGATGCCGGCGCCCTCGGGCCAGAGCGAGCGGACCTCGTCCCAGATTTGCTCGGCGGATTCGTAGGCGAAATGTTCGCCCCGGCCCATGAGCTTGGCGAGGTCGCAGACAATTTCCCAGTCGGAGCGGGCCTCGCCCTGCGGGAGCGCGGCGCGGCGCACGCGCTGGAGGCGGCGTTCGCCGTTCATGAACGTGCCGTCTTTCTCGAACGACGACGCGGCGGGCAGGAAGACGTCGCCGAATTCCTTCGCGGTCTCGTTCAGGAACAGGTCCTGCACGATGACGAGGTCGAGCTGCTCCATCGCGCGGCGCGTCGCGTGCATGTTCGGGTTCGTCATCACGATGTCGTAGCCGATGGACCAGAGAATCTTCAATTTCCCCGCGGCGGCGGCGTCCATCATGTCGATCATGTTGAGGCCGGGGTGCGTCGGGATCGGCACGCGCCAGGCGGCCTCGAAGCGTGGGCGGTTCTCCGTGAGCGGCACGTAGCCGGCGAGGAGCTTGGGCTCGCAGCCCATGTGCGGCGCGCCCTGCACGTTGTTCTGGCCGCGGAGCGGGTTGATGCCGGTGCCGGGCTTGCCGATGTTGCCGGTGAGGAGCGCGAGATTGACGAGCGCCATGATGCCCTCGGTGCCCTGAATGTGCTCGGTCATGCCGAGGCCGTGGACGCTGAGCGAAGGCTTGGCGGTGGCGTAGAGGCGCGCGGCCTCGCGGATTTTTCCGGCCGGCACGCCGCAGACGGACGCGACTTTCTCGGGGAGAAACTCGCGGATGAAATCGCGATACTCGGCGAATTCGGTGAGGCGCGTGCGGATGAACTCCTCGTCGGCGAGGCCCTCGTCGAGGATGGCGGCGCCGAGGGCGTTGAAGAGCACGACGTTCGTGCCGGCGTGGAGCTGGAGGTGCAGTGTCGCGTAATCGCAGAGCTCGATGTGGCGCGGATCGACGATGATGAGGTGGGCGCCCTTGCGGGCGGCCTGCTTGAGGCGCGCGCCGGTGACGGGATGGCCGTCGGTGGGATTCGCGCCGCAGACGAGGATCGTCTTGGCGAGTTCGATGTCGTCGAGCGTGTTGGTGGCGGCGCCGGTGCCGAGCGTCATCTTCATGGCGGCGGCGGTCGGCGAGTGGCAGACGCGCGCGCAGCAATCGATATTGTTCGTGCCGAGGACGACGCGGGCGAATTTTTGCGCGACGTAGTTCTCCTCGTTGGTTCCGCGCGCGGAGCTGAGCAGGCCGATGCTGTCGGGGCCGTGTTGCTTGGCGGTCTCGAGCAGGCGGTCGGCGATGAACTGGTTGACCTCGGGCCAGCCGACTTTCTGCCACGAGCCGTCGCGGCGGATCATCGGCGAAGTGATGCGGTCCTTGGCGTAGACGTAGTCGAACGAGTAGCGGCCTTTCACGCAGGCGTGGCCGTGGTTGCTCGGGCCGTCCAGCGACGGGCGGATGGTGGTGATCGCGCCGTTGCGCGTGCCGACGTTCACCTCGCAGCCAGTGCCGCAGTAGGAGCAGATCGTCTTCGTCCACTCGGTCGGGAGACCGCGCGCGAGCACGGTGATGTCCTCCAGCGCGCCGGAGGGGCAGGTGTCCACACACGCGCCGCAACTCACGCAGCCGCCGTCGAGCAGCGTCGTGCCGCGCACGGGCAAAATGCGCGTCTGGTCGCCGCGGTGCCACGCCTTCCAGACGAACTGGCCCTGCACTTCCTCGCAGATGCGCACGCAGCGGTAGCACGTCACGCACTGCGCCATGTCCACGTGGATGTAGGGATGCGACGCGTCCTGCATGAACGGCACGGCGGGCGGCGGCGCGGTGCGCGAGCCGCCGGCCGGCACGCCGTATTCGCGGAGGTAGCGGTGAAACTGTTTGTCGGGAAACTGCGCGGCGGCTTCGGCCGGATAATTTTTGGCGAGCAGCCCGAGCAAAGTCTTGCGCACGCCCTGCACGGCGGGCGAGTGCGTGAGGATTTCCATGCCCTCGCGCAACTGCGTGTTGCACGCGGTGACGAGTCCGCCCAGGCCGGTGACCTCGACCGAGCAGAGGCGGCACGAGCCGTAGGGTTCGAGGCGGTCGTCGTGGCAGAGCGTCGGGACTTCCGTGCCGAGCGAGTGCAGCGCCTCGTTGATCGTGAGCCCCTCGGCGAAGGCGTGCGACTGGCCGTTGATGGTTACTTGAAGCATGGCTCTATCTCCGTGGGATAATAGCGCAGGATCGATTCGGCGAAGCGGGCGAGGCCGGTGCCGTGGCCGCAGAGGCTCGCGAGCTTGAGCGCGGTGACGAGGTCGCGGCACTCCTGCAAGTCGGCCTTCGTGGCGTCGCCGGCGACGGCGTTGGTGAAGATGTCCTCGATGCGCCCGCTGCCGCTGCGGCACGGCGTGCATTTGCCGCACGATTCGTAGGCGCCGAAGGAGAAGACGTGCTCGACGAGCGCGGGGATCGACGTGTGCTCGTCGAACGCGACCACGCCGCCGTGGCCGACGCCCGCGCCGATGGCCGCGAGTTCCTCGAAGCCCAGCGGCGTGTCGATGAGGTGCGGCGGGATCATGCCGATGATCGGGCCGCCGATGAGGACGCCTTTGAGTTTCGCGCCGCCGCGCAAGCCGCCGCCGATCTCCTCGACGATGTGCCGCACAGTGACGCCGAACTCGACCTCGTAGAGTCCGGGGCGGTTGAAAAGCGAGTTGAGCGAAAGCGCCTTCGTGCCGCGGCTCTTTGAGAAGCCGAGCGCCGCGTAGGCCGCGCCCCCGTGCGCGACGATCCACGGCACGCTGACGAG
>JACQFT010000038.1 GCA_016199925.1 Opitutia bacterium | reverse complement strand
GGGCGGGGCTGCACTCCACCGGACCGGAAGGAGCGTAAGCGACTGGAGGGAGGAAGCAGCCGACGTGACAGGCTGAGTAGGTCGAAGCCTGGCGCGACGGGTGCCGCAGGATCATTGCCGACGTTGCCAACCACAAACTACTAAGCCTGACCCTGTCCGCTCGGCCCTCTGTCCACAAAACGGGGGTAACTCTAACAGCGGATCGCGTGACAGCTTTGCTGGCGCGCGATCTGCCGCATGGCTCCGCGTTGAGGTAGAAGCACTAACTTTTCTGCCCAAGTTTCTCCGCCTGCTCTCTCTTCAGTTTCCGTTTAAACAGGAAGTAAATGAGCGCGAGCCAGACGGCGGCGAACGCAAGTGTCACAAGCAAAAACGGCACGCTGACGAGACCGAGACCAGAGTGTCCGGCCAGCTTTAGCTTGAACGCGTGCCAGCCATTCGCGGCGACAATGAAGAGGGCAAAGAACCAAAGGTATCTCTGAAAAGGCTTCATTGGCAGTTGTTCGCCTTCAGTTGCTCATGAACGGTGCGGAGTTCTTGGAGCTTCTGGCTCTGGCGGTCCTGAAGTTGATCCAAGGTCGCGCCCTGATTGCGAAGATCGCCGTAATATGCGCTAAAGCTATACCATTCTTGGCCGGCAAAAATAGCAGCCTGACCAATCGCAGCAGTAGCACCGGCCAACCTGATGCCCGCAGCAGTTCCAGCTCGGAAGACTCCTTGTTCGGCCATGTGCGAGCCCAGCATAAGACCCGTGCCAAGGGTGCCGTTCCCAAAGTTGACTGCCGCGTCCACGTATTGCCCTCGATTGTAGGCGTCGTAGCCGGAGCTGAAGCTCACAGCCGAACTGATAATACCAAAACCAGTGAACACGTGACCAACGCCTGATTTGCCGAGCGACCCGAGAGCAGCAAATTCGACGTTGCCTTCCGTAGCAATGGTTTCAACGAGCGGCGCGACGATCTCCACCATCTTTTGATTGTTCGAAAGGCTTCCCAACGCATCGAGTGTAGAGCCTTCCGCTGTCCCATTTATTGTTGAAATCGTGTTCCCCGTCGCGCGGGTGATCGCCTGGTTACCGGCACCTAATTGCGCGTTAATCTTCGCGCGCAGCGCTTGGAGCTGAGCGCACGGTGGTTTGTTTGGGGCCGGCTCCTGCTTGGGATTCTTGTTCGGTTCCTCCGATGGCGTGGGCGGCGGCGGCAGTCGACGGGCGCCGCGACGGCCATTACTTCCACTTACCCCGCCAAGCCCACTTGAGCCGCCGACGAATCCGATCGGTCCGCCTGGCGCAAGCTGGCTGTCATCCAACCATCCATGTGCGTGGGAAACTGGAGTCGCTCCGACCACCACGATCCCCGCGCGCACGTGGCCAGTAGAGGGGACATAAACTGTCGTGAAAAAACTGTGTTCCGGTGCATCCAGTCCCAGGTAATCCCAGCGGCTCACTGCGTTGTTTTGCACGAACTCATACAGGTTCAGTCCGCCGCGTTCGCTGAACGGATCGCGGTTGATGAACCGGCCGAGCCCGGGCGAATAGTAACGCAGACCGTAGTAGAGGAGGCCGGTTTCGAGGTCGGTGTATTTGGTGGCAAAGCGCAGCGCATGGGTGGCGGCGTAGGGGCCGCTCTCACGCAACGTCCGGCCGAATGCATCATACTCATACGCGGCGGCGAGGGAGCCGTCGGCTGCTTTCACCAGACCGTGAACGTTGCCGTTGCCGTCGTAAACGGGCAAGTAGCTGTCGCTGCCGTCGCGGGTGAGCAGCAGCCCGCCGACGCCGCCCGCGCCTTGGAGCGAGCCGACCAAGTCGAGCCCCCACGCGTAGGTGCGAAGCTTGGCGCCGGTCGTGCCGTTCAATTCCTCGATCATGTTCCAGCCATCGTAAACGAACCTCCGCTCGAAATCCAGCACCCAGCCGGCGGCGTCGTGAAAAACTTTCTTGCCGATGCGCCGGCCGAAACCGTCGTAGCGGAACTCCAGCCGCTGTCGCGGCGTGCCCGCGCTGGCGGCGGCACCGGTCGTTTCCATCGCGGTCAGCCGGTTCTCCGCATCGTAAGTGTAGGTCCAGCGGCCGTCGGCGAGCAGGTTGCCGTCGGCGTCGTAGGCGAACGGCTCGGGGCTGGCGGGGAGGAAGGCCTGCAACGCGGTCGTCGTGGTGCCGTCGCTGATGCTGAGCGAAGAGTAAACGGCCGAGGAGGTGTTGGTGAGCGGCTGGCCCTTGAAGAAATAATCCCCGTGGCGGGCGACGCCGGCGGCGGAGCCGTTGACGGTGACCGTGGCGGCCGACGCGGCGGCACCGGCGACATCGAACACGCCGGGCACGGTGCGGGAGGAATACTGGTTTAGGCTGTTAGAGGTGTATGCTGTAGAGTTTCCGTTATGGGTGGCGGTGGAGCGGTTGCCGAGATTGTCGAACGCATAGGCGTCGTCACGGCCGGTGAGCACGGTGGTGGTGCCGGCGAGTCTGGTCTGCTCACTGGTCAACTGGCTGCGGTCGTCGTAGCCGTAGTTGGTCCACAGGCCCTGGGTGCCGTCGCCGTAGCGATTGAACAGTTCGCCGGTCTTGCCGGTTTGGGTGACGCGGCCGAGGCTGTCCCGCGTGTAGCCGAAGCTGGCTTTGGTGGTGCCGACGACGGTGGTGCGGCTGGCGACCCAATCGTGCGTGGGGTCGTAGTTGCGGGTGTCGGTGTAGTTCCAGCCGGAGTAGGCCACCGACTGGAGGAGGTTGGAGTTGGCGAGGTAGGTGTAGTCGAAGACGTAGGATTTGTTGAGACGGCCGAGGGGGTCGTAGCCGTAGCTCACATCGTATTCGAGGGTGCCGGCAGCGTTGCCGACGGAGAGGCGGTTGTAGCGGCCGACCGTGCCGGCGGCGGTGTCGTAGCCGCGGTTGATGCGGCGGTCGCCGTAGAACGCGGTGGGGAGGGACTCATACTGGAGCTCGAGCGAACCGGCGAGGTTGTAGGCGAACGTGCGCGTGCCGGTCGTGTCGGCGACGGTGGCCTGTTGGCCGAGGCGGTTGTAGGTGTAGGTGACAGCCGGGGTGCCGTCGTTGTAAGAGACGCCGGTCAGCTCGCCGGTGGTGGGGCTGTAGGCGTAGGTGGTGGTGACGGGGATGGTGGAGTTGGGCAGTGTGCGGGCCCAGGCGCGGGTGGCGATCTGCCCGGCGACGGTGTAGGTGTAGGCGACGGATTTGCCGGTGGCATCGACCTTTGAGGAAAGCAGGCCGGTGGCGGCGTGGAAGTTCCACGTCGTGGTGTCGGCGGTGCCGGCGGTGGCGGCGGGCCAGGTGGGGCCGGTGAACCCGGTGCCGGTGCGGTAGGTCTTGAGCGTGGTCTGGCGGCCCTGCGAGTCGTAGCCGTATTCGACGGGATAGTCGGTGTCGCCCCAGACATGGAGTTTCTCGCCGCGGGCGGTGTAGTCGTAACGGCAGACTTTGCCGAGCGCGTTGGTCACGGCGGCGGTGCGGCCGGCGGAGTCGTAAGCATAGGTGGCCTGCACGAAGCCGGCGGGGTCGGTGACCGAGAGGACTTGGCTGGTGCCGGCGACGTAGGCGGTGGTCGTCGGGCCGGTGCGCGGATCGACGGAGGTGACCCGGCGGCCGAGCGCGTCGTAGCCGTAGGTCATGGTGATGTTCGTCTGGTCGCGCGCGGACATGAGGAGGCCGTTGTAGGCGATCTGCTGGACGGGGGTGCTGGAGGTGGGCACCGTGACGGTGGTGGTCACCGTCTTGTTTGCGCGGTCGACCGTGGTGGAGGAGTAGGTCGCGTTGCCGAAGATGTCCAAGTCGGTGGTGTTGGCGATCTGTCCGGCGGAAAGCCCGGAGAGGATCACGGAGTGGGTGCTGGTGGTGGTCGCAGTGCCGGAGCCGGAGGAAGCATAGACCTTGGATTGCTGCGAACTCGTCGCCCGGCCGAGCCCGTCGATGAACAGGGAGTAGGCGTGATCCGTGATGCGGTCATCGCTGGCAAGGTCGAGCGTGCCGTTGGCGTTCACATCGCGGCCCTCCCGGACGACCTGGCCGAGCGTGTCGTATTCGTAGAGGGTGTCGGCGAGGCCGGGTTGGGAAACCTTCACGAGCTGGCCGGAACTGTTGTAGGTCCAGAAGGTGGCCCAATTGTTGCCGTCCCACCGGGGTTTCCACTCGGCGACCTGCCGGCAGAGCCAGTCCGTATAGGTGTTGGTGAACGCCGAGTAATTGCCGCCGTAGAACGACTGGCGGAGGCGCTGGCCGGTGCTGCCGTCGATCGCGTAGCTGTAGTTTTCTGCGACGACGGCGGGGCCGGAGACGCTCTTGAGCTGGCCGTCGAGGTAGGTTTCAGTGGTCTTGGTGGCGCCGCCGGGGAGGGTGGCGGTGACGATGCGGCCGCCGGCGGCGTAGGCCATCGCGGTGGTGTAGCCGCCGGGCGCGACGGTCTGGATCAAGCGGCCCGCGAGATCGTAGGCGCTGGTGGCGGTTTGCGAGAGGGAGCCGCCGGTGGAAACGGTTTGCGACGCATGGCCAACGCCATCGTAGGTGTAGGTGGTGGTGATGTCGCTCTGCGCGGTAAAAGTGCCCGAGGCGGCGGCGCCTTTTTTGATGCTGGTCGCGACGCGGCCGAGCAGATCGTAGGTGAACTGCGTCTCGGTGCCGTCGATGCCGACGGTGCTGGTGAGGTAACCGTTGGCATAGGCGTTGGTCGTGGTTGCGCCCGAGCCGTTGCCGGAGACGCGCGAGGTGAGGCGGCCGGCGGCGTCGTAGGCGAGGTTCTCGGAGGTCACCAGGCTGAAGCTGCCGGCGCCGGTGTAGACGTAGGTCTCGGTGCGGATGGGGTTGCCGGCGACGTCGCGGATGACGGCGTCCATCGTGGACTTGTTGGGCACGAGGTAGGTGGCGGCGAAGGATTGGCCGCCCCAACTGGAGACGGAATCGGCGCCGAGACTCAGATCGGAACCGTGGAGGACGAGTTGCCGCCAGCCGCCGTTGCTGCCGTCGGCGGTGAAGGTCTGGGTGCCGGCGTTATAGCTGCCGCTCGTCTCGCTCGTCGTCGTCCGCACCCGATCGGCGCTATAGTTCGTGTAGGGGCGGAAGGGTTGCTCAAGGCCGGCATCGCCGCGGTAATGCTCCTCGTAGCTGACTTGGTAGTTGGTGCCGTCGCGATAGGCGTTGGCGAAGGAATACTCGCGCGGCCAGCCGACGCCAACGTTGTCGCCGTGGGTCCAGGTCGTCTGGCCCGTGAGGACGTTGTTGATTTTTTCCTGCCGCACGGTCGGTCGGGTGAAACGGCCGGTCCAATCGGCCATGTAGTCCAGGGAGACCACGCGGCCTTGGGCGGGATCCAGCGTCACGGTGGCCGGTGCGTCGAGATAAGGCTGAAATTGATACTGGAGCTGCCCGCGCCGGTTCCAGTCGTCGTAATACTGGGAGGCCGACCACGCGCCGGTCGGAGCGGTGACGGACTTGACCTTCCGATAATTGCCGGGCGCAGCCGGATCGGTGTAGTAGTCGTAGGTCGTCGTGAGGGCCGCGCCGCCGGGATCGGCGGTCACCTGCGTGACTTCCTCGCCCCACGGCAGCGTGACGTAGTGGTAGTTGGTTTTGGCCACGACCGGGCCGGTGACGTCGCCCGTGCGGACGGTGACGGCATCGTCGCGGAAATAGGTGGTTGTCCCGGACGCAACATAACGGATGATCACGACGCCGGAGCCACCGCTGCCGCCGACGCCGTTTGAATCGAAGCAGCCGCCGCCACCGCCGCCCAGGCCGTTGGTGCCGGAGGTGCCGTTGGCGTAGCTGGTCGAAGAACCGGCTCCGCCGCCGCCGGTGCCGCCCGCGCCGGCCGTCACGGCGTTGGTGCTGCCGCCGCCGCCGCCGCCCCCATAGGTCACGCTGGCTCCGGAAATTGAATTGGCCACGCCCGACCCGCCGGCACCGGAGGTGTTCGTGGCTGCGATCCCGTCGAAACCCGCGCCACCGGCGCCGCCGCCGCCGCCGGCGGGCGCGAGACTCGAGGAGTTCCCAGGGCTGGCCCCGCCGTTGAAGCCCTGTCCGACGGTGCCGGCGCCGCCCGCCAGAGTGCCCGGGTTCCAATAACGGCCGGCCCCGCCGCCCGACCCACCGGAGAGGCCGGTGTTACCGAAACAGTCGCCGCCGCCACCGCCACCGTAGCCGTAATTTCCGTTGAACGCCGAGAAGCCGCCCGAATTTGCCGTCGCGGTGAACCCGCCGTTGCCCGCGCCCCCGGCCCCGACGGTGACAGCGTAAGAGCCGGCCGCCAACGCGTAGCCCGCCAGGTAGTTTACCCCGCCACCACCACCGCCACCGGATGAGCCCCCGCCGCCGCCGCCGACCACCAAGAGGTCGGCGGTCACCGGCGCCGACAGCGAGAACGTGCCGGAGCCCGTGAACGTGTGGATCCGATAGCCGCCGCTCGTGGTCACGGTGCCGCCCGTGCTGGTTGGCCCGGAGGTGCTGCTACCGCTCGTGCTCGTGTGCTGGGTCGTGCGCAGCCAATTCGTGCCGTCGCCTTCCTGCAGCGTCCAACCATAATTCCCTGACGCCACCGTGCCGCTCGTGAGCGAGAGCAAGGACACGTGCGCCACGGCTCCTTCGGTTTCGGTGATCTTCAGTTGGCTGGCAGACGGCGACTCCACCCGGATGGTTTTCCACGGTGTCTGGCCGGGAATGATCACCCAAGTCTGGCCCGGCGGCGCGGTCTGCACCTGACTGTTCTGATAGCAGTTGATCCAGTAGCCGCCGCCCGCGTCGTCCACCAAATCCATGAACCCCTGCGGAGTCGCGATCTGCCGGAGCGTCTGGTTCGAAGCCCCGTCCTTGATGACCGTGATCTCCCCGTAGTTGCCCGCGACCGAATAGTAGAGCCGCGAGCGCGACGCGGGGCTGTTGCTCAAATCGAGTTCCTTAAAAACGAACCGGCCCGCGCTGCGCCCGTTGCGCAGCATGCCGGTGCCGACCTCCCACGTGAGCGATTTGCCGACATCGATCCCGCTGAACGAGCCGATCGGCGCGGGTTCGTAGTTGGCGAGCGGACGCAGCTCGACCGTGTAGTTGTAGCTATACCAGCCGCCGCCCGGACTGGCGTAGCTGATCGTCGTCGGCTGGTCGTTCACGAGGAGCACATAGCCCGCGGGCGCAATGTAACTGAGCCAGAATTCATACGGGCCGCTCGCCTGGAAATTCACCGCGTATTGCTTGCCCGGGCGCAGCCACGCGGTGGCAATCGCCGACTCCGTCGTCGCGTTGTTCGTCGTCTGCCCGAGCGACGGGGTGCCCGCCTCGTCGTAAACCGACATGATGCCGTTGCCCACGCCGGAAATCCGGAACGAAAAACTGACGCCCTCGGTGAGCGGCACCGGCGCGACGGCCAGCAGGCGGGAGACCAAAACCAAAAAGAGCGAGGCGAGGAATTTTTTCATGGGGCGCGGCTCCGTTTACTTCTGAAGGCCCGTGGCCACCGTTTTGCGCACTGCATCAGCCCGCCCGTGCCGGATCGCCGGCGGCGTGAAAATCTCCAGCGTGCCCGCGCCGGCCGGAGCGGGCGCACTCGCGGCCACGCCCGGCGCACCTGCGGGATCCGGTTCCGCGTCCGACTCGAAACGGCTGATCCGGGGGTTCGTCTCCGCCCCGGCGCGCTCGCGCTCGGGCGCGCCGGCGGCTGCGCCGGACCGCGAGCCGGCAAACGGCCGTTCGGCCGCGCCGGGGACAACCGTCGCGCCCGCCGGCAGCGCGACCTCCAACCGGTCAAAACTCCAGTCATGACCCGCCCCGGCAGAAGCCACCACTTCCAGTCCCGGCCCGCCGGCCGGGTCGGCCGGAAACGAAAGCTTTTGCCCAACGGCCTCAACCTTCCCGACCGCACCCTCGCGGGCAAAAGTGACCGTCAGCGGGTCGACACTGCGACCGTCGACGTCCAGCGCGTAGCTCCCCGGCAGCTCTACCGGGCTGTGCGTCCCGAGCACGAGCGCCAGCTTCCCGGTCTCACCGTCGCGCAGGAACACCAGAGCCGCAGCACCGATCTCCAGCACCGGCCAGTCGGTCGCGGTGAGCCCGATCGCGGGCCGGGTGCTCACTCGGAGCGTCAGAGCGGCGGTGGCAAACGTCCGCGCCAACTGGGCGCTCGGCGGCAAGGTCAGAGTGGACCGCGCCGCCATGCTTGGTTGGTCCGTTCCGGTGAACGACCACCCGGCGAGTGCTTGGGGAGTGACTTGGATCGTCGGCTGGGCGAAGCCGAGCGCGAAGGAGAGACCGAACAGGGCAAGGAGGGAAATCTTCGGTAGCATGGTCGGGTTCTCCTCAGCCGTTGGCGGGTTTCCCGTCTTTCGCCGGGCGCTCGGTGAAGGTATCGCCGTGCTCCTTGCCGAGCGTGCCGCGCAGACTTTCCAGCTGCTTGTCCTCCGGCTTGAGCTTGATCGCCGCGTCCAAATCGGCTTTCGCCTGCGGCGCGTTGTTGAGGTAGCGCGCGCGGATCATGGCGAGGGCGCTCAGGAACTGCACCTTGTCGTTCGCGGCTGAGTCGGGGGTTTTCTTCAAAACCTTGTCGAGCGACTTCTCCGCCGCGCGGAAAAATTCCTCCGCGTCGGCCGCCTTGCCGGCGGCGAGCAACCGCTGCCCCACGTCGAGGGCGGCAAAGGCGAAGTCCGCGTCCCGGTCGATCTTCAGACCGGACGGCGAAGCGTGCGCTTTGAGCCGCGTGATGGCGTCCGCGCTCCTCTCGGAGCCATTGATGACGGCCGCCGCGGCGGCGGTGCGCAGCGTGAGGCCGTCCTGCATTTCTTTGCTGAGCTGCGCCGACAGCGGCGCGAGGAACGCGAGGGAACTCGCGAGCGCAGTGACGCGGAACCAAGAGGTATTTTTCATGGGAAAAACAAAGGCGGCCGCAAACTACGGGCGCCCCTGACCTCGAGCGGGCTCCCGCGATCCGGGCAGTTGGAACGTGGGTGGACTGGACACTGGAGAACCGGGCGCGTCGCCGCGCCGGCCGCACCGTCGTGCGGGTGGAAGACAGCGCGCTGTATCTATCGCGGCAAGATATTTTCGCTAAGGTCGATTCCTCAGATTGCTTTGGGGAGAGTCCAAGGACCGCGCGGGTGCGCCGCCGGGGAAGTGGAGGGCGGGTTTCCGTTGCATGGCGGGGGCGGGTCGGGCGCGAGGGCGCGCTTCTTGTCGATGCGCGGGCCGGACGGAGCCGGTCCCTCCAAGGCGGCAAGGTCGGAAGGCGCACCGACGCAGTCCCTCAGACTTCCGGCGCGCGTCGCGCGGGTGCGGGAGCGAGCTGGCTCGCGACTCGTTCACCGAACGTCGCGAGCGAACTCGCTCCCACAGGGTCGAGCCGGACCTAGTGCCAGGTTTGGCCGGACGGGAGTGGAGTTGCTCGTGGATTTCGGGGCGGGAGATCTCGGGAAAGTGCTCGGGCAGCAACGCGAAGAGCGCGTTGCGCCGCCGGGCGAGGTTGGCCAGGGCGGGGCGTGGCGCGTGCGCGAACCGTCTTCGCCCACACGGCGTCGCGGCGCCAATGGTGGCGGATCTCAACGCCAGCCCAGTGGCCGCGCACCAACTCCTGCCGGTGCGCGAGCGGGCGTTCCTTCGGCTCGGCGCTGGTCAGATAGTAGCGCGGCTCGGCGCCGGTCTGGCCGGTCTTCTTGACCGTGACCTCGCTGCGCACCACGATGACGCGGCGCATAGGTTGGGGACGGGCCGGCGGGTCGAGCGGGCGCAGCCGGAAGCGCTTCGGGCGATCGTGGGCCACGTAGAAATCTGCGCGGTGCCGGCGGTAGCCGGCGCTGGAGCCCGCGGATTGCCAGTTGCTCGCCTTGTCAGAAGTGCCCGCATACGCCTCGGGATCGGTGTAGCTTTCGGCCAACAGTGGCCGGTAGCCGAAGGGTAGCCGCCAGTGGACGGGGAGCGCGCGCAGAGCTGCGGCGAGGGTTTGCGAAGCGAGGTCGAGCGCGATGCCCTTGGCGGTGAGCACGAGGACGCGGCGGCTCTCCACGATGAGCTTCAGACGCTCCACGCGCTGGGGCGCGTTCCACCCCAGCAGCGGTCGCGGTCCTTCAGCGCATTGCAGGCCGGCCCCACGCCAGCAGAGCGGCGAGCCGGCCGCGCATGCAGACCACCTGCCGCAGATAGTCGCCGACCGGCTGGCCCGCCCCGAGATAGCGTTGGTCGGCCAGTTGCTGATCGAACCAGGCCACCTCTGCCGCGGTCACGATCTGCACGTCGCACTCGGCGCCGGCGGTGGTGAGGAGGGTCGATGCGGATTGAAGGGAACGGTTCATCCCAGCGAACCCGGACAGAAAAGGCGGATTCTGTTTCGGGAAAAGAAACCGTCATCCGCCGCCCGCGTTTACGCCGCCAGAAAAAAGAACCGCCCGGCGACCGGCCCCGCCCGTTCCGGAGAATTAAGGTTGGCGCGGCGGGAAAATCGTTTGGAGTGGCCCGATGTATTGGCTGCCCCCCGCCGTCGTGCTTCTGCTCTTCGCCCGTCTGGCGGCGCAACTGGCGCTCGAGGCCCTCAACCGCGCCGAGACGCGCCTGCATTCCGGCGTGCTGCCCGGCGCCTTCGTCGGCCTGATGGACGACGCGACTTACGCCAAGTCCGCCGACTACACGCAGGCGAAGAGCCGGTTCGCCTCGTTCGAGTTGGTTTTTGACGCCGCGGTGCTGAGCGGCGTGTTGTTCAGCGGGGTGCTGCCGTGGTTGTGGGAGCGCTTCGACGCGTTGGCGCCCGGCGCGGCCTGGAGCGGCGCACTGTTCCTCGCGGCGAGCGGCGTGCTGCTCAGCCTGCCGGGGCTGCCGCTCGACTGGTGGTCGCACTTCCGGCTCGAGGAGAGATTCGGGTTCAACAAAAGCACGCCCGGCCTGTGGGTCGTCGACCAGCTCAAGGGAATGCTGCTCGGGCTCGCGCTCGGGTTCCCGCTCGCGTGGGGGTTGCTCGCGCTCGTGCGCCGGGCCGGTCCGCTCTGGTGGGTGGGGGGCTTCGGGCTGCTCTTCGGCTTCCAGCTCCTGATGATGGTGCTCTATCCGAAGCTGATTTTGCCGCTCTTCAACAAGCTCACGCCGCTGGCCGCCGGCGAGCAACGCGCGCGCCTCCTCGCCCTCGCCGAGCGCACCGGCTTCAAGGCGCAGACCATCGACGTGATCGACGGCTCGAAACGCTCCGCGCACTCCAACGCCTACTTCACCGGCTTCGGCCGCTTCCGCCGCATCGTGCTTTTCGACACGCTCCTGGCGCAGCTCTCGCAGGAGGAACTCGAGGCCGTGCTCGCGCACGAGATCGGCCACTACCGGCGCGGCCACATCCCGCAGCGCCTCGCCACGGTCGCGCTCATGCAGTTCGGCGCGTTCGCGCTCATCGCGTGGCTCGCGCAGGCGGGGTGGTTCAACGCCGCGTTCTCGCTCCCGGGCGGCGCGCTCGCGCCGACGTTCCTGCTCTTCGGTCTGCTTGGCGGACTCGTCACGTTCTGGTTCTCGCCCGTCGGCAACTGGATCTCGCGCCGCCACGAATACGAGGCCGACGCTTTCGCGAAAGATGCCCTGAGCTCCGCCGCGCCGATGGCCGGCGCGCTGCTCAAGCTCGCGCAGAAAAACCTGTCCAACCTCACGCCGCACCCGCTCTACAGCGCCGTCTATTACTCGCACCCGACCGTCGTCGAGCGGCTGCGCGCCCTGAAGTTTCGCTGATGAAAAAACTCCTGCTCGCCGCGTGGCTGCTCCTCGTCGCGCCCTTGGCGCCGGCGCTCACCGTCGCCACCTACAACGTCGAGAACTACCTCGTCACCGACCGGCAGGTGGACGGAGTTTTCCGCCAAGCTTACCCGAAACCCGAGAGCGAAAAGCAGGCGCTGCGCCAGGTCGTCGCCGGGATGGCGCCCGACATCCTCGCGCTCGAGGAGATGGGCCGGCAGCCGTTCCTCGACGAGCTGCAGCGCGACCTCAAGGCCGAGGGGCAGGATTATCCGTTCGCCACCGTGCTCGAAGCCGGCGATCCCGACCGCCACGTGGCGGTGCTGTCCAAGCTGCCGTTCAAGGCCGTGCAGCGCCACGCCAATGTGCCCATCACGCTCTTCGGCACGAAGGATGCCGTGAAGCGCGGCGTGCTGGAGGTGACCTTCGCCACCTCCGCGGGCGACCTCACGCTTTTCGTCGTCCACCTCAAGAGCCGCCGCACCGAGCGCAAGGACGATCCCGAGGGCGCCCGGCAGCGCCTGCTCGAGGCCGAGGCCGTGCGCGATCTCGTGCTCGCGCGTTTCCCCGATCCGGCAAAAGCGAAGTTCCTCGTCTGCGGCGACTGGAACGACCACCGCAGCAGCAAACCGGTGCGCGCGCTCGCCAAGCGCGGTGACAAAGAAGTGGGCGACATCCTCCGCGCGCTCGACTCGCGCGGCGAGACATGGACGCACTTCTACCGCCGCGAAGACAGCTACAGCCGCATCGACTACCTCATGGTGTCCGCCGCGCTGAAGAAATTCGTGCCGGGCAACCGCGCCGCGATCTACGACGGCCCCGGCACCTCCGCTGCCAGCGACCACCGCCCCGTCTTCGTGAAGCTGCAGCTCGACGCGCCGAAGTGAGGCTCGGCGCCGCCGGCATCTATCTCGCCGCACCGGGACGGCGAGACATCGCACCAGTCTTGATCGGGCGGAGCGGCCCGATAGGCCTGAGCACGCAAGGTCCGGCTCCGGCGCCGCAGTTTTCTCCGGCGCCGGCGTTTGCCGCCCACCACCTACCACCATGAACTACGCCGCCAGTTGGTCTCCGCGAATTGCCTGCACCGGATGGTTCGCCCTGCTCGCCGCGCGGGCCTGGGCCCTGGACCCGACCTGGGAATACGCCGTGCAGGCGAGCGCCACCGTGCGCGCGAATCCGGCGCAGATCGTCCTCACCTGGCCGCTCGATGCGACCCCGGCGACGAGCTTCACCGTCCACCGCAAGGCCGTCCCCGACGCCGCATGGGGACCGGGGACGGCGTTGCCCGGCAATGCGACGTCGTTCACCGACGACAACGTCGTGGAAGGCACGCTCTACGAATACCAGATCGTCAAGCGCGCCGACGTGACCGGCTACGGCTATCTCGTCGCGGGCGTGAACGCGCCTTTGGTCGACCGCCGCGGGCGCGTCCTGCTCGTCGTGGACAGCGCGCTCACCGCCGTCTTGGCGGAGGAAATCCAAACGCTCCGCCGCGATCTCATCGGCGACGGCTGGAGTGTCACCCAGCTCAGCGCGGCGCGCACCGCCACGCCGACCCAGGTGCGCGACGCGATCCGCGCGCAATACCGCGCCGATCCCGCCAACACCCGCGCGGTGTTTCTGCTCGGCCGTATTCCCATCGCCCGCTCGGGCAACCTCAGCGTGGACGGGCATGGCGGCCGCCCGCTGGCCTGCGACGGATTCTACGGCGACATGGACGGCGTGTGGGCGGACGCGAACAACGACGGCCTTTTCGATCCGAGCACGTTTCCGTCGAACCTCGAGCTGGAGGTCGGGCGCGTGGATTTTTCCAATATGCCCGGCACCGACACGAACACTCGTTTCGCCGCCGAGGAAGTCTTGCTCCAGCAATATCTGTTCAAGGACCACGACTACCGCCACGCCGTCGTCCGCCCCGCGCGGCGCGGGCTCATCGCCGACACGTTCGGACGGCAGGCCAACCTGGCGAATTCGGCGAGCGCGTTCCGCGCGTTTTCGACCTTCTTCGGGCACCAGAACACCGAGTTGGTGAACACCGACGCGCCGGCGGAAAACAACTGGATGACCCGGCTCGCGGCGAGGGACTATCTCTGGGTGTTCGGCGCCGGCGGCGGCAGCCCGACGACCATGGCCGGACTCGGCACGCACGGCACGGGTTTCGAGGTGTGGTCTTCGGATTTCGTGAACCTGCGGGCCAAAGGAACTTTCTACCTGCTCTTCGGCAGTTGGTTTGTCGAATGGGACCGCACCGACAACCTGATGCGGGCCGCGTTGGCCGCGCCCGACTACGGACTCACGGCCGCCTGGTCGGGCCGGCCGCATTTGTATTTTCACCGGATGGCGATGGGCGAAACAGTGGGGGCCGGCATCCGCCTCAGTCAAAACAACGACACCCTCTACACCAACCACGCGAACCGGCAGACCCGCGGCGTGCACATCGCGCTCATGGGCGACCCCACCTTGCGGATGGGCGTGATCGCCCCGCCGTCGGCCCTGGCCGTGACGATGGTGCCGGCAGGCGCGCAGCTCCAATGGGCGGCGTCGCCCGACCCGGTGCGGGGCTATCACGTTTACCGGGCCAACACCGCCGAGGGCGACTACACGCGCGTGACCGGTGCGCTCGTGACGGCCACAGAGTTCACCGACCCGGCGGGCACGGCGGAGCACCATTACATGGTCCGGGCTGTCGCCCTCGAGACGAGCGCCAGCGGCACCTACTTCACCGCGAGCCAGGGCGCGTTTCGGGGGCAGTCCGCCGCGGCGCCTGCGGCTCCGCCCGCGACGCCGACCGGCCCGGTTGTCGCTCCCGCCGCCGCGCCAGCCGGCAAAGGCGGCGGCGGCGCGCCGAGCTGGCCGTTCACCCTGCTCATCGTCGCGGCGCTGCTCGGCCGGCAGCGGCTGCGCCGCGGAAACCGAGCGATCGAGGCTCGCGCGAGACGCTGACACTCTTTTTCCCGAGAGCGTCTTCCGCTGGCAAGCCGGACGAGCGATCCCCGCGGCCCGCCGAGGATTTCCGGAGGAACCGGCGAAACGTCAGCTCGGGCACACTGGGCGCAGGCGACCCGCGGAAAACAAACCGTCCGCAGTCAGCCTGGAGGGCGGGCCCCACGGCGTTGAAGATCGCCGGAGAAACGAATCTCCGCTCCGCAGTTCTGCTCCTTCGCGGCGGGCCGAAATAAAGCTCCTCGGAGCAAGCCACGAGACGTGCGGTCCGGACGGCTGCTTGCCGACGTCGTGGGAGCGATCTCGGTCGCGACTCGCCCGCCACACTGAGTCGCGTGCCAGCACGCTCCCACAACCGTCCAACCGAGCCGAAGCTAGCTTCGAGATATTGAACCCGCCGGGATCAAACGGGCGCGCCGTGACGGGCGCGCCGAGAAGCGGAGGAGAGCGTTCGGGCCGTTACTTCGTGACCGTGACGGGCACGGAGCTTTCGCCGGCGCTGCTCTTGAAGAAGAGCGAGCCGCTGCCAGGTTTGCCGCCTTGGATCGCGACGGTGACGCTGGTCTGGCCGGCCGGCACCATCACCTCGGGCATTACGATCGACTCGGGAGCGTCAGTCGTCACGTCGATCAGCATGCCGCCCGCGGGCGCGGGATTCGGAATGGTGAACGTGAGCGCCTGCTGTTCGCCGCTGCGGAGGCGGAGCGACGACGGCGACACGTCGAAACTGATCGCGTCGACCCGGAACGAGCCGACGGCGAGATCGCCGCCCCCGCCGCCGATGTGTAGCCGGTAATTTTTTCCGGCCTCGACGGCGGGCACGAAGAAACTGAGCGAGCTGGGCGACTCGAAGACGGTGCGCGTGGGCGTGGTCTCGAAATAAACCACGTCCTGCGGCGTGAAGCCGGCGCCGAGCACGCTGACGCGTGCGCCCATGGGAGCGCGGGTCGCTTCGGGCCGCAGCACGTAGCGGCCTTCGATGCGGATCGTCTGCAGTTCGCTGCTGGCCTCGATGGTGGGGCCGACGCCTTGGCCGACCTTTGAGGCGTAGTCGACGAGGAAATAGTAGGAGCCGACGGTGCGCCCGGTGGGGAGTTGGTAGTCGAACTCCCAGATGTCGCCGCCGACGGTGCTCTTCGTCATCGGATAACTCGAGCCGTCGATGATGATGCGGGGCTTGATGCTGGCGGGCGCGATGTTGGAGTTGTCGGTGTGGAAGCTGGCGGTGATCGTGTAGATTTGGGACGGATTGGCCGGCACTTTGTCGGGGGTGAGGTTCGTGATCGTCATGCTCGCGCAGCCGCTGAAAAACAGCAGGGCGGTGAGCGCGGCGAGCGCCGGGAAAATTCTGCTCGCGTGAGGGAGTGTAGTCTTGTGCATTGGGTGAAGTGGTCGCCGGCCCCGTAGTCCGTTGGCTGGCCGCAAATAATGACGCGTTCATAATGGTCCAGTTCCCTACAGCGCAAGAAAAAGCGGAGCCGCCGCTCGGCCTCTATGTGCATGTGCCGTTCTGCGCGACGACGTGCGATTTCTGCGCGTTCTACCAGACGGTGCCGCAAGGTGATGCCGTGGCGCGCTATCTGGAGTCCGTCGCCGCCGAGGCGCGGTTGGTCGATTGGGACGGTCGCCGCGTGGCGACAGCGTTCTGGGGCGGCGGCACGCCGGGGCTGTTGCGGCCGCGCGAGCTGGCGCTTCTCGGCGAAACGATGCTCGTGCACTGCGGCGGCACGCCGGCCGAGTGGAGCGTCGAACTCGCGCCGGCGACCGTGACCGCCGACCGCCTGCGGGTGCTCAAGGAGCTCGGCGTCACGCGCCTTTCCCTCGGCGTGCAGAGTTTTCAGCCCGGGTTGCTCGATGCGCTCGGCCGCCAGCACACGGCGGCGCAGGCCTACCGCGCCTACGAACTCATCCGCGCGCAGGATTTCGCGAGCGTGAATCTTGACCTGATGTTCGCCCTGCCGAACCAGAGCGACGAGGAGTGGCGCACCGACGTCACCGAGGCCGTGCGGCTCGCGCCGGACCATCTCTCGACATATTGCCTGACCTTCGAGGAGGACACGGCGCTGTGGGTGAAACTCTCGCAGGGCAAGGTGAAGCTCGACGCGAACAAGGAGGCCGATTTCTATCTCCGCACGTGGGAGCTGCTCGCCGCCGCCGGCTACGCGCAATACGAAGTCTCGAACTTCGCGCGCGCCGGCCACACCTGCCGGCACAATCTCAACACCTGGAACATGCACGAGTGGGTGGGGCTCGGGCCGTCGGCTGCGTCGCAGTTCGGCGGCTGGCGCAGCAGCAATCCGGCGAATCTCGAGCTGTGGCTCGCTGAAACCGCCGCTGGCCGCCGCGCGATGAGCGACCGCGCGGAGTTGACGAACGACTTGCTCGCGGCCGACAGCGTGATCTTCGGCCTGCGGATGAACGACGGCGTTTCCGTGCCGAGACTCCAGCGGCGTTTCCCGACACCGCGCTGGAAGCAGGCGCAGAATTTTTTCCCGCAGCTCCTGCTCGAGGGGCTTGCGGTCGCGACGCCCGAGGGACAACTCAGCCTGACCCCGCGCGGGCGATTGCTCGCCGACGCGGTCGGCGCGGAAATCCTTGAGGCTTTCGCCGAGCCGGCAAATGCTGCCGCCCCATGAACCGCCGCCGCCTCGCCCCGCTCGCGTTTGCCGCCGCCGCGGCGCTGTGGCTGGGCGGTTGCCAATCGGCGCCGGCCGTGCCCGCGGACTACGCGCCGCTGGTCGCGCGATTTTATCTCGAGACCAAGCCCGCCGAGGCCGGCCTCGCGGTGCAGTTGCCGCAGAGCGGCGTGGCCATCAACGTCGGCCCGAAGCCGGTCTTCGTCGAATACGACATCGTCAACGCCGAGGTGACGCAGGTTGACCTCGGCCAGTGCCTGCTCTTTCAGCTCACGCCCGCCGCCTCGCGCGATCTCTACCGGCTCTCGGTCGCGAGCGTCGGCCGCCGCCTCGTGCTTTCGCTCAACGACAAACTCGTCGGCGCGCGCCGGATCGAGCGCGCGATGGGCGACGGCAATATCCTGGTCTTCGTCGAGCTGCCCGACGCCGACCTGCCCGGCCTCGTCGCGCGCCTGAAGCGGACGGCGGTGGACATCGTCCTCGCGAGCCAGAAAAAGAAATCCACGTAGCCGCGTGCGCCGCGCCCTCCTCGTCTTTTCTCTTCTCGTGCTGGCGTCCGCCGCCCGCGCGCAACGGCTCGAAATCGTCTGGCCCACGCCGAATCCCGCCTGGGCGCAGGGTCGCGGCATCGGGAGTTTCATCCAGCCGACGGTGTCGGGCGATCCCGAGTCGGGCCTCTTCGGCTGCGTGCGCAGCGGCGGCGCGCAGTTTCACGAGGGACTCGACCTCAAATCCGTTTCCCGCGACCGCCGCGGCGAGCCGACTGACCAGATTTTCGCGGCGATGGACGGCGTCGTGCGCTACGTGAATCCGCACCCGGGCGAGAGCAACTACGGCCGCTACATCGTGCTCGAACATCCCGATTCGCAGCCCGCCGTCTACACGCTCTATGCGCACCTGAGCCGCATCGAGCCGGGCCTCCGTGTCGGCGCGCCGGTCCGGCACGGCCAGGTCATCGCCACGATGGGCCTCAGCGCCGGAGGCTCGCCGATTCCGCGCGAGCGCGCGCACCTGCATTTCGAGATCGGCCTCGTCGCCACGGTGAACTTCCAAGCGTGGTATCTCACCAAACGGTTCGGCACGGCGAACGAACACGGCGAGTGGAACGGGATGAATCTGATGGGCATCGACCCGCTCGATTTTCTGCGCGAGTGGCGGGCGCGGCGGGTGGACAATATCCGGCAATACTTCGGGCGGCTGCAACCGGCGGTGCGCGTGCGTATCGCGACGAGCCGGGTGCCCGATTTTATCGAACGCTATCCGTCGCTCCTGCGGAAACCGCGGCCGGCGGGCTTCGTCGGCGGTTGGGAGATCGAGTGCAACGCCACCGGCATTCCGTTCGCGTGGACGCCGCTCACGCCGGCACAGGTCGCGGGGATGCGTCTGAACGTGCCGCAGATCGTGTGGGCTGATTCTGCCGTCGTGCGCGCCCATCGGTGCCGGTCGCTCGTGCGCCCGCATCGCGGCGGCTACCTTCCCGGCTCGGACCTGGAGACGATGCTCCAGCAGGTCTTCGGCGTGCGGTGAATTCGAATGTGGGGCCGGCCCTGGTGGCCGTGCCGCAAGCGACCGACGGCGCGCCGACGAGCGTCGGCCCCTACGTTTGTCTCAAGCCAACCGGCGCTCTCGAACGACCGCGCTCACAGCTTCACGTCTTTCAGCCAGCTCTTGTTCTCGCGATACCATGCCACGCTGCGCTGCAAACCTTCGTCGAGGCCGACTTCGGGCTGCCAGTCGAGCAGGCGCTTCGCCTTCGTGATGTCGGCCCAGGTTGCCTTGACGTCGGCGACATGAAACGGCTTTCGGTCGCAGCGTGCTTTTTTGCCGAGAAGGGTTTCCAGCTTCTCGATAAGCGTCGTCAGCATCACCGGATCGCGGCCGCCGCCGAGGTTGATGATTTCATATCCAAGCGGCTTGAGCGCCGCGATGGTGCCGCGGGCGATGTCGTCGACGTAGGTGAAGTCGCGCGCCTGTGTGCCGTCGCCGAAGAGCTCGAGCGGCACGCCTTCGTCGATCCACTTCGTGAAGCGGAACGGGCTCATGTCCGGCCGGCCCGCGGGGCCGTAGACGGTGAAGAAACGCAGCACGGACGAATCGATCTGATAGAGGTGATGGTAGGTGTAGGCCATCATCTCGGCCGCTTTCTTCGAGGCGGCGTAAGGCGACACGGGCGCATTGACCGGCAGGTCCTCGGTGAAGGGCATCGCTTGGCCGGCGTAGAGCGAGGACGACGACGCCATGACGTGTTTCTGCACGCCGTGCCGGTGCATCAACTCGAGGATGTTTACCGTGCCGTTGATGTTTGTCGTCAGATAGACATGCGGATTCCGGATGCTGTAGCGCACGCCGGCGCGCGCCGCGAGGTTCAGCACGGCGTCGAAGCGGTGGCGCGCGAACAGCGGCTCCAACGCCGCCATCTGCTCGATGTCGAGCCGCACGAAGGTGAAATTCGGTCGCGTCGTGAGTCGCGCCAGCCGGTGCTGTTTCACGCGCACGTCGTAGTAGTCGTTGAGATTGTCGACGCCGACGACGGTGTGCCCGGCGTCGAGCAACATTTCGGCGGTGCGCGCGGCGATGAACCCGGCGGCTCCGGTGACGAGGTAGGTGGCCACGGCGGTCAGCTCTGCGGCTTCAGTTTGCCGAGGAGCATTTCGAACTCCGGGTCGCCCTTGAGGCTTTCGAGGTCCGGGTCCTGTTCCATCCAGTCGCGGTCGGAGTAGCCGAGCGTGATGGCGGCGCGGAGGGCGCGCAGCGCATCGGTGCGCTTCTGGCTCAGCGCGAGGCTGCACGCCAGGTTGTAGTGCGCGGTCGGGTTCGCCGGCTGCAGGCGCACGAGCTTGCGGTCCATGCGCAGGCCGGCGGCGATACGGCCGGTCTTGGTGTAGAGGCCGCCGAGCAGCTCCACGACCTCGACATAATCCGGGCAACGGCGCAGCACGCGCTCGTAGAAAGCGATCTCATAGGCGGGATCGTGTTTCGTGGTCTTGGCCATGCTAATTCTTGGCGTGGTTCGGGCAACGGTCGTGCTGGCGAAACGCCATGCACTGCGCGCTGACCTGGAGGCGCTGCGAGACGGGTTTGAGGCCGAGCTTCAGCGAAACCGTGCTGCCATACCATTCCATGAACGGCGCGCTGATCTCGAAAATCTTGTCGCAGTCGACGCAGACGACCTGGGCGACCTGAGTGTTCGCGCCGGTGTCGGGCAGATAGAATTTCTCACCGCTGCCGATGTCGACTTCGCGCAGCACGTGACTCTCGACCATCAGCGGCAGTGTGCGATAGACGGTCGCGCGCGAGACCGAGTCGTCGATGGCCTTGGCATGCTTGAGGAGCTGTTCGGCGGTGAAATGCTCCTTGCGCGCGAAGGCCGCCTCAAAGATGGCCAGTCGCTGGCTGGTCACGCGAAGGCCCTTCTGGGTCAGGCTGGTTTTGAATTTTTCGCGGGAGGCTTCGACGCTCACGGGGGCAGTGTCGCTTGGCCGTTTTCCGCCTGTCAACCCATCTGTTCTTCCCGGAGCGCGAGGGCGCGATGGTTCCCAGTAGCGGCAGGCGTCCCTGCCTGCCGAGTTCGGTCGCGAGAGCACAGCAGGCAGGGACGCCGGCCGCTACGACAGACGAAGAATCCGTCGTGGGCGCGACACGCTGGCGTTGGCCGAAAACTCGTTGCCACGCCGCGGCACGCCGCGTCACATGGCGCGATGATTGTGGGCGTCCAACCGATGGCGGGCTTTGACAAGCTGCTGCACTACCGCGTGCCGGCGTCGCTGCGCGCGGATGTGCGGCCGGGGTCGCTCGTCCGCGTGCCCATCGTCAACCGCCAGAAGCTCGCGATCGTGGTCGAGGTGGATGCCATCCCGGACTGCGCGCCGGAGAAATTGAAACTCGTCACGGCGGCGCTGCATGCGTTCCCGGCGTTGACGCCCGATCTGCTCGCGCTGGCGAAATGGATGCACGCCTACTATGCGGCGCGCATGGAGTCGGTGTTCGAGGCGATGATTCCCGCCGCCGTGCGCGGCGAGGCCAACGTGAAAGAGGAGAAGTATCTTTCGCTTGCGCGCACGCTGACGGCCGACGAGCTGGCGGCGTTCCGCAAAAAAGCGCCGCAGCAGGCGCGGCTCTGCGAATTTCTCCGGCAGCAGTTCAAGCCGGCGAAGAAATCGCTCGTGCTCTCGCGCCTCGATTGCACCGCTGCCGTTGCGGCGGCGCTCATCAAACGCGGCTTCGTGCGCGAGGAGACCAGGCACGTCGAGCGCGTGGCCTACGCCGACAGCCTGAGCGGCGGCGGCGAGATCGTCACCGGGTTGCCGCCGAAGCTCAACGAGGAGCAGGCCGCCGCGGTCGATTCGGTTCACGCGAGTCTCGCGCGCGAAAAGTTCGCGGTGCATCTGCTGCACGGCGTCACGGGCTCGGGCAAGACCGAGGTTTATCTGCGTGCCGTCGAGGAGGTGCTCGCGGCGGGCGGCAGCGCGATCTACCTCGTGCCGGAAGTCGCGCTCACGCCGCAGACGGTGTCGCGGTTGCGCGGGCGCTTCGAGGCGGCCGGACACCAGACCGTCGTCTGGCACAGCCGTCTCAGCGAAGGCGAGCGGCTCGACGGCTGGCAGGCGCTCGCGTCGGGGCAGGCGCGGGTGGTGGTCGGCGCGCGCTCGGCGGTCTTTGCGCCGGTGCATGATCTGCGGCTCATCGTCGTCGACGAGGAACACGAGCCCGCTTACAAGCAGGACGAGACTCCGCGCTACCACGGCCGCGATGTCGCCGTCTATCGCGCGAAGTTGGCCAATGCCGTTTGCCTGCTCGGCTCGGCGACGCCGTCGCTCGAGTCGGTCGTCAACGTGCGTGCCGGCAAATACCAGATCAACCGCCTGCTGCGCCGCGTCGACGACAAGAAGATGCCCGACATCCAGATCGTGGACATGCGCATCGAGCTCATGCGCCAGCGCGGGCTCGTCACGCTGTCGCGGCTGCTCGTCGACCACATGCACCAGCGTTTCGAGCGCAAGGAGCAGACGATCCTTTTCATCAACCGCCGCGGCTATTCGTCGAGCATGCTGTGCCGGAAATGCGGCCACGTGGAGGAGTGCCCGCATTGCAGCGTGACGCTGACCTACCACCGCGCCGACGAGACGCTGAAGTGCCACCTTTGCGGCCACGAGCGCGGCGCGCCGGCGGTTTGCCCGAAATGCGCGGCACCCGACATCCGCTGGCGCGGGCTTGGCACGCAGCGCATCGAGGAGGCCGTGCGGCGCGTGCTGCCGCGCGCGCGGCTGGAGCGGGTCGACACCGACACGATGTCGAAGAAGAACCGCTTCCGCCAAATCCTGAATGATTTTCGCGCCGGCAAGATCGACGTGCTCATCGGCACGCAGATGATCGGCAAGGGGCTCGACTTTCCCAACGTCACGCTCGTCGGCCTCGTCGACGCCGACCTGTCGATGCACGTGCCGGATTTTCGCGCGAACGAGCGCACCTTTCAACTGCTCGTGCAGGTGGCGGGTCGCGCGGGGCGCGGCGACCGCACGGGCGAAGTCGTCGTGCAGACGTTTACGCCCAAGGCCGAGGCGATTCAGTTCGCGCGGCACGCCGACTTTGACGGTTTCGCCGAGGCCGAGCTGGGGATGCGCAAGAAATTCAACTACCCGCCGTATCGCCACCTCGTGCACCACCTTTTCCGCGGGCGGAATCCGGAGAAGATCCAGTTCTACGCCGACCAGTGGGTGAAGCGGGTCGAGAAGACCTTCGGCGCCGCCGTGGAAATCCGCGGCCCGACGCCCGCGCCGATCGAGAAGGTGAAGGACGAGTATCGCTACCAAGTCTGGTATTTCGTCGCGCGTGTGACGGCGTTCGTGCCCGAGCTCGTGAAGATGCAGAACGAGTTTACCTGGCCCGACGACGTTTCTCAGGTTCTTGACGTGGACCCGATGAGCCTGACTTGAGGTCCTGCCGGCGCCGCCGCCCGGCGAGCGGTCGCATCCGTTGAAATGCACAGTCGCGTAATCGGAGCGCGACTGATTCGATCAGCGAGCATTTCCACCATGTCCTCTGCCATCCTGACTGCTGCGCTCCTGTGAACGCCCGGCAAACCCTCTCGCCGCGCGTTGCGGCGTTGCGCGGAATTCGGCCGCTCGTGCTGCTCGCGCTCTTACTGACGGTATCTCCGACTCTGCGCAGTGCGGCCTTCGCCGGGACCGAGGGGCTGGTCCCGCATGCGGCGGACTGGCGCCCCAAGCACCGGACCGTGCCAGAAATTCCCGCGTTTGAAGCGGCGGCGGGCAAGTCCGCCGTGCTGACGCTCGATCAGGTGCGGGCCCGCTTCACTGCCGCCGGCGCGAATTGGCCGATCGTGCGGCACCGGAGCCGTGAGTTCGTGGTGCTCGATCACGGTTGGCTGCGCCGGTTCCTCGAATGGCAGCGGCATTTTCGATGGAAGTTCGACCATGAATTTCAGGCGGAGCTGCTGGATTGCGATGATTACAGTCTCGGCATGGTGGCGTTCGTTGACCTCGCGATGCTGCGGGCGGGCGCCCAGTCGAGCCCGGCGCTCGTCGGCCGGTTGGTGGTGCACCAAGCGGAGGCCTGGGCCAACGTGGGCGCCGGGGCGCTGCACGAAGTCGTGTTGGTCGCCACCGACCGCGGCTTGTTCGTGGTCGAGCCGCAAGACGGCCGGATGGTCGAATTGGAAAATTATCCGAACCGGGCGCATCTGCGCTGGCTGGTGCTGAACTGAGGTGACCCGATGCCCGCGCGTCTCAAAGCCCTGCTGTTACTCGGCGCGATCCTGTTCGCGGGAGGTTGCTCCAGCCCGTTTGGCGCCACGGTCGACTGGCCGGTCGTGCCCTACCGTCGGGTAACCGCGTGGGCGTCGGCGCCGGACACGCGGGCCTCGATCATGCTGCCGAAGTCCGCGCTGTATGCCCGCCTGATCGGCGCCGGGGCGCATTTCGCCCTGATGTCCGACGAGAACTATATCCTGGTCGAGCACGCCGCGCTGCCGACATTGCTGGATTGGTATGAAGCGATGGTCGCGGTCCACGGATTCAGCCCCCAAAGTCTGCAAGAGGACGGGTTTCAGAGTGACCGCGCGATCCGGGTGCTGCGGGTGTTCGTGTCGCTGTCGTTGACTCGGCATGACGAAAAGGTCGAAGCCGCGCCGGCGCTCGGCTTGATCCGGGTGAAGCTCAGGCAACCGTGGGGCGGCATCGCGGCGGGCGAGGCCCACGACTGCCTCGTGGTCGCCACCGAGAAGGGCACGTTCGTGCTGGATCCGGTTAGCCGGCAAATCCGGCCGCTGCGCAGCGAGCCGGCGTTCTGGAGCTTTGAGGCCGCGCGGTTCTGAACGGGGCGGTTCGCCGGCCGGGCCGCGGAAAAAAAGAGACGTCCCGGCGCGAGTTTCCGGGCTTTCCATAGCGCGTCGCGGCCGCCAACGTTGCCCCGCATAGCGACTGAAATGAAAATCTACTTCATGGGCATTTGCGGGACGGCGATGGGCAACGCGGCGTTGCTCGCGCGCGCGGCCGGGCACGAGGTGCTCGGCGCCGACACCGGCGTCTATCCGCCGATGAGCATGGTGCTCGCGCAGGCTGGCATCACCCTGCACGAGGGTTACGACGCCGCGCGGCTGGCGCAACTCGCGCCCGACCTCGTCGTCATCGGCAACGCCATGTCACGCGGCAATCCCGAGGTCGAGTGGCTGCTCGACACGCGCGCGTTCCCCTTCACGTCGCTGCCGGCGTTGCTCGCGGATTTCGTGCTCAAGGGCCGCAAGAATGTCGTTATCGCTGGCACGCACGGCAAGACGACCACGACGGCGCTCACGGCGTTTCTCCTGCGCGAGAACGGCCGCGATCCGGGTTTTCTCATCGGCGGCGTGCCGCGGGACCCGCCCGTCGGCAGCCATCTCGGAACGGCGGCCGATCCGTTCGTGATCGAGGGCGACGAATACGACAGCGCGTTCTTCGACAAGCGCAGCAAGTTCATCCACTACGCGCCGCACATCGCGGTGCTGAACAATCTTGAGTTCGACCACGTCGACATCTTCCGCGACCTGCAGGACGTGCAGCGAACGTTTTTCCACCTGACGCGCATCGTGCCGCGCAACGGCTGGATCGTGCTCAACGGCGACGACGCCAACCTCGCCGCGCTCGGCCCGCTCGGCTGGACGCGCGTCGTTCGCGTGGGCACCGGCGAGGGCAACGACCTGCGCATCGCCGATTTTGCCGAGACGGCGGCCGGCGCGAGTTTCAAGTTGCTCTGGCGGGGCGCGCTCTGGACCGAGGTGCAGTGGACGCAGTCCGGACTCTTCAACGCCCGCAACGCCGCAATGGCGGCCTGCGCCGCGGGGCTGGCGCTTGAGGGTCGGGCGAACCGTCCCGGTGAGCCGTCGGTCAATCGCGGCACATCCGGAGGATTCGCCCTACCGGTCGCAGAGCCGACGGCGCTGAATCTTGCGGCCCTCGCGAAATTCCGCGGGGTGAGACGCCGGCAGGAACTGCTGCTGGACACGCCGCAGCTCAAGATCGTCGAGGATTTCGGCCATCACCCGACGGCGCTGGCCGAGACGCTGCAGTCGCTCCGGAACCGGTTTCCCGACCGGGTGCTCACGGCGGTGTTTGAGCCGCGCAGCAACACGGCGTGTTCCCGGGCGATGCAAGCGGGCTTCCTGCGGGCGCTCGCGCTCGCGGATGAAGTCTTTGTCGGCGCAGTCAACCGCGCCGAGCGGATCAAGCCCGACGAGCGGTTCGATCCGGCCGCGGTGTGCGAACTCCTCGCCGCGCAGGGCGTCGGCGCGCACGCGGCACCGACGAACGCGGCGGTGTTGGAGCAACTCGCGGCGCACACACTGCCGGTGACGGGCAGGCCGAGGCTCGTGGTCTTTTTCACGAACGGCTCGTTCGGCGGCATCATCGGAGAGTTCGTGCGGGCGGCCGGCGGGTAGGGCGCTGCGCGAGTTCGCCGCGCCCGAGGACGGAGACTCGCGGGCCGGGACGAAGCTCGCGGCCCAAGCGCCGCGCTGCATCGGACCACCGTCGTCACTGCGCCTGCTTGGCGACTTTGTATTCGGCGGGCCGGGCGCCCTTCGGCAAGGCGAGCAGATCGTAGTCGTGGTAGCCGGTGATGGCGACTTCGGCGAACTCGCTCACGGGATGCGCGCGCGCGAGGTAGACGCGGCCGTCGATGTCGGGGGCATCGGCTTCACCGCGGGCTACGCCGGCTTCGTCGACGAGCACCTTGAGCGTGCGGCCGACGTAGGATTTGGAAACTTCGCGGGCGATCTCCTGTTGGAGCGCCATGGTGCGGTGCCAGCGGGCTTCCTTCACCTTGGCGGGAATCTGCTCCTCCATCTTGGCGGCGCGGGTGCCTTCTTCCTGCGAGTAGCGGAAAACGCCGAGGCGCTCGAACTTCGCTTCCTTGATGAAGGCGCAGAGTTCGTCGACATCGGCCTCGGTTTCGCCGGGGAAGCCGACGATGAAGGTCGTGCGGATGGCGATGCCGGGGATGCCGGCGCGGATGCGCTGGATGAGATCGCGGATATAGGCGCCGCTCGTCTCGCGTTGCATCCGGCCGAGCATGTGGTCGGAGATGTGCTGGAGCGGAATGTCGATGTAGCGTGCGACCTTCGGGCACTCGGCGATGGTCTTGATGAGCTCGTCGCTCCAATGGGCCGGGTGCGTGTAGAGGAGGCGAATCCAGAAATCGCCCTCGATGGCGTTGAGTTCGCGGAGGAGAGTCGTGAGCGCGGTGCCGCGTGAGGAATCGACGGGCGTGCGCGGATTCGGGCGCTGCTCCCAGGTGTCCATGCCGAAGAAAGTGGTGTCCTGCGAAATCAGGTTGAGCTCCTTGACGCCCTCCTTGACGAGCTGGCGCGCCTCGGCGACGACGCTCTCGACGGTGCGGCTGCGGTGCCGGCCGCGAATCTGCGGGATGATGCAGAACGTGCACGGGTGGTTGCAGCCCTCGGCGATCTTGATGTAGGCGAAATGGCGCGGCGTGAGCCGGAAGCGCGGCGTGTGATAGTCGGGGATGTAAGTCGAGCGCGGCGTGACGAACGACGCGGGCGCTTCCTTCGCGCCGCGTTCCTTGGCGTAGATTTCCTCGATGATCGGCGCGACCTTGGTGACTTGGTCGAGTCCGATGAAGGCGTCGACTTCCTGGTTGAGCGAGCCGGACAAGTCCTTCGAGAAACGCTGCGCCATGCAGCCGGCGACGATGAGTTTCTGCTGCGCGTGGCGCTTGCGCATGCCCTTGCCCTTGTGCGCCTCGAGGATGGCGTTGATCGATTCTTCCTTCGACGAGTCGATGAACGAGCAGGTGTTGACGATCACCACGTCGGCCTTCTCGGCGTCGGGGATCACGCTCATGCCGGCCGCGTGGAGATGGCCGATCATGATCTCGCTATCGACGAGATTCTTGGCGCAACCGAGGGAGACGAGACTGACTTTGATCATGTGCTGCAAAAATGGAAAAGCGCGCCACCGGGGGCGCGCTCTTGCGGGGAAGGGCGGAGCCCGGCCGTTACTTCTTGGCGGACTTGATCGTCTTGGCGATTTTGGCGTTCTTGCGCTTGTGGTAAGCGACGCGGCGTTTCTTCTTGATGACTTTGTTATATTGTTTGCCCATAGGTTGGAAAGGTAAGGGGAGATAACTTCAAAATCGCGGGCCGGAGTCAAGCGTCGCAATTGAGTGCCGTGCTTTCACTGATCCGCCACGCACGTCTCCCGGTTCAGACCAAACTCTTGCCAAGGGACCGTTCCACCCATTGTCTCCGCCCATGAACAGGCATCCGGCGAGACCATCGAGTAAGGGCGAATAACACTGCTGGCAGATAAAAATGACCACTTCCTACATTGCTAGGCCCGGCGAAGGGCGCTTCCAGCTAGACGAAGAAGGAATCTTCAATCCCTTGTGGGGCATCGGCACATTGACGTGGAGAGAAGTAAGGGACGTTTTTGTGCAGCAGGACGGGACTCGCGAGTATGTTTGCGTTGTAGTGCGCGACCGCGCAGCTCTGAAGGCGAGGCTGGGATTTCTGCGCCGTCTCTTCCATAAGGCGACCCAAACTACCGGCTTCGGTGATCTTACCATCGACGTGGCTCGTGCCGGCATTCAAGCTCAGGAGGTCGTCGAATTCGCATCGAGCATGATCGATCGCGGCATCGTTAAGAAAGGCAGAGCCCAACAAGGAAAGTAATGTGCCGCTGCCGCACAACCTTGGTTGAACAAGCCTAGGCGCGTCGAGCGGAGTAGCGGCAATCAGTAGCGCGGAACAGTCGGGTCGCAGAGCTGCGACCAAGCGTCGATGCCACCGGCGACGTTGCTGACGCGCGGGAGGCCGTTGGCGCGCAGAAACTGGGTGACGCGCAGGCTGCGGCCGCCGGTGTGGCAGAAGATCAGCAGGTGTTGGTCGGCGGGCAATTCGGCGAGTTTCGCCGGAATTTGGCGCATCGGGATGAGGGTGCTGCCGGCGACCTGAGCGACGGCGAACTCGTGGGGTTCGCGCACGTCGAGCAGCAGAGCGCCGCCGGCCTGGAGCAAGCGGCGGGCTTCGAGCACATCAATTTCGAGCGGAACGTCCATGAAGAGCGCGGAAGGAAGGGGAGGTGGCGGCGAAAAGCAAATCCAGTTCGCCGTTGACGAGTCCTCGCCCGGCGAAATCGTGGCAGGCATGTCCGAACGATTCGTTGTCATCATGGCGGGCGGCCGCGGCGAGCGGTTCTGGCCGCAAAGCCGGCGCAACACGCCCAAGCACCTTCTGCCCATCGTCGGCGACGAGCCGATGCTGACGCAGACCGTGGCGCGCGTGCTCGGCGTGGCGCCGAAGGAAAATATTTTCGTCATCACCACGCAGTCGCAGCTCGCCGGCGTGCGCGCCGCGTGCCCGGCTTTGCCGGCGGGCAACCTCGTCGCCGAGCCGATGGGCCGCGACACCGCCGCGGCGACGGGATTGGCGATGCTCTTGGTCAAGCAGCGCGCTCCCGGCGCGGCGTTCGCGATGCTGCCGGCCGATCACGTCATCCACGACGTCGCGGAGTATCAGCGCCTGCTCGGCGTGGCGTTCGCGGCGGCGGAGAGCGACGACGTGCTCGTGACCATCGGCATCAAGCCCACGACGCCCGACACGGGTTTCGGCTACATCCGGCAAGCCGGACCGTGGAAAGAATTTGACGGACACTGGGCGATGGCCGTGAAGCGTTTTGTTGAAAAACCGAGTCTCGCGACGGCCGAGGGCTACTTGGCCTCAGGCGAATATTTCTGGAACGCCGGCATGTTCGTCTGGCGCGTGCCGGTCGTGGAAGCGGCCTTCAAGGCGCACGCGCCCGAACTCTACGCGGGCCTTGCCAAGGTTGAGGCGGCGGCCAAGAGCAGCGGGACGTGGGATGCGGCGCTGGCGGCGCTTTATCCGACGCTGCCGAAAATTTCCGTCGACTATGCGCTGATGGAGAAATCGACGAACGTCGTCGTCGTGCCTGCGACGTTCGACTGGGACGACGTCGGTGCGTGGCCGGCGATTGCCAAACATTTCCCGCCGGACGCTGCCGGCAACGTGCTGCGCGGGCTCGCGATGGTCGAGGGCGGCAAGAACAACATCGTGGTCTCGACCGACGGCCATCTCACCGCGGTCGTCGGTGCCGACGATCTCGTGGTGGTGCACACGCCCGACGCCACGCTCGTCTGCACGAAGGCGCGCGCACAGGAGATCAAGGCACTGCTCAAGCGCCTCGAAGGCGACGCGGGTGGAAAGAAATTTCTCTGAGCGATGCGCTGCCTCGGAATCGACTACGGCACGAAGCGCGTCGGCCTCGCGCACGGCGACGAGGTTGGCGTCGCGACGCCGTTGCCGGCACTCATCGACGCGGACCCGACGATTCGCTGGGTGAAGCTGGGCGAGGCGATCCGGCAGCGGCGCATCACGGACCTCGTCGTCGGTTATCCGTTCAACCTGGACGGCTCGACCGGTTTCAAGGCGAAGGAAGTCGATGCGTTTGTGGCGCGGCTCAAGGCCGACTTCGGTCTGCCCGTGCATCTGATCGACGAGACGCTCACGAGTTACGCCGCGGAGTCGTCGATCGCGAAGAAAGACCGGCGCGGGGTGCGCGACAGCGGCCTGATCGATTCGCGCGCGGCCTGTCTGATCTTGCAGGATTTCCTCGACCAGCGAATCCCGCCGGCATGGCCCGAGCAGAGTTAAGCGAGGAACTCCAGGCCGGGCACCGAAGGAAGCTCGGCGAGCGTGTGGAGCACGCGGTCGTGGTGGTGGCGCAGTTTGGCGAAAGGATGATGGCCGGCGGCGACGAGCACGCAGTCGACGCCGAGTTCGCGCGCGACTTCGAGGTCGTGGACGGTGTCGCCGACGAGGACAATATCGGCGGGCGCCAGGCCGAGCGCTTTGACTTGGGCGTGGCCGAGTTCGACTTTGCTGTGCGCGTAGATGTCGTCGAGGCCGGCGAGATGGCTGAAGTGCGGCGTCAGGCCGAAGTGGCCGACGATCTCTTTCAGCGTGGCGTCGCGGTAGGCGGAGAGGATCGACTGGGTCGTGCCGCTGGCCTGCACGCCGGCGAGCGTGGCGCGTGCGGCGGGGTGGAGCGCGCAGTCCCAGCGGTTGGCGTCGTAGCCGGCGATGAACTCGACGCTCAGCGTGTGAAACGTGTCCTTGGTATGATCGAAACCGAGTCGCTCGTAATAATGCTGGACGGGAAAATCGAAGAGGTCGTGGTAGCGCACGCGGTCCATCTCGGGCAACTGGCGACGGCGCAGGATGCCGTTCATGACGCCGATGCAGTAGTCGAGATCGTCGAGCAGGGTGCCGTTCCAGTCCCAGATGATGTGCCGGTATTTCGGGTGCTTCACAAACGGGCAATTTGCCGGGGCGGGCCGGTGCCGCACAACATTTTTCGCCGCCGGCGCCGCTGCATCTCCGGCTTGCGGCGCAGGCGCGGGCCGCGCAACGTGCAGCCGATGCTGCCGACCAAACCCACCACCACGATGCGCTGGCGCTGCGGGTGCGCCTACGACGGGAGCGCGTTCGAGGGCTGGCAGAGTCAGGCGAGCGGGCAGGCGATCCAGGATGTGATCGAGCGGCAACTGCGGAAAATTTTCGCGCGCGAGGTGCGCATCCACGGCAGCGGGCGGACCGACTCGGGCGTGCACGCGCTCGGACAGGTTTTTCATTTCGACGGCGAGTGGGCGCATGGCCCGGAGAAACTGCGCACGGCGTTGCAGGGCGGTCTCGGGCGCGCGATCCGGATCAAGAGTCTGCGGCGGGCCCGGGCGGATTTCCATGCGCGCTTCGACGCGAAGGGAAAGACTTACCGCTACCACGTTTTCCTCGGCGACGCGGACCCGTTCGCCACGCGCTACTGCTGGTCGATCAACCGCGAGCTCGACTGGAAGGCGGTTGAAAAAGCCGCGGCGCTGCTGCGCGGGAGGCACGACTTCAAAGCATTCTCGGCGAATAACGGCACCGAACGCGAAACGACGGTGCGCGACCTGCGCCGGTTCGAGATTGTGCGCCGGGGGCGCCGGGTGCGGTTCACTTTGGAGGCCGATGGTTTCCTCTACAAGATGGTGCGCAGTCTGGTCGGCGCGCTGGTGATCGTGGGCCTGGGGAAGCTGCGGCCCGAAGACGTCGCCGCGATGCTCGAGACCGGCCGGCGCACGGCGGCCGTGCAGACGGCGCCGGCGCAGGGATTGTTTTTGGTGAAAGTTTTCTATTGAGTGCGGCGATGAAGGCGACGCTGCAAGGCCGCTGGCGAGACACCCTCGATGTGGTGTTCCCGCGCAGCTGCGTGCACTGCGAGGGTCTCGTTGAAGACGGCGCGCTCCGGCATGTTTGTCCGGCTTGCGAGCGGCAGCTGCACGTGGTGGCCGAGCCGCATTGCACGACGTGCGGGCATCCGTTTTTCGGTGAGATGGAGGCCAACCGGCTGTGTCCGCACTGCGAGGCGCTGGTGCCCGAATTCGGCCGGGGCAAAACGGCCGTGCTGCTCAAGGGCCCCGGGCGCTCGTTGGTGCACGCGCTGAAATACCACCACGGACTGCACGTGCTGGAGGACGTGGTGACGCTGATGCAGACGGCACCGGGCTACACCGACTATCTTTGCGGAGCCGTGCTCGTGCCGGTGCCGTTGCATCCGCGCAAGCGGCGCGAGCGCACCTACAACCAGAGCGAACTGCTCGCCGAGTGCGCGGTGCGGGCCGCCGGCGGGCAGGCGAGCGTCGAACTGCTGCTGCGGCGCGTCGTCGATACGGAATCGCAGACGCACTACGACCGGGCGGCGCGGCAGAAGAATCTGAAAAATGCCTTTGCCATGTCCTCCGGCGCGGCCATACATCCGGCCCGACGTTACGTCCTCGTCGACGATGTTTTCACCACGGGTTCCACTCTCAATGCCTGCGCCGCCGTGCTCCGCCGCGCCGGGGCGCTGAACCTCGACGTCGCCACTTTCGGCCACGGTTGATCCTCACTCATGACACATTTTTCCAAGCCCAAGCTCACGACTTCCACCAAGAAGAAGAAAAATATCCCGGAAGGCCTGTGGACCAAGTGCCCGGTCTCCGGCGAAATCATCTTCAACAAGGACCTCGCGGACAACCTGATGGTCGTCCCAAAAAGCGGCTACCATTTCCCGATCGGGTCGCGCGAGCGGATCAAGAGCATGGTCGACGAGGGGTCGTTCACGGAGTTCGACGCGAACGTGAAGTCGGGCGACCCGCTGAAGTTCGTCGACTCGGCGGCGTATCCGGACCGGATCAAGAAATACGAAAAGGACAGCGGTCTGCCGGAGGCGGTCGTTTGCGGCGTGGGAAAAATCCACGGGATCGAGGTTTCGCTGGCGGTGATGGATTTTCGTTTCTGCGGCGGGGCGATGGGCGCGGCGGTGGGGGAGAAGATCACCCGCGCCGTCGAACGCGCGCTGAAGAAGAGGGTTCCCTGCATCATCGTCAGCTCCTCGGGCGGCGCGCGAATGCAGGAGGGCATTTTCAGCCTGATGCAGATGGCGAAGACGAGCGCCGCGCTCGGCCGGCTGGCGGCGGCGAAGCTGCCTTACATCTCCGTCCTCACTTATCCGACGACGGGCGGTGTCACCGCGAGCTTCGCCACGCTAGGGGACATCCTCCTCGCCGAGCCGGGGGCGCTGATTGGTTTCGCCGGCGCGCGCGTCATCAAGGAGACGACCAAGCAGACCCTGCCGGCCGGTTTCCAGACGGCGGAGTTTTTGCTCAAGCACGGACTGATCGACCAGATTGTGCCGCGCACGGAGATGCGCGACCGGCTCGCCGCGTTGCTGCAGGTGCTGCATCTGCACAAATACCAGTCGCGCAAAGTGCCGACGTCGGCGCCGTTCCCGGTGGCCGTCGCCGCGGCGAACTGACGCGGCCTGCACGATGTCGCCGTCGTCACCGTTCCTGGCCGACTACGCGTCGGTGACGGAATATCTCTATGCGTTGAAAGCCGCCGGGCCGAAGTTTGGCCTCGACCGGATGCGCGGGCTGGCGGCGGCGCTGGGGCATCCCGAGCGGGATTATCCGGTGCTGCACATCGCGGGCACGAACGGCAAAGGGTCGGTCGCGGCGATGCTCGACGCAATTTTTCACGCGGCCGGCTGGCGCACCGGACTCTACACGTCGCCGCATTTGGTGCGGCTGGGCGAGCGCGTGCAGGTTGAGCGGCAGTTGCTGACGGAGGCGGAGATCGTCGCTTACACCCGGGAACTGAAGCCGACGGCCGACCGGCTCGCGGCGGCCCACGCGGACGAACGGCCGAGTTTTTTTGAGTTCATGACCGCGATGGCATTCCTGCAATTCCAGCGGAAGCAGGTGGACGTCGCCATCGTCGAGGTCGGGCTCGGCGGCCGGCTCGATGCCACGAATGTCGTGCTGCCGGAGGTCGCGGTCATCACGTCCATCGGGCTGGACCACTGCGAAATGTTGGGCGACACCATCGGCCAGATCGCCCGGGAGAAGGCGGGAATTATCAAGGAAGGCCGGCCGGTGGTGCTCGGGCGCGTGCCCGCCGAGGCGGAGGTGGTGATCCGCGAGATTGCCCGCGAGCGCCACGCGCCGGTGCATTCCGTGCGCGAAATTTTTGGCGAGGCGATCAGCGGATACCCGGCGACGAACCTCGCAGGCGACTATCAACGGTGGAATGCCGCGTCGGCGACGCTGGTCGCGCGGCTGATGCCGCCGGAGTGGCGGCTCGGGGCGGAGACCATCGCGGCGGGTTTGCGGCAAGTCTGGTGGCCGGGCCGGTGGCAGCGCACCAGCATCGGGGGCCGGCCGCTCGTGCTCGACGCTTCGCACAATCCGGAGGGGGCGGAGACGCTGGAGGCCAATCTCCGGCAGCTCGTCGCCGAGACCGGCCGCAAACCCGTCGTCGTGACCGGCGTGCTGGGCGAATCCCGGGCGCGGGCGCTGCTCGAGGTTCTCGGGCGCCACGCCCGGGAAATTTACCTGGTGCCGCCGCGGATGGAGCGCGCCTGCACCCAGGAGCAGCTCGAATCATACACGCCCCCCGCCGCGCGCGCCCTCCTGCGGCGGGCCACGCTGGAGCAGGTTTTCCCCGACGCCCGCTCCTGTGCGATCGGGCAGCCGGGCGATACCGTCGTGGTGACCGGCTCGGTCTATCTGTTGGGCGAAGTGCTGGCGCGGATCGAGCCGGCCCGGGGACTCGGCGAGGCGCACCTCCAGGATTTCTAGCGGGCGTGGCTGCCGGCAGGGTTTTATGATTCTATAGCCAACGGCGGCTTGCCTATACGCGACCGCGGGATACTAGTATGGCGCATGGTTACCAATAAACTTCAGGCACTGGCGAAATATCAAAGGATGGTCGCCAGGTTGGAAAAACAACTTCAGGGATCTCAGCGCAAGCTCTGCGCTTTGCCGGCCAAGTTCGGTTGCAAGTCGATGGATGAATTCATCAAGGCGCTGCGCGCTGCCGACCGAGGCGGGCCGGCCCCACGAGCGCACCAGTCCGGCGGCTCCCGCCGCAAGCGCGCGGTGATTACGCCGGAAATGAAACAAAAGCTGAAAGGCTTGGCGCAGGCCGGCAAGACCGGCGGTGAAATTGCCAAGGCGCTCGGCATCTCGCTCCCGAGTGTGCACAATATCAAAAAAGAACTCGGCCTGGTAAAGAAACGCGGCTGAGTGATCCCGTTGCCGTCGGCCAGACGGCAAACGACTCGAAAACCGGAGCGACGGCTCCGGTTTTCTAGTCCCTATGGGTTCTATACCTCGGAGCTTGCTCCGGCTTGGTTGGGCTGTGGGAGCGTGCTTGAACGCGACCCAGTGTGGTGTGCGTGTCGCGAGCAAGCTCGCTCCCACAAAAGCAGTGAACAGGTTTCTGGAATGCCCCGGAGCTTGCTCCGGGGATCCTTACTTCAGCGCGAGGAGTTCGCGGGTCGCGGGGACGTCCTTGATGAGCTGCGATTCGCCGGGGCCGACGCCGAGGTAGCGGAGATTCGGCAACGTGGCCGGCCGCTCGCCGCCCTCGTAGGCGACGTCGCAGATGCTGCGCATCATCGCGGCGACATAGCGTCGGGCGTTGGGCGGGAGATCGGCGAAGTGACGGATGCGGGAAAGATCCTCCGACCAGCCGGGACATTTTTCATACACGGGGCGGAGCGTGCGGCGGATGGCGTCGTCACGCGGGACATGGCGGTGCAACGTGCCGTCGGGCGACTGATACGCCGTGCAGATGAGCAAATCGCCTCGCCAGTCGCCGGCGTGCGTCAGGGCGTCGATTTTGTTGATCATCAAATCCTGAAAGCCGCCGTAGCGAAGCGCGTCGCCTTTTTCCACGGCGTCGAACCAACCGACCATGCGCTGGCGGCCGGTGATCGTGCCGAACTCGATCTTTTTCAGGATGACGCAGAGCGGATGCGCGTCGTCCATCTGCGCGAGGAAGACGTGCGTGCCGACCTTGGTGTCGTAGGCTTT
>JACQFT010000117.1 GCA_016199925.1 Opitutia bacterium | reverse complement strand
GGACAGCCCGCGTGAACTCCGCCCCGTAAACGCCCTGTCCACCCAGAAAGTATCAATCGCTCACGTTCCCGCCGCACCCCTGCTCACGCTCCCGCGCAAGCAGTTGCCTCACCACGCCCGCACGCTATGGGACGGGACTGAGTTTTTTCCTTACCGTCAAGAAACCAGTGGAACTGCTCATTTCTTTGGACTCCTTACGGGATTCACAACGTCGCCTTCTCCCTTCAACCACCAATCTTTGATTTTTTGCGACGCGGAATATCGGGCCGAGCGGACGCGGTCAGTCTTTGGGGCGGGTTGAAGGGAAAGATACCGATCACCCGCGTTTCGCCATCGGGACGTAGTCGCGTTGGACGGGGCCGACGTAGATTTGGCGGGGACGGTAGATGCGGCCTTTGGCGTTCGAGGCGACTTCGCGCCAGTTGGCGATCCAACCGGGCGAGCGGCCGATGGCGAACATGACGGTGAACATGTTCGTCGGGATGCCGAGCGCGCGCAAAATGATGCCGGAATAAAAATCGACGTTGGGGTAGAGTTTGCGCGAGACAAAATAGTCGTCCTTGAGCGCGGCTTGCTCGAGGTGCTGGGCGATGTCGAGCAGCGGGTCGGATTTGCCGAGTTTGTTGAGGACGACCTGACAAGCCTGGCCGATGACTTTGGCGCGCGGATCGAAGTTGCGATAGACGGCGTGGCCAAAGCCCATCAGGCGGTTGCTCTTGGAGCCGCCTTTGGCGGCCTCGATGAAACGCGAGCCGTCGTCGTGCTCGTCGTGGATCGACTGGAGCATCTGCATGACGGCGACGTTGGCGCCGCCGTGGAGCGGGCCGGAGAGCGCGCCGATGGCGGCGGAGAGGGAGGTGAAGAGATTCGCGCCGCTGGAGCCGACCATGCGCGTGGTGGAGGTGCTGCAGTTCTGCTCGTGGTCGGCGTGCATGAGCAGGATGAGGTTGAGGGCCTGCGCGACCTCGGGGATGGCGACGTAATCCTGATAGGGCTCGGAGAACATCAGGTGCAGGAAATTATCGCAGAAGGAAATGTCCTTCGGGTGCGTGAAGGGCAGGCCCTGCTTGTGGCGATAGATGAGCGCGCCAAGCGTGCGGATCTTCGAGATGGCGATGGCGGCGGCGAGGTCGAACTGCTTGAGGTCTTTCTCGAAATTGTTCGTGGCGAGCTCGGGATAAAACGCGGCGAGCGAGCCGACGAGCGCGCCGAGCATGACCATCGGCGGCGCGTCTTGCGGGAAGGCCTCGACGAGTTTGAGCATCTGCGTCTCGACGGGCGCGTGCTGGCGCAGAAGCTGACCGAAGGCGTGGCGCTGCTCGGCGGTGGGGAGTTCGCCGTAGATGACGAGGTAGGCGGTCTCGACGTATTCGCTGTGCGCGGCGAGCTGCTCGATGGGATAGCCGCGGTGGCGGAGGATGCCGTTGTCGCCGTCGAGGTAGGTGATGGCGCTCTCGCAGGAGCCGGTGTTGCCGTAGCCCTGGTCGTAGAAAATGTAGCCGGTGTCGGCGCGGAGCTTGCGGGCATCCACGGCTTTTTCGCCTTCGGTGCCGACCATCACGGGCAGGCTGAGTTCCTTGTCGTCGATCCTGATCAGGGCGGTCTTTTGCATACGAAGGGGTGCGGCGAGCAGAGCAGATTTCCCCCCGGTTGCAAAGCAAAGCCCGGCGCGGACGGGGCCCGGGGCCAAGCAGTAGTGCGCGGCTTCGGCGCGGAAAGGGAATGTTGCGGCCGCGCCCGGCGAAGATCCCCCGTGGGCGCGCCCACGGGAGTCGGACGATTCTGCTTCGGGCCTGCTCGGCGGGAGCGCCTTCGGTCGCGGGCGGTCGCAGGCAAGCCCGCTCCCGCAGGTGCATGCCCAGCCGGAGCGAGCCGTCGCGCCGGGAGTCCGCCGCGAGGCAACCGGCCGCGGCGGGTTACTTCGCGATGAGCGAGGGGACGGCGAAGAGGTTTTCGGGGAAGACCTCGTTGAGCGTCAGGGTGTCGATGGTGAGGGTGTTGGTCTTGCCGTCGGCGTTGCGGTTGATGATGCGCTTGGAGAAGCGCACGCCGTTGACGATCATCTCGCCCTCTTCGCGGATCGTGACGCCGGACTCGGTCTCGACCAGGAGCTGTTTGCCGGTGGCTTTGTCGATGTAGCGGTAGAAAACGATTCCGGGCCCGTAGTTGTAGGCGAGTTTCACGGTGTCGCGCCCGTCGGTCTTGGCGTCGCCGAGGAACTCGACTTTGCCGCCGTGCTGCTCGATGCCCTTGAAGAAATTGAGGGTCTCGGCGTTGTCGGCGCGGATGCGTTTGATCTGCGAGCTGTCCATGAGCTTCAACTGCCAGTTGGTCGGATTGGTGGAGTCGCGGGTCTGCTCCCAGCCGTCGTAGTCGTCGAGGGCGGTGATTTTCACGGCCTTCTCGAAGGTCATTTTGATGAGGCGCTGGTCGGGTTTCTGGCAGATGATGTCGACGGGCACCTTGGCGCCGGTCTCGTTTTCGAGGGTGCCGGTGATGTGGAGGCTGCGGACGGCGTCGAGGGCGCGCTCGGTGCCGATGTAGGCGCGGGCCTTGGCAATCCATTGATCCGCAGGGGCGGCGGCGGCCCAGACGGCGGTGAGAGCGAACAGGACGGAGCAGGCGGCAAATGGGCGGGCTTTCATGCGAGGGGAATGGACAGGCAAAGTGGGTCGCGGTGCCAGCATTCGCAACGGGAAAAGCTCACTCCCACTCGATCGTGGCGGGCGGTTTGGAGCTGATGTCGAGCACGACGCGGCTGACGCCCCGCACTTCGTTGGTGATGCGGCTCGAGATTTTTTGCAGCAGCTCGTGGGGCAGGGGCGCCCAGTCGGCGGTCATGGCGTCGATGCTCTCGACGATCCGGAGAGCGATGACGTAGTCGTAGGTGCGCTCGTCGCCGAAGACTCCGACGGTTTTCACGGGCAGGAAGACGGCGAACGACTGCCAGACCTTCCAGTAGTAGCCCGACTTCATCATCTCGTCCTGCAGGACGGCGTCGGCGTGGCGGAGGATTTCGAGTTTGTCGGCGGTGATGTCGCCCATCACGCGCACGCCGAGGCCGGGCCCGGGGAACGGCTGGCGCCAGACGACTTCCTTCGGTAGGCCGAGCGCGGCACCGACTTGGCGGACCTCGTCCTTGAAGAGTGCGCGGAGCGGCTCGACGAGCTTGAGCTTCATGCGCTCGGGCAGGCCGCCGACGTTGTGGTGGGTCTTGATGAGGGAAGCGGGATTGCCGGCGATCGAGACGGACTCGATGACGTCGGGGTAAAGCGTCCCCTGCCCCAGAAATTCGGCGCCGCCGATGGATTTCAGGGATTTCTCGAAGACCTCGACGAAGGTGCGGCCGATGATCTTGCGCTTCTGCTCGGGCTCGGTGACGCCCTTGAGGCGCCGGAGAAAGAGCGCGGTCGCGTCGACGACGCGCAGGTCGATCTTGAAGTTCCGCCGGTAGAGCGCCTCGACGCTGGCGCGCTCGTCTTTGCGGAGGAGGCCGTTGTCGACGAAGACGCACGTGAGCTGCCGGCCGACGGCCTTGTGCAGCAGGGCCGCGGCGACCGAGGAATCGACTCCGCCCGAGAGGCCGAGGAGCACCCGGGATTTGCCGACCTTGGCGCGGAGGTCGGCCACGGCGTGCGCGATGAAATCCTGCGTCGTCCAGTCTTGTTTCGCGCCGCAGACCCGCACGAGGAAGTTGCGGATCATGTCCACGCCGCGCTCGGTGTGAAAAACCTCGGGGTGAAACTGGATGCCGTAGAACCCGCGCTTGCGGTCCTCGATGCCGGCGAAGGGCGAGTTGTCCGACTCGGCCGTCGCGGTGAAGCCCGGGGGCAGCTTGGTGAGCTTGTCGCCGTGCGAATTCCAGATGCGGAGTTTTCGCGGGAGGCCGGCGAAAAGTTTGCTCCGGTGCGTGATGGTCAGGCGGCCGCGGCCGTATTCGCGGGCCTTGCTCAGCGCGACTTTGCCGCCGAGGAAGTGGCCCATGAGCTGGACGCCGTAGCAGATGCCGAGCACGGGCACGCCGAGCTTGAAGATCTCCGGATCGGGGTGCGGCGCGTTCTCGGCGTAGACGCTTTGCGGGCCGCCGGAGAGGATGAGGCCGATGACGCCCTCCTCGCGGAGCTGGGCGGCCGGCGTGCGGAAGTGGTAGATCTTCGAGTAAACCTGGCACTCGCGGATGCGACGTGCGATGACCTGGGTCAGTTGGGAGCCGAAATCGAGAACAGCAATTGTCTGCGCCATGCGGGAAACTGGGAGACTTCGCGCCGGAATGAAATCAAAAAACTCGGTCAGTTTTCGGGTGCACCGCGGCGCGATCGGACCGTTCCGGCCAGGAGGCAGACGGTGCCGGCCCCGAGCAGCCACGCCCAGCCGGAGGCGACCTTGGGCGCCAGCCACGACAGCCAACCCACCTCGACCGGCTCGGTGAGGGCGAGCTGAGTTCCCGCCGCGGCCTTGGCCACGAGGCGGAGCGGGCCCTCGCCGCCAAGAAGGTTGATGGTTTTCCACCGGCCGGCGGAGTCCACCGTCGCCTCGGCGGGATAGCGGCGAGCCCCGGCGGCGTCTTCCAGATAGACTTCGCCTTCGCCCGGGCCGAGGCGCCCGAGGAGCTGAAACTGCAAGACCGGCCGGCTCACCCCGACGAGCGGAAAGCTGACCAGCACCGCGCCGTTCCTGCCGCCCGCGATCTGCAGCGCGCGCCGGCCGGTGGGCGTCGCCAAGGCCTGAGTCCAGGTGATCCCCGCCGGCGACGAGCGCGCGGCGTCGCGTTGGACCGGCAGCGGCAGGCAAATGCTCGGCGGCAGCGCGGTGCGCGTCAGCGGGTCGCTCAGCACATCGATCGTGTCGCGGAAATGGGGGAAAAATTGCCGGACCTCCCGATCCGTCTCGAGCGCGGCCGGATGCCCGGAGGCGAGGAACGCGAGAAGGACTTGGCGTTCGCGCTGATAGAATTCGCGTTGCCGGGCCAAATTGTGGTCCAGGTCGTCCGGCTTGTTTTGGGTGCGGAGGCCCGCTCCGAGCACGATCAGCCAAACCAGTCCGACTGCAATCTGCACGGAGCGCAGCCGGTCCAGCCTGCGGCCGAGCAGCCAGCCCAAGGCCAGCCCGTTGGCCATCAGGCCGACGGTCAGCGGATCGAAGTAGCGCACGGCGATCTCGCTCGGCGTGCTGCCGCGGCCGTAGGCGAAAGCCGCGGCCAGCAGCCAGCTCCAAAGAATCAATCCCGCCAGCAGGCGAACCGGCGGCTCGCCGAGCCGGCGCCGACAGGTCCACCCGAACACCAGCGCGGGCAACTGCAGGAACAGCGCCCCGAACGGACCGGGCAGAGGCCACGACAGGAGATGGCCCAGCGCCTCGAGGAACTGCCAGGGAAACGACGCCGCGTGCCCCGGCGTATAGAACGCGCGGTGCAGCAGGCTCCAGCCTGCGAGGGAGAGCGCGAGGTTGACGACCAGGGTGGCCCACGCCCAGCGGTGGCGGGGATTCTCGCGCAGCCGCCAGCAGGCGACGGCCCCGAGCGCGACAGCGGAGACCCAGCCGGAGGCGATGGAGAACAGGCCGCAGACGCCGGCCAGTTGGGCCAGCAGCCACGAGGCCCCCACGCGCTCTTCCCGCAAGGTGCCCCACACGTGGGCAGCGCCGAACAGGAGGAGGAAAAGAAACTGCGTCTGAAAGCCCCACAGGAAATTCTCGTAGTTGGAGGGCAGCGAAAACAGCACTGCGGCCAGCGCCGCGCCGGCCGGCCGCCAGCGCCGGGCGAGCGCGACGCAGACGAACTGCCAGAGAACGAGCACGCCCAGCACATGGAGCGCGACCGACGCGAGCATCTCGACGCGCGAGTCCCACTGGTCGCCGTTGAGCCAGAACAACCCCAAGTCGACGATGCGGGTGAGCGCCGGCGTGTGTTCGCCGTGCGGGAAAAAGAAAAAGCTCCACTGCATCTGCGCCCCGAGAATCCACCGGACGACGGCGTTGCCCTCGGCCGCCCACTGGTCGCTGAACGGCAGGTCGCTCGAATAAAAATGGAGCAACGCCAGTTTCGCGCCGCCGACAAACAGCGCCAGTCCCAGCGGCAGCAGAAAAACGGGGGAGAGGAGGCGGCGAAGCACGGGCGTTTATTTCCCGGCCGTCACGTGGTCGAACCACGCCTGGAGACGGGCCTCGAGCACGGCGAGGGGCAGCGCGCCCTCGCCGAGGATTTCGTCGTGGAAGGCGCGGAGGTCGAACCGGGGGCCGAGTTGCTGTTCGCCGCGGGCGCGGAGTTCGCGGATCTTGAGCTGGCCGATTTTGTAGCCGAGCGCCTGCCCGGGGTGGGCCATGTAGCGCTCGATGGCCGAGGCCTGGTTCCCGGGCGGGCCGCCGGAGTTCTCGGCGGCGAACGCCATCGCCTGCTCGCGGGTCCAGCCTTTGGCGTGCAGGCCGGTATCGACCACGAGCCGGATGGCGCGGTTCATGTCGCCGAGCAGCATCCCGAGATATTGATAGGGATCGGTGTAGAGGCCGAGTTCGCGCCCGAGGCTCTCGGTGTAGAGCGCCCAGCCCTCGACGTAGGCGTTGTTCGCGTCGTAGCGGCGGAAACGCGGGAGGCGGGTGTTCTCCAGCGCAAGCGAGAGCTGGAAATGGTGGCCGGGGATGACCTCGTGGAGAAACAGGTTCTCCATGCGCGGGGTGCGGTATTTGGCGGGGTCCGTGATCGGCACAAAGAGCACGCCGGGGCGGGCGCCGTCGGTGGAACCCGCGATGTATTCATGCGACGCTGTGGCGGCGCGGAACGCCTCCGTCGCGCGAATCTCGAATTTCGCGCGCGGCCGGCGGCCGAAGAACTTCGGCACCGCCGCCAGGACGCGCGCCTCGACGGCACGGTAGGCGGCGAGCACCTGCTCGTCGGTCGTGAAGGGGGTGAACTGCGGGGCGGTGGCGGCGAATTGCAGGAACTCCGTCAGCGTGCCCTTGAAGCCGGTCTGCTCCCGCACCTTGTCCATCTCGCCGCGGATGCGCGCGACCTCGCGCAGGCCGATCGCGTGAATCTGATCGGGGGTGAGGTCGGTGGTGGTCTGGAGGCGGACGAGATAGGCGTAGGCTTCCGGGCCGCCGGGCAGCGCGCCGAGGCCGGCGGTGGCGCGGCAATTTTTCAGATACTCGTCGCGGATGAAATCGTGCAGCCGGGCGTAGGCGGGCAGCACGATGGCGCGGAGACCGGCGCGGTAGGCGGAGGCGAGTTTGGTTCTATCGGCGGCGCTCAGATCCGCGGGCAGATTTTTCAGCGGGCCGAAGAACGTGTTCGTTTCCTCGTCGTCGGCCATCAACGGTGCGAGCTGCGGCAGGACGCGCTCCATGAGCACGCGCGGCTGCGTGAAGCCCCACGCCAGGCCCTGGCGCATGTTGGCGATGGCGGTGTCGACCCACGCGCTGAAGTCGGCGGCGCGGCGGAGGAAGTCGTCGTAGTCCTGCGCGGTCTGGAACGGATGGATGAACGTGCCCGAGCCCATCTGGGCGAACGTGAGGGTGTCGCAGTTGAACTGGTTGACGGGGAGCAGATGAAAAAATTGGGCGGCGCCCTCGCGGCGGAGCTGGAGGTTCCACTTCAGGGTGTCGTAGCTCAACTGGTCGGCGGTCGAGAGCGCGGCGCGGTCGAACCGGGCGAGTTCGCCCAGATAGCGCTCGCACATCGTGGCGACTTTCTCGCGGTGGCCGGTGCTGAGGGAGTCGGGCCAGACGGCGGCGTAGCGGGGGTCGCTGTCGCCGTTGATGGCCGCTTCGACGGGGAAGAGCGCGAGGTAATCCTCGTAGTAGCGGTCGAGCAGCGCGCGGAACGGCGCGGCGGGTGCGGCGGCGGCGCGCGCGGCGGCGAGCAAGGTGAGCAGCAGCAGCGCGGCCAGAAAGCGTTTCAGCATGGAGGGGGAGCGGGAGCGGGGCCGACCGCAAATCAGAATTTCAGCCGCGTGTTCACGTGCGTGCACTTGGGGCACGGGGCGGTGGCGGTGCCGATTTTCTCGGTGTAGAGCGTGTCGCAACGGATGCAGTGGAAGGTGATTCGGCGGCGCCCGGCGTCGTAGAGCCGGCGGTCGCGGCGGTCGTAATAGAACCAGAGAAAGCCGAAGAGGCCGAAGACGAGGAGGCCGTAGAGGAGGACATCGAGAGTGAAATCGGGCGGCGTGACCACGGCGGAGAGTTCACACGAAGCAGCCCAGGAGCCAAGGGGAAAGAAAAAACGCGCCGACCCGGAGGTGCGGCGCGTCGAGAGTGAGAGCGGAAGGACGCTCAGGCCTTGGGGGCTTCCGCCTTCGCCGGGGCTTCGGCGGACGAGTCGGGCGCGGCTCCCTCCTTCGCCGAAGCTTCGGCGGACACTTCGGCCGCGGGCGCGGCGGCGGTGGGCGCGGCGGGTTTCGGAGCGCCCGACTTCTTGGCTTTCTTTTTGCCGCGGGACTTCGAGTAGCCGACGTCGTCGGCGCCGATGAACTCGATGAGCGCCATCTCGGCAGCGTCGCCGAGGCGCTGCTGGCCGAGCTTGTAGATGCGGGTGTAGCCGCCGGGGCGCTGGGCGAACTGCGCGACTTTCTTGTTGAAGAGGAGGGTGACGGCGGTCTCGTCGCGAATGTCCTTGAGGGCCATGCGGCGGAGGTGGATGGCGTCGGCGGAGAGCTTGCCGGCGTCGGTCCGCGGGAGGGCGGCGGCCTTTTTGGCCTTGGTGATGACCTTCTCGATGAAGGGGCGGAGGGCCTTGGCCTTCGTCAGCGTGGTCTCGATGCGACTGTGGGTGATGAGCGAGGCGCCCAGGTTGGAGAGCATCGCTTTGCGGTGCTCGCGGGTGACGCCGAGGGAGGCGTGATGTTTTTTGTGACGCATGACGGAATTTTGGATTTTTGATTCTCGATTTTGGATTCGGATTCCCGACCGCCGGAGCAATCAAAAATCCAGAACCAAAAAAATCGAAAATCGGCTCAGGCCTCTTTCTTGTTTTCGAGGAGGCGCTCGTCGAACTTCATGCCGAGGGAGAGGCCGAGGGCTTCGAGCTTCTCTTTGATCTCGTTGAGGGATTTTTTGCCGAAGTTGCGGTATTTGAGCATTTCCTGCTCGGTCTTCATGGCGAGTTCGCCGACGGTGGTGATGTTGGCGTTGTTCAAGCAATTCGCCGCGCGGACGGAGAGCTCGATTTCGTTGACCGACATGTTGAGGAGCTTGCGGAGCTTGTTCTGCTCTTCGGAGACTTCGGCGGCGACGCTCTCGAACTCGAAGGACTCCGGGGAGACGCGGTCGAACACGTCGAGGTGGTGCTTGAGGATGGAGGCGGACTGCTTGAGGGCGTCGTCGGGGGTGATGCGGCCGTCGGTCCAGACTTCGAGGACGAGCTTGTCGTAGTCGGTGATCTGGCCGACGCGGGTGTTCTCGACGGCGTAGCGGACGAGGCGGACCGGGGAGAAGAGGGAGTCGATCGGGATGACGCCGATGGCCTGCTCTTCCTTTTTGTTATTTTCGCCGGGGCAGTAGCCGCGGCCGGTCTTGATCTCGATCTCGGCCTCGAAGGTGCGCTTGGTGTCGAGGGTGCAGATGACCTGCTCGGGATTGATGATCTTGATGTTGGCGTCGGCCTGGATGTCGGCGGCGGTGACGGGGCCTTCGCGGTTGACCTTGAGGTGGAGGCGGACGGCCTCGCGTTTTTCGGAGACGATGAGGACTTTCTTGAGGTTGAGCACGATGTCGGTGACGTCTTCGACGACGCCGTCGACGCTCTGGAACTCGTGGTTGACCTCCTCGATCTTGATCGAGGAGATGGCGCTGCCCTCGATGGAGGAGAGGAGCACGCGGCGGAGGGAGTTGCCGACGGTGTGGCCATAGCCGGCCTCGAAGGGCTCGGCGATGAATTTGGCGTAGGTGGCGGTGGCGCCCTCTTCGACTTTGGTGAGTTTGGAGGGCAGTTCGAATTTTCCGAGGCGCTTGGGCATTGGAGGCGTAGTTGGGAGAGTTAGAGAGGAGGGAGGAAGCGACCGAAAGGAAGAGGGCTCAGAATCGGGAGTAGAACTCGACGATGAGCTGTTCGTTGATGGCGGGCTCCATCTCGTCGCGGGTGGGGAGCCGGGTGACGGTGCCTTTGAGGGCCTCGTCCTGCCGGGTGAGCCAGCCGGGGACGACATGGGCGCGGGTTTCCTCGATGGCGCGGGTGGCCATCTGGCGGGAGGAGTTGCCGGCCTTCATCTCGATCTCGTCGCCCTGCAAGACGGTGTAGCTGGCGATGTCGACTTTGCGGCCGTTGACGCGGACGTGGCCGTGGTTGACGAGCTGGCGGGCGGCGGCGCGGGATTTGGCGAAGCCGAGGAGATAGACGACGCTGTCGAGGCGGGTCTCGAGGAGCTGGAGGAAGCGTTCGCCGGTGACGCCGCGTTCGCGCTTGGCGATGGCGAAGGTGCGGCGGAACTGGCGCTCGAGGAGGCCGTAGATGAAACGGAGCTTTTGTTTCTCGGCGAGGCCGACGGCGTATTCCGAAAGTTTGCGGCGCGATTTCGGGCCGTGGACGCCCGGCGGGTAGTTACGGCGTTCAAAAACCTTCGGCGAACCGACGATGAACTGGCCGAAGCGACGGCTGACGCGGGTGGATGGTCCTGTGTAGCGAGCCATGGTGAGGAATAGTTGGCGGGTTGGGGAGCGGGTTAGACGCGGCGGCGTTTGCGCGGGCGGCAGCCGTTGTGCGGCACGGGGGTGACGTCGATGATGGAGGAGATTTCGAGGCCGATCGCCTGGAGACCGCGGATGGCGGAATCGCGGCCGAGGCCGGGACCGCTGACGCGGATCTGGACTTCCTTCAAGCCGTGGGACATGGCGTTGCGGGCGGCATCCTGGGCGACGACCTGGGCGGCGTAGGCGGTGGACTTGCGCGAGCCGCGGAAGTTGCACTTGCCGGCGCTGGACCAGGCGATGACGTTGCCCTTCGAGTCCGTGATGGAGACGATGGTGTTGTTGAAGGACGCCTGCACGGTCGCGAGAGCGTGCGGGACGTTCTTCTTCTCCTTGCGGGGGCCCTTCTTCTTGGCCTTGTCGGTCGTCGCTGCAGCGGTCGCCATGACTCTTCTCCGTCCTTACTTCTTCGTCGCCTTCTTCTTACCGGCCACGGCGCCCTTGCGGGGGCCCTTTCGCGTGCGCGCGTTCGTGTGCGTGCGCTGCCCGCGGACCGGCAAGTTGCGGCGGTGCCGGAGACCGCGGTAGCAGCCGATCTCCATGAGTCGCTTGATGTCCTGGGAGGTCTCCTTTCGGAGGTCCCCCTCGACGGTGAACTGGTCCTGGATCGTCTTCCGGATCCGCGAGACCTCGTCTTCGGAAAGGTCCTTGACCCGCGTGTCCGGGCTCACCTGCGCGGTCCCGAGGATCTTCGTGGCGCTCGGCCTTCCGATCCCGAAGATGTAGGTCAGACCGATCTCGACACGCTTGTTGGGGGGAAGGTCGACGCCGGCGATACGGGCCATGGTGCTTCGTCTCCTGAAATCTTCGAAAGCGCGGGGCTCAGCCCTGACGCTGCTTGTGCTTGGGGTTCTCGCAGATGACCCGCACGACGCCCGCGCGGCGGATCACTTTGCACTTGGCGCAGATCTTCTTGACCGAGGGTCTGACTTTCATGGCGCGTTCCTTACTTGTAACGGTAAATGATCCGGCCCCGGGTCAGGTCGTAGGGGCTCAGCTCCACGAGGACCTTGTCTCCCGGCAGGATCCGGATGAAGTGCTTGCGCATCTTGCCGGAAATGTGCGCCAGCACCTGGTGCTTGTTCTC
>JACQFT010000116.1 GCA_016199925.1 Opitutia bacterium | reverse complement strand
GGGCGAGGTCAACGACCCGCTGCCGATCTATCACGCCATCGGCATGTTCACCGGCGAGAGCTTGTTCCCGGGGTTCGGCCGCGACGTCGTGGCTGTCACTGTCGCCTCGGGCGCCGGCCTGCTCGCCGTGGTCGCCTCCGGCCATCCGCGGAATATCGTCGCCATCAACAGCAGCCCCGACGCGTCGACCGATGCCACCTTCACCCTCCCCGGCGTCGCCGGGGCCGCCGTTGCCGTCTGGCAGAAAAACCCCGCCCACCGCGACGTCGTCCGGTTGGCCGCCACGCGCGTCGCCGACGGGAAATTTTCCTACCGACTCGAACCCTACACCGTGACCACCTTTGTCCTGACCCCCGAGGCCGGCCAAAACTGACGCCGCGCCGGGCCTTCGCCGCCGGAAAAATTCCACCGCTCCCCGATTTTCGCCCCCGATGACATTCGCTCCGACCACCGCTTCGCCCACCGCGCCACCGACCGCGGACCGCACCGCGCGCTACCGGCCGTGGCTGTGGGTGCCCTCGCTCTATCTGGCGATGGGCATTCCGTTCAACGTCATCAACGGCACCGCCTCGAGCATGTTCAAGGCGCTCGGCATCGGCGACGCCCAGAACACCGTGGCGCTCGGCAGCGTCATCGTCGTGTGGTCGCTGAAACCGTTCTGGGCCGCGTTCCTCGACCGGTATCGCACGAAAAAATTCCACGTGCTCGCGATGGAGACGCTGCTCGCCGTGCTCTTCGCCGGCGTGGCGCTCGCGTTGCCGCTGCCCGGGTTCTTCCGGATCAGCCTGGCGCTGCTGTGGGTCGCCGCGTTCGCGTCCGCCACCCAGGACATTTGCGGCGACGGGCTCTACCTCGCCGCGCTCGCCCCTCGCGCCCAGGCCCGGCTCGCCGGCATCCAGGGCATGTGCTGGAACCTCGGCAAAGTGCTCGCCACCGGCGTCCTCATCGCCGGCCTCGAGCGCCTCGCGCACGCCCAGGGCTGGTCGCAGACGGCGCTGTGGATGGCGGTCTGGCTGACGGCCGCCGCTGCGCTCGCGCTGCTCGCCGTCTATCACGTCTTCTTTCTGCCCCCGGGCGGTGCCCTCCGACCCGCGGCGCCCGGGCCGGTCTTCGCCGACTTCCTCGCCTCCGCCGCCACGGTCTTCCACAAACGCTCCTTCTGGGGCATGATCGCGTTCATCCTGCTCTACCGCCTCGGCGAAGGGTTGCTCCTCGTCGAGGGAAAACTTTTTCTCCAATCGTCGGTCGCCAGCGGTGGCTTGGGGCTCACGCCCGGCCAGGTCGCCGGCATCGACGCCGTGTGGGGCACGATCGCGTCCATCGCCGGCGGCATCCTCGGCGGTTTGTTCCTCGCCCGGCTCGGCCTGCGGCGCGCCCTCCCGCTCCTCGGCCTGTGCCTCAATCTCCCGCACCTCACCTTCGTCTATCTCAGCCACGCCGGCGCCGCCGGCCACGGCCTCGGCTACTCGACCGTCGCCCTGCTCGTGAGCATCGAGAAATTCGGCTACGGTTTCGGCTTCATCGGCAACATGGTTTACATGATGCAGCAGTTCGCCCCGGGCCGCTGCACGATGACGCACTACGCGTTCGCCACGGCCTTGATGAACCTCGTGCTCGCACCCACCACCATGGTCTCCGGTCCGCTCGCCGAGGCCCTCGGATTCTCCACCTTTTTCCTCGTCGTGCTGCTGGCCTCCGTCCCCTCGGTCTGGGTCGCCTGGCGGGCGCCGTTCCCGCTCGCCGCCGACGGTCCGCCGGCCGACGACGCCCCGCCCGCCGGCGGCAACACCGTCACCGCCGACGATCCCACCCGGGTCGGCGCCGCCCAGCGGCGCGTGCAGGAGCTCGCCGGCCGGGCATCCGCCTGCGCCCTGCTCAATCTCCTCGCCATCCTCCTGCTCGACGCGCGGGCCCTCGGGGCGATGGCCGGCGGCGGGTCCGCCTGGCTGCCCCTCGGCGCGCTCGCGGCCAACGCGGTCCTGAAAATCTTCCTCACCGCCCGCGCCCTCCGGCTCGCCGGCGAGGCCGAGCGGGTCGCCGCGCAGGAACACGAAACCGTCTACCGCCGCAACGCCCGCGGCGCCAGAGTCGTCACCGTGCTCTGCGCGGCCGCGAGTCTGGCCATCCTGCTGTTTGCGGCGAGATTCGCCGCGTGACTTCCTCGCGCCCCCGCCGCCGGCGCCCGCGTCGCGTCCCGGGCCGGCCCCTTTCTCCCGCCTCCCATGAAATCCCACCTCCCCCGCACCAAACTCCTCGGCTGCCTCGCCGCCGTTCTCCTCGGCCTGCCGACCCGCAGCGCCGCCGGCACCCAGATTCCGCTCGAAAAACTCGCCGGCCCTCCCGCCGCGGGCTTCGCCGTGCATGAAGTGATGGCCGGCGAAGTGCCCGGCGTCATCACCGAGCAAGTCACCATCGTCGGCCCGGCCCGCTTCAGCCAGCCGGCGACCAGCGACGAAAACATCGTCTGGTTCCTCCTCCGCGGGCGCGGCACGGTGCTGATGCAGGACCAGACCTTTCCCTTCGCCGAGGAAACCATCGCGCGCGCGCCGCTCGGCGCGCCCTGTGAGATCGCCGCCGCCCCCGGCGAGACCGTCGTCGCCGTGCGCATCCGCAAAAAACTCACCGCCGAAGACCGGGCCGACCTGCCCCGCCTCACCCTCTTCCAGACCACGCCCTACGTGCAGCCGTTTCGCTCCTGCCCGGCCTACGGGGAGGCGATCAAGAGCGCCCGGACGGTCAGCCGCACCCTGCTGCCCCAGGACATCGTGCCCCGCATGGCCGCCGGCACCGTCGAGACCACCGGCCCCGACCGCGTGCTGCGCCACCAGCATCCGATGCTCGAACAGTATTTCATCGGCCTCGCGGGCAACGATGCCGCCGTCACCGCCGACGATCAGCGGGTGGATTTTCCCGAGCTGTCCGTCCTGCACATCCCGCTCGGCTCCATGCACGGCGCCGAAGTCGCCGCGGGCAAAAAACTCTACTACATCTGGCTCGATTTCTTCCTCACGAAAGAAGGGCAGGTCTGGCTGAAAACCCACCGCCCCGTCACCGAAGCGAAAGCGCCGTAAAGCGCCCCGCGGCGGTTTTCGCCGGAAAGCCCCGGCCCCGGCGGACCCGGCGCGTTTTCTTCTTTGCGGCGGCGCGGCTTTCGGTGAAGCCTGACGCCGCATGTCCGTCGCGCCCATCCGCTATTTCCATCGGCAAAAGCAAACCCTCGAGACCGAGCAGGTTTACGGCGAACGGTGGCTCCGCTGGACCTACGAGTCGGCGCTCGGCCGCTTCGCGCTGAACTTGCTCGTGAAGCGCGCGCTGCTCTCACGCTACTACGGCTGGCGGATGTCGATGCGCGACAGTGCGCGGCGCGTGCTGCCCTTCATCGTCGACTACGGCCTCGACGTCGATGAGTTCGCGAAGAAACCGTATGCGTTCAAGACCTTCAACGAGTTCTTTTATCGCGCACTGGTGCCCGGTGCCCGCCCCATCGCGCCCGGCGAGCGCTCCGCTGTGCTGCCCGCTGACGGACGGCACCTGGCATTTCAAAATGTCGCTGCCGCCGCCGGCTTCTACGCGAAGGGCCAGCAGTTCGACCTCGCCTCGTTCTTTGGCGAGGGCCAACTGCCGGAAGAGCAGCGGGCGCTGGCGCAGCGGTTCGCCGGCGGCTCGCTGCTGATCTCGCGGCTGTGTCCGGTGGATTATCACCGGTTTCATTTTCCGGTCGGCGGTGTGCCGGCTGAATCGCGGCTGATCAACGGCTGGCTGTATTCAGTGAGCCCTGTCGCGTTGCGCCGCAACCTCGCCTACCTGTGGGAGAACAAGCGCATGGTGACGCTCGTCGAGTCGCCGGTGTTCGGTCAGGTCGCCGTCGTCGAGATCGGCGCGACGATGGTCGGCTCGATCCTCCAGACGTTCATCGCCGGCCGCGCCGTCGCGAAGGGCGACGAGAAGGGCCTGTTCGCCTTCGGCGGCTCGTGCGTCGTCACCATTTTTCAACCCGGTCGCATCCGCTTCGACGCCGACCTCGTGCAGCACAGCGCTGATGGCCTCGAGGTCTACGCCAAGATGGGCGAGTCGCTCGGCACGGCGGGATGAAAATTTCCCCACGATCGGAAGTATTTTTGACCACGGATGACCCGGATGAATACGGATAAGAATTTCGTGGCTTGGCTTGGTTCTGATCCGCGGCTATCCGTGCAATCCGTGGTCAAAAAAATCGTCCGGTTGCTTTTCATGGGCTTCGCCAGTCTCACCGTGGTTCACGCCGCTGACTTCGCCTTCGCCGAAGCGACGATCGACTCGCTGCAGGCGCGCATGGCGGCCGGCACGCTCACGGCGCACGAACTGACCGCAGCCTACCTCGCGCGCATCGCCGAGATCGACCGGGCCGGCCCCAAGCTCAACGCCGTCATCGAACTGAACCCCGACGCGCTCGCCATCGCCGACGCGCTCGACGCCGAGCGCAAAGCCGGCCATGTGCGCGGGCCGCTCCACGGCATCCCGATTCTGATCAAAGACAACATCGCCACGGCCGACCGCATGGAGACGACGGCGGGCTCCCTCGCGCTCGTCGGAGCCAAGCCGCCGCAGGACGCCGCCCTCGTCACGCGCCTCCGCGCGGCGGGCGCGGTCATCCTCGGCAAAACCAATCTGAGCGAGTGGGCCGGGTTTCGGTCGCGCGCGGGCATCACCGGCTGGAGCGGCCGCGGTGGGCAGACGCGCAACCCGTATGTGCTCTACCGCAATCCCTGGGGCTCCAGCGCGGGCTCGGCAGTCGCGGTCGCGGCCAATTTGTGCGTCGCCGCCGTCGGCACGGAGACGGACGGCTCGATCATGGGCCCGGCGGGCCATGCGGCGATTGTCGCCGTCAAACCGACCGTCGGGCTCGTCAGCCGCACGGGCGTCATCCCGCTTTCCGCCTCGCAAGACACGCCCGGGCCGATGGCGCGCACCGTGCGCGACGCCGCGATTCTGCTGGCGGTCCTCGCCGGCCCCGACGCGCGCGACGCCGCGACGCAGGCGTTGCCGCCGGGTGAACTGCCGGCCTTGGCGGCGGCGTTGCCGGCCGGTGCGTTGCGCGGTGCGCGCATCGGCGTGCTGCGCAACTCGTCGAGCCTGCGGCCGACGACGGCACCCGTGCTCGAGGCCGCACTGGCGGTGCTGCGCGCGGCGGGCGCCGAGTTGGTGGACCCGCTGCTGGCGCCGACGATCAACGACCTCGACGCGCCCGAGGCGGTGGTGTGGCAGTATGAATTCAAGGCCGGACTGAACGCCTATCTCGCCACGCTCGGGCCCGGCGCCCCGGTGAAATCCCTCGCCGACGTGATCGCCTTCAACGAGGCGCACCGCGCGCAGGAGATGCCGCTGTTCGGGCAGGACACGCTCGTGCAGGCGCAAGCCCGCGGGCCGCTGACGGAGCCGGCTTATCTGGACGCGCTTGCGGCCTGCCGCCGGCTGGCGCGCACAGAGGGCCTCGACGCGTTGCTCGCGAAACACCGCCTCGACGCGATCGTGGCGGTCACCAACGGCCCGGCCGGTTTTCTCGACGTGGTGAACGGCAACACCTGGACCGGCGGCAGCGCCGGACTCGCGGCCGTCGCCGGCTACCCGAATGTGACCGTGCCCGCCGCGCAGGTGGCCGGGTTGCCGGTCGGCATTTCTTTTTTCGGCGCACCGTGGACGGAGGCGCGGCTGCTCGGCTTCGCCGCGGATTTCGAGGCGCGCACGCAGGCCCGCCGTCCTCCGACCTACCGCACCGCCGCCGAGTTGCTGAAGTGACCGCGCGCACCGCCGCACCGGGAGGCTTTCTCTTTCCTGTGGGTCCGATACCGCGAAGCTTGCCCGCCGCGTCGGGCGAGCTTCGGCTTGGCTGGATGGCTGTGGGAGCGTGCTTGCACGCGACGGTCGCGACCAAGGTCGCTCCCACAATACCGGAAACGCACGGTCTTGACCCAATGCCTCGGGGGCTTGCGCCGAGAATCTTTCCTTTGCCGCCGCCCCCCTGGGGGCGCCCCGGTTCCATGTGCCGGCGCCGCTGAAGACGGATCAAAATTTCGTGGCTTGGCTCGGTTCTGATCCGGGGCTATCCGTGGAATCCGTGGTCAAAAACTTTTTCCGAATTGCTCTCATCGGTGTTGCCAGCCTCACCGTCGCCCGCGCCGGCGATTTCGCCTTTGCCGAGGCGACCATCGATTCGCTGCAAGCGCGCATGGCGGCCGGCACGCTCACTTCGCACGAGCTGACCGCGGCCTACCTCGCGCGCATTGCCGCCATCGACAAAGGCGGCCCGGCGATCAACGCCGTCATCGAGCTGAACCCCGACGCGCTCGCCATCGCCGATGCCCTCGACGCCGAGCGCAAGGCCGGCCACGTGCGCGGGCCGCTCCACGGCATTCCGATTCTGATCAAGGACAACATCGCCACCGCCGACCGGATGGAAACGACCGCGGGCTCGCTCGCACTGGTCGGCGCCAAGCCGCCGCACGATGCCGCCCTCGTCACGCGTCTCCGCGCCGCGGGCGCGGTCATCCTCGGCAAAACCAATCTGAGCGAGTGGGCGAATTTCCGTTCGACGAATTCCGTCAGCGGCTGGAGCGGCCGCGGCGGGCAGACGCACAATCCCTACGCGCTCGATCGCAATCCCTCGGGCTCCAGCTCCGGCTCGGCCGTCGCGGTGGCGGCCAATCTCTGTGTCGTCGCCGTCGGCACCGAGACCGACGGCTCCATCGTCTCGCCCGCGTCGGTCAACGGCGTCGTCGGCGTGAAGCCCACCGTCGGACTCGTCAGCCGCACGGGCATCATCCCGATTGCCGCCTCGCAGGACACCGCCGGCCCGATCGCGCGCAACGTCCGCGATGCCGCGTTGCTGCTCGAAGCGATCAGCGGTCCCGACGAACACGACGCCGTCACGCAAACCCGGCCGGCGACGATGGCGGCGAACTTTGCCGCGGCACTGCAGCCCGGTGCGCTCAAGGGCGCGCGGCTCGGCCTGTTGCGCGGACCGTTCGGCTTTCGCCCGAAGATGGAACCGGTGCTCGCGGGCCTCGTCGACGCGCTGCGCGCGGCCGGAGCGGAGGTGGTGGACCTCGGGGACGTCCCGGCGCTGCGCGAGGCGGGTGACCCCGAGGGCGAAGTGCTGCGCTACGAATTCAAGAACGGCGTGAACGCCTACCTCGCCACGCTCGGGCCCGCCGCCCCGGTGAAGTCGCTCGCCGACCTCATCGCGTTCAACGACGCGCACCGCGACCGCGAGATGCCGCTCTTCGCGCAGGAGACTTTCGTGAAGTCGCAGGCCAAGGGGCCGCTGACCGACCAAGCCTACCTCGATGCGCGCGCGGCCTGCCTGCGCATTGCGCGCAAAGACGGCATCGACGCGCTGATGGACAAAAACAATCTCGACGCGCTCGTCGCGCTGACGACGGGCCCGGCGGCGCTGACCGATCCGGTGAACGGCGGCTACGGCACCGGCAGCAGTTCGTCGCCCGCGGCGGTGGCGGGTTACCCGAGCGTCACGGTGCCGGCGGCGCAGGTGATGGGCCTGCCGGTGGGCTTCTCGTTTTTCGGCCGCGCGTGGAGTGAGGCCAGGCTGCTCGCGCTCGCCGCCGACTTCGAGGCGCACACCCGCGCGCGCCGCGAGCCGCAGTTTTTGCCGACGGTCAAGGTGCCCTGAGCCGTGGTTCAGTTTCTGCGCCGCGAATTTGGTTTCAGATCGCAGAAATTTTAACCACGGATTGCTCGGATGAATACCGATAGAGGATCGAGCAGTTTGTTCGCCTCTTATCCGTGGATATCCGTGAAATCCGTGGTCAAAAACTGGACTGATTGGTTTTCTCGGGTTCGCCCGTCTCGCCATCGGTAGTGTCGCAGTTCCGCGGCCGACGATCATCGCAGTTTGCCACGGATTGCCCCATGAACACGGATCCAACCGTGGGACGAAAGGAGCCAAGAGACGGCTTACAGAAGGAAACGAAGCGAACGAAGGACGGAGCCAAACTCGCGGCCCTTTGTTTCCTTCGTTATCTTCTGTTCAATTTCTGTCCGGTCTGATCCGTGCCGAGCGGTGAAATCCGTGGTCAAAAACTGGACTGATTGGTTTTCTCGGGTTCGCCCGTCTCGCCATCGGTAGTGTCGCAGTTCCGCGGCCGACGATCATCGCAGTTTGCCACGGATTGCACGGATGAACACGGATACAAGCGTGGGACGAAAGGAGCCAAGGGGTGGCTTACAGAAGGAAACGAAGCGAACGAAGGACGGAGCCAAACTCGCGGCCCTTTGTTTCCTTCGTTATCTTCTGTTCAATTTCTGTCCGGCCTGATCCGTGAAAACCGTGGTCCAAAAAACGTCCCGATAGTTTTTCTAGCCGCGCCAGCCGCGGCACCGCGCAGGCTTCAATTCCGACGGACGATCTCCGGAGTTTCCCGCGGATCGCACGGATGAACGCGGATAGGAGGTTTCTGGCTTGGTTGGTATCCGTGCTTATCCGTGGCGAAAAATCTGACAACGGGGTGGAGTCGGTTTCTCCGCTTGCGGGCCGTTGGGAAATGGGCAATCCAGATGCCGTCACTCGCTCGGGTGGTGGAATGGCATACACGACGGTCTTAGAAGCCGTTGCCGCAAGGCGTGCAGGTTCAAGTCCTGTCCCGAGCACCAGATTGCCTCAATTCGACACCGTGTCCGACACGCTCCAGTCCCGTTCGATCCTCTGCGGCCGCGGCCGCCGTTATCATTTCGAGGGAGAAATGCCGCTCGGAATCCGCGCGTTTCGCGGCGGCGCCGCGCACTATCGGACGGCGGGCGGGAGTTTTCTCGTGGACGATGGTTGCTGGCTGATCTTGAACGACGGCGAGCGCTATCTCCTTGAGATTGCTTCGCCAGTCCCGGTGCGCTCGACAGTCGTGTTTTTCCCGGAGAACTGGGCGAGCCGAGTGGCGCGTTTGTATCGCGAGCGGCCGGAACTGCTGCTCGACGACCCGGCGGCGGTCGGCCAGCCGGTCTATTTCTTGGAGGCAACCGTGCCAAATGAGGAGGAGGTCACTCCGCAACTCCGGGCGATTGACCGGGCCTGCCGCAACCGGCGCGTCGAAGACGGCTGGCTGGAGGAGCGCTTGTTGGATCTGCTCGCGGCCATGCTGCTGAGCCAACGGGATCACCGCGCCCGCGCGGCCCGGCTGCCGGCAACGCGGGCGAGCACCCGCGCGGAACTTTACCGGCGCGTCAGTCGCGGGCGGGACTTCGTGCGCGCGGCAGCCCTGAGTGTGCCGTCCCTCGCGGCGGCGGCGGCCGAAGCCTGTTTGTCGCCCTATCATTTCCAGCGGAACTACACGGCGGCGTTCGGCGAGAGCCCGCACGCGACCGGGCGGGCGGTGCGGCTCGCTCACGCCGCGCGGCTGTTGCGGGACACCGGCGCGTCGGTTTCTGAAATCGCCGCCGCGGCCGGCTACGACAGTTTCGGGGCCTTCAGCCGCGCCTTTCGCCGGCAGCACGGCGCGGCCCCCTCGGCATTTCGCAAGAAATAGGAGGCGCCCGTCGCACCCGATCTGGTAGTCTCCGGCGGTCAACCGCTCTACCAAACAGCCTGCCAGAATGAACGACCCGAAAATTTCCATCACCCGCCTCGGACAGATCGCGCTCAATGCGAAAAATATTCCTGCTGCGACCGCGTTCTACCGCGATGTGCTCGGGCTCAAACATCTTTTCAGCGTGGGCGAGCAGATGGCGTTCTTCGACTGCGGCGGTGTGCGCCTGATGTTGAGCGTCCCGAGCAGCCCCGAGCTCGATCATCCGTCTTCGATCCTCTACCTGATGGTCGCGGACATCGACGCGGCGCATGCGGCGCTCGCCGCTCGCGGGGTGAAGATCGAACATCCGCCGGCCCTGACCGCACGCATGCCCGACCACGAACTCTGGCTCTGCCCGTTCCGCGATCCCGAGGGCAACATCCTCGAACTGATGTGCGAAAAACGGCCGGCCTGACGCCGTGCGCCCGTTTTCCGCGCCGGCCTTCCTCTTCCCATGAACCCACGACGCCAATTCCTGCAATCATCCGCGCTGCTCGGAGCGGCGCTCGCCGCCCAGGGCGCACTGGACGCGCCCGCCCCGGCAGGTCCGGCCGCCCCGGCGCCGGTTCCCGCCCGGCCCCCGCCGCTTGACCTCGACCCCGTGCGGCAGTTCGTCGCCGCCGCGCACGGCGACCTGCCAATGACGCAGGCGATGCTTGCGGCCCAGCCGCACCTGCTCAACGCGACTTGGGACTGGGGCAACGGCGATTTTGAGACTGCGCTGGGCGGCGCGTCGCACATGGGCCGGCGCGACATCGCACTGTTCCTTCTTGAGCACGGAGCCCGGCCCGATCTGTTCGCCATGACGATGCTCGGCTATCTCGACGTGGTGAAGGCCCTGCTCGCCGCCCGGCCGGACGCGTTGAAATGCCCGGGGCCGCATGGAATCCCGTTGATCGTCCACGCCGAGAAAGGCGGAGCCGAGGCGTTGCCGGTGCTGGAATTTCTCCGGCAGCTTCCGGCCGCCTGAGCTGGCCGCACCCGGCGCGCGGCCCAGCCCAGTCGTGCGGCCCGCGCAATCTGGCAGGCAGTTTCTCCGTTTACGGCGTCTGCGGAAACCGGCAATTCCCCTCTGCGACACACTCGCTCGGGTGGTGGAATGGCATGCACGACGGTCTTAGAAGCCGTTGCCGCGAGGCGTGCAGATTCAAGTCCTGTCCCGAGCACTCTGCTTCGCCGGAGGGGCCTCGCCGAGCAGGCCGGTTGATCGGGCGCGGGGAGACTGCGCCCCTGCTCGATGTCGGCCGCTGTTTGCTTCGCCGCGTCCGCCTGCTTGACAGGGCGGGGGCGCGCTGCGGGATTCGACTCGTGAGCCACGCACACAGTCAACGGACAGGGAGGGCGCTTTGAGCCAACGCGTCGATGCGCCGGAAAAGACGGTGATGAAGGTGCTGCTTGCCCTGAGCTTCTCGCACCTGCTCAACGACACGATCCAGTCGTTGCTGCCGGCGATCTATCCGCTGCTGAAGGAATCGTTCAGCCTCAACTTTACGCAGATCGGTTTGATCACGCTTACGTTTCAACTGACGGCGTCGATCTTGCAGCCGGTGGTGGGCGTCTACACGGACCGGCGGCCGAAGCCTTACTCCCTCGCCATCGGCATGGGGGTGAGCTTGTGCGGGCTCGTGCTGCTGGCGCGCGCGCCGAACTACGCGTCGATCCTCGGGGCGGCGGCGATGGTGGGATTGGGTTCGTCGATTTTCCACCCGGAGGCGTCGCGCGTGGCGCGGCTGGCGTCGGGCGGGCGACACGGGTTCGCGCAGGCGCTGTTTCAGGTCGGCGGGAATCTCGGTTCGTCGATCGGGCCGCTGCTCGCGGCGCTGATCATCGTGCCGCGCGGGCAGTCGGCGATCATTTGGTTTTCGTCGGTGGCTATCGTCGGCATCTTGCTGCTCTCGCGCGTGGGCGGCTGGTATCAGCGGTTGCTGGCGCGGAGGCACGGCGCGCCGCTCGCGGTGCGGCCGGCGGGGCATGCGCACTTGTCGCGCCGGCAGGTGATCGGGGCGGTGGCGATCCTGCTCGTGCTGATCTTCTCGAAGTTTTTCTACACGGTCAGCCTGAGCAATTATTACACGTTCTACCTGATCGAGAAATTCCACACGCCGGTGCGGACGGCGCAGGTTTACCTGTTCATCTTCTTGTTCGCGGTGGCGGCGGGCACGATCCTCGGCGGGCCGATCGGCGACCGCTACGGGCGCAAGGCCGTGATCTGGGGGTCGATCCTCGGCGTGGCGCCGTTCACGCTGCTGCTGCCGCACGTGAATCTTTTCTGGACCATCGTGCTGACGATTTTGGTCGGCCTGATCTTGTCGTCGGCGTTTTCGGCGATCCTCGTCTATGCGCAGGAGCTCGTGCCGGGCAAGGTGGGGACGGTGGCTGGGCTGTTCTTCGGATTCGCGTTTGGCATGGGCGGGCTCGGCTCGGCGCTGCTGGGAAGTCTGGCGGACTACACGAGCATCATTTTTGTGTTCAAAGTGTGTGCGTTTCTGCCGCTGCTCGGTTTGCTGGCGGCGTTCCTGCCGGATTTGGACGGGGCGAAGAAGCAGGCAGCGTAGGTGCGGGTGAAAAATTGTAGGAGCGGCTTTATGCCGCGATGGATCGTGCTGAATCGCGGCGTAGGGTCGCTCCTACAGTCAGTTGGGTGATGTTCCGGGGCAGGAAAAACAATAAGAACCGGCTAATCGGGACGAAAAGCGCGCGAATAGGTGGGGCCGGCAGGGGCATGATACGGGGAAATGAGTTGTGTGTCGCGGGAATGAGTGTGCTGTGGACGGCTTTTCCCCTCCCGCACCATGCTCAAAGAATCTCCCGAAGGTCACTGGCGAATCTGCTGGCCCATCGCGCTCGCCCTGACCGTGGCTTATTGCTCGAGCCTGCCCGTGGTCGAACCATTCGCGTCGCTGATGTCCAAATGGGACAAGGTCGTGCATTTCGGCGTCTTTGGTCTGCTCGCGACCTTGCTCGCGCGACTCCGCTGGGTGCAACACCGGGCCCCGCTCGGTGCCTACGCGGCGGTGCTGCTGGTGGCGATTTTCGGCGCGACGGACGAACTGCACCAAAGTTTCACGCCGGGTCGTTGCTGCGATCTCAGTGACTGGCTGGCGGACACGCTGGGCGCGGCGACGTTTGTGGCGTGCTATGTGCGGTCGACGGCGTATCGCACGCTGCTCGAGCACCGACTCGTGGTGCGCAACGGCGAACGCGTCACGTTCGAGCTGCCGCGCATGCCGATGCCCCGCTTCGCGTGAGGCGGAATCCTTCAGAGGTGTTTTCCACGAAACACACCAACGACACGAAATTTCGAGCAGAACAAAATTTTTGGTAGGAAGGGCGCCGAATTCTGGGCGGAAGCACTTTTGCTTGTCGGGTGGATTCTCAGTGAATCGTTTCGTGTGCTTCGTGTATTTCGTGGTTTCACTCTGAAGCGCGGCTCAGGAGCGGGGGAACTGACGACTATTTCGTGATCCACGGCAGAGCGTCGAGGTCGACGTTGCCGCCGGTGAGGATGAGGCCGATCTTGCGGCCGCGGGCGTCGAACCGGCCCTCGAGCACGGCGGCGTAGGGCACGGCGGCGGAGGGCTCGATCACGATCTTGAGGGCGTCCCACAGCGCGCGCATGGCGGCGACGATGTTGTCCTCGGATACGGTCACCATCTCGTCGACGTGCGCGCGGATGAGCGGGAGATTTTTTTCGCCGGTGCAGTTCGTGCGCAGGCCGTCGGCGACGGTTGCCGGCGTGGCGATGGAAACGCGCTGGCCGGTCTGGAAAGATTGGGCGACGTCGTCGGCGAGGGTCGGTTCGACGCCGATGACGCGCACGGCGGGGCGCACGCCCTTCGCTGCGACCGCCGTGCCGCAGAGCAAACCGCCGCCTCCGACGGGGCAGAGGATGACGTGAATGTCGGGCACGTCTTCGAGGAGCTCGAGGGTGGCGGTGCCCTGGCCGGCCATCACGCGGTAGTCGTCGAAGGGCGGGATACTGGCCGCGCCGGTTGCCGCTGCGATCTGCGCGCAAGTGGCCTCGCGCACGGTGAGGCTCGGCTCGCAGTAAGTGATCTGGCCGCCGTAGCTCTCGACGTTGCGCACCTTGGGCCCGGGCACGCCGTGCGGCATGACGAGGTAGGCCGGGATGCCGCGGAGGCGCGCGGCGCGGGCGACGGCGGCCGCGTGGTTGCCGGAGGAGTGGGCGACGACGCCGTGCTGCGCCTCGGCGGCGGTGAGCGAGAAGACGGCGTTGGCGGCGCCGCGGGACTTGAAGGCGCCGGCGTGCTGGAAGTTCTCGCACTTGAAAAACAACTGGCCGCCGCAGGCTGCATCGAGCGCGTCGTTGGTGAGGACCGGGGTGCGCTTGATGTGGGGGCGGATCCGCTCGTGGGCGGCGCGGATGCGGGCGAGATCGAGGGACATGGGAAAAGCTAAGAGCAAAGAGTCGAGAGCTGAGAGACGGGAGTCAAAGACAGAGACAGGAGGCGGCATTATTTCGCGTGATTTGCGGGCGAGGCCGACTACGCTGGCGGCATGATGACCGTCAAAAAACTTCTCCACACCCGGATGCGGGTGAACGACGTTGAGCGCAGCGTGAAATTCTACGAGCAGGCGCTCGGCTTGAAATGCACGCGGCGGCACACCTCGCCGCGCGGCGCGCAGTTGGTTTTTCTCGCGACGCCGAACAGCGACGAGGAGATCGAGCTTTGTCAGATGCCAGACGGGACGCGGCCCGTGCAGGTGCAGCCCGACCTGATGCATCTCGCGTTCGAGGTGGACGATCTTTTGGGATTCGCGGCCGCGCTGAAGAAAAAGGGCTTCCCGCTCAGTGACGGTCCGACCCGGACCAGCAGCGGCTCGGTGATTGCGTTCATCGACGCGCCCGAGGGCTACGAGGTGGAGCTGATTCAGAAGGCGAAGTGACCCGTGAAGGCGTGGGGGAGGGCGCACCCGCTGGGTGCGCCGCAGAGCGACGAGTGCGGCAGGCTCGGCGGAGCGAGCCGCTCCGCCCGACCAAAGACAACTGCGCCCCTACCTGCTGCCGTGGGCGCGCTCCCACGAGAAAAGGAATTGCTGCGCGAGGCCGGCGAGCGGACCGAAGTGGGCGCGGCCGAATCGCGCGACTTGCGCGGGCTTCCAGCCGACGAGATCGTAGCGGCGGGCGAGGGATTTGAGCACCCACGTGTCGACGGGGAAGGCTTCGAGCCGGCCGGCGCCAAAGAGCAGCACGCAGTCGGCGATTTTCTCGCCGACGCCGGGGAGTTCCATCAAGCGCGCTTTCGCGGCGGCGTAGGGGAGCTGCTCAGTCTCGTCGAGCCAGCCTGGATGCGCAGCGAGAAAGAGCGCCGTCTCGTGGATGAAGCGCGCGCGAAAGCCGAGTTGGCAGGCACGGAGGTCGGACTCGGGAATGGTGGCGAGGGCGGGCCAGGTGGGGAGTGCAGAGACAGAAGTTGAGAGCTGAGAGCTGAGAGTTGAGAGCGAAGAGAGTTGCGAGCCGGCTGTAACGTAAACTGTAGGAGGGGCTTTATGCCCCGATGGTTGTTCTGATCGCGGCGTTCCGCCGTCGCCGAGGCTATGGCGGACAAGAAAGCCGCTCGTTCGGTCGGACAAAGGCAGGCCGTGTCGCTCGGCGAGGAGCGCGAGCATCTGTTTGATCTGCGGGATCTGTTTGGTGGCGCTGCAGAGGAAACCGAGAAGGGTTTCGCCAAAGGGCTGGCGCAGGAGGCGCAGGCCGGGATAGGCGGCGAGGCAGCGCGCAAGATGCGGGTCGCTGCGCCACGGGAGCGAGTCGACGAGCGCGGGCCAGTCGAGATCAGCGCCGAGATAGCGCGGGAGTTCGCGCGCGACACGGGCGTGCATCGCGGCGGGCGCGCGCCATTGCAGCGCACTGTGGTGGAGGCGGAGTTGCGCGAGGTGGTCGGACCAGAGTCCGGTCCAGACGCCACGCGGCGAGGGCGCGGCGTCTCCAGTTTCGTCTGTGCGCCACCATCTAAAGGCTTGGCCGCCGTCGAGGGTTTCGGCGAGGACGGCGGGCGAGGGGCTCCAGCCGAGGGCGAGCGGTTGCCAGTTGGTCCAACGCGCCGGGCTCATCGTGGCGTGGGGGCGAAGAGCGCGCGTCAGTTGCCGGCGGGTTTTTCCCAGAGGTAACTGGCGTCGGAGACGAGGCTCTGGCCGTCGGCGCCGAGCAGGGTAATTTTCCAGGCGACGGGATCGGCTTTTTTGTCGGGCCAGTCGGGGCCCGTGAGGCCGAGGTTGATGACGGTGTCGCCGGAATTCAGTGCGACGGGGAAGGTGTAGGCGACGGGCTTGGCCGAGGTGGGCGCGATGAGCTGGAGCTGGAGCCGGGCGCTGCCGGCGGCGCCGCGGTTGGCGACGCGGAGGAAAAAATAGAGGCCGGCGCGTTCTTCGGGGTGCGTGCGGAGCATAAGTTCGCCGCCGGTGTTTTCCTTGCCGTCGAAGTATTCGGAGATGCGCTTGAACGACGAGGCGTCGCGCCAGTCGGTGAAGACGCGGACGATTCTCAGGTCGCCGTCTTTCGCCGGAGCTGCGGCGGCCAAGCCGGCGGACAGCACTCCGACGAGGAGGCAGAGAAAACAACCACGGATTTCACGGATGAGCACGGATGGATTCTTCGACGGTGAGCGCGGAGCAGGCAAGCGCGGAACTAGGCGGCGCGAGCGCGGGCACGCTGCTTGCGGAAGAGGGCGAGCAGACCGAGGGCGAGGGCGAACCACCCGCTCGGGGCGCCGCCGCCGCCACCGCCGCCGCCGCCCGGCGCGGGGGGGGGTGTCGCCGGGGGCGGCGCGACCGGGGGCGGCGCGACCGGGGGCGGGGCGGGCGGAGCGGAGCTGGCGAGGGGCAATTCGACGGT
>JACQFT010000115.1 GCA_016199925.1 Opitutia bacterium | reverse complement strand
GCTCCTGAAAGACTATTTCGACCCTCTCCTGCACAAGGTCGTGCCCGTGCACGCGCGCAACCGCCAGATCACCGTGCGCGTGGAGGTCGACGAGGCTTTCGTGCCCGCCGTTTGAGAACGAGAACGGACAGCGCGGCCGCCTCCGAGCTTTCTCCCCGCAGTCGGATCAAACCGCTCACGGGCCGACCGGCACGCTGATGCCCACGGCCTGGCCGTGCGTCGCGACGCGCGCGCCGGCGTTCACGCCGACGGTGCGGGCAAACGTCGAAAGGATCAGATCCAGATAGCGCGTCACCGTGCGGTAAGGCGCGAGCGGCACATAGACGATGTCGTTGGCCTCGAGCGCAAAATCGGTGGCTTTGCCCAGCACGATGTCCTTGTAGTCCAGCACCGTGAGGTGCGGCGCGCCCACGCCGCCGCGCACGACGGCGACATGCGAGAGATACGCGTCCTTGATCGTGCCGCCGGCGCCGGCAATCGCCGCCATCAGCGTCGTCCGCTCCGTGTAGCTGACGGCTTTCGGCTGGCCGACCGCGCCGAGCACGTAGACTTCCTGCGAAACCGCCGACGGCAGATAGACCAGATCGTCCGGCTGAAGATAGATATTCTGGGACATGTCGCCGGCCCGCAGCAGGCGCAGAAAATTTACCGGCAACACCCGGCCTTCGCGCACGACGAAAGCGTTGCGCAGATCCGCCGCCTCGTCGCTGCCACCCGCAAAAGTCGCCGCGCCGCCGAGCGTGAGCGAGGCGAACACGGGCGTCGGCGCCGGCCCGCCCGCCCGCGAAAGCGCTTCGAGCAGCGTCATCGGTCCCTTCAGCGGATAGAGCCCGGGCGCCGTCAGCCGGTCGAGCAGCCATACCTGTTTGCTCGCGACTTCGCGCAGCGTCACGGTCACCTGCGGCGACTCCCGGTAGAGCGATGCGAGCGATTTCTCCAGCGCGGCGCGTGTCTGCGCCAAGGTCAGCCCCCAGACATCGAGGCCGGGCAGCACCTGATAATAGATTTTTCCGTCGGGGCCGACGAGCGTGAGCGTGCGCGTCGTGACGTCGCCGGCGATTTCGATCTCGAGCTTGTCGCCGGGGCCGAGCGTGAACGGCTGCGCGGGCGGCTGCAGCAGGCCGGGATCAAGCGGGCGCGAAGGCGTGGCGTCGGCGACGGGCGCCGGGAGAGCCGCCGCGGGTTTGGTCTGGGTCGGCGGGGCGACGAGCGCGCAGCCCCCGACCAGCAGCGCGGCAACGGACGCGGAAAGTTTGAGAGGAGTTTTCATGGCGACGGAAAGCCTTCAGCGCACGACCGGAATGACCTTGTCGGTGGTCCAGAAGACTACGACCGACTGCGCGAACGCGGTCGCCACGTCGTCGAGCAATTCCTCGGCCCGGAGCCACGGCCGCGCGCTCACATAGACGATGTCACCCGGGCGCAGCGCCAAGTCGGGTCCTTTCGCCGAGAGCACGTCGACGAGATTGACGGTGAAGGTCTGGGGATTCTTCAGCGAGCCGCGCACGACCAGAACCTTGCGCCACCACGCCTTCGGGTTGAGGCCGCCGCGGCTCGCGACGGCGCGCGCGGCGGTGAGATTCGGCGTGTAGGTGACCGGGCCCGGCGCCCGCAACTCTCCGAGCAGATAAACTTCCTGCACGTCGGCGGGCGGGAAATAGAAATAATCGTCCGGCTCGACCGGAATGTTTTGCGAGAGATCGCCGCTCGCGAAAAGCTTCTCGAAATCGACCGGCGCCCGCCGCCCGTGGCGGATGAGAAAGCTGCGCGAGAAATCAGCCAGCTCGACGACGTTGCGGCCGGAGAGCCCGGTCTCGAATCCCTTCGCCCGCGCGACCGCTTCGACGATGGTGATCGGACGCTCCAGCGTGAACACGCCCTTCCGCGCAACCTTGCCGAGCATGTAATATTTTTTGCTGTGGAACTCCACCGGGGCGACCATCGAGCGCGGGGCCCGGCGGTATTTCGCCAGCTCCTCGTCGAGCTTGCCGCGCACGCCGTCGACCGTCAGCCCGGCGACGGGCACGTCGCGCGCTTCGAGAAAGCTCAGCCGACCGTCCGGCTGGACCGTCAGCGCGGGCTGGAGCAAAGTCGGGTCGCCGTAGAGCGAAACCCGCAGCACGTCGCCGGGGCCGACGGTCAGCTGCTTCTGCCACTCCGCCCGTTGCGCGGGCGAGACGACCGTCATCGCGGCCGGCGCAGCGGACGCCGCCGGCGAGAGTTCGGGCGCGGACGGCAACGGCGTTGCGGCGGGAGTCTCCGGGGCGGGAGCGGCGGCTGGCGGTTTCGTTTCGACCGGTTGCGCCCAACCGCTCGGCGCCGCGGCCAGCAGTGTCGCGAGCAAAAGCACGGCGGCGACATCCGGCATCCAGCGCGCGAAGCGGGCCAGCGAGAAGGGCGTCTCATCGCGGTTCATCACGGCCCCGACCACATTGCAGCGGGCATCGCGCAGCGTTTCCAACTGGACGCACGTCTCCGGCGCCTCGGCCCGGGTGCCGTCGACCAACCAGACGAGATTCGGCAGGTTCTGCGCGAGCAGGACGGACTCCGTCGACGAGGCCGGCGGCAGTTCGACGAGAATGACGACGTTGTCGATCGTGCGCCAATGTTGGAGCGCAGCCAGCCACTCGTTCCGCCGTTTGAGGTTCCAGACCCAGCCCGGCAGCGGAATATGCACATGCGGCGGGCCGTCGGGATTGATCAGTTGCCGGGCGATTTCTGCGGGCGAGCTCAGGACGTTTGTGGCCAACGCCGCGCTGTCGGCCTCGCCCGCCGGGGCGGCGGCGGGAAACAATTCCGCCATGTCGCCGTCCGGAGATTTTCCACCGGGCGAAGGCCGCGTCGAAATCGTCAGCACGCGGAAGCCGCACTGCGCCGCCGCCTCGGCGAGCAGCCGCACCCAGACCGAACGTCCCTCGCCCGGACCCGACGAGGTGATGCCGCATACGAGCCCTTGGTTCGGCGAATCGCTCAACCGGTTCTGCAAAGTCGTCCAGGTGCGGAACGCCCAGTGCGACTGCGCCGCCGGCCCCATGCGGTCGATCCGGCCAAGCGTGGCGAGCACCGGCAGCCGCGTGACGCGGCGGACATCCGCCGCGGTTTTCAACCGGCGGTCGAAAACTTCCACCCCGAGGACGATGCCGCTCGCGCCGGCGGCAAACGCGAGCCCGAGGACGACGGCGAGAAACCCGATCTTGGCCGCGGGCTGGTTGACGACCGCGTGCTCCGCCGAGGCGGGCGCGAACATCCGGTAATAGCCCGGCGGCGCCTGCTGGAGCATCTTCGTCAGCCGCAGCCGGCCGGCGAGCTGCAGCCGCTGGCCTTCGAGCGCCTTGCTCACGTCCCGCAGGACCTCGAGATCGCCGGACCCCGGCGGGTTTTCGGTCGCGGGCGCGTCGGCGGCGCCGCCGGATTTGCTGGCGGCAAAGCCCGCCACCTCGTGTTCGAGCACCGCGATTTTCGCGCGCTGCTCCTGCACGAGCGGATGGGCGTCAGTGTAGCGGGCGAGCAATTCGGCGAGTTGGTCGCGCGCCTCGTCGAGGCGCGCCAAGACTTGGGTGGGGCGCGGCAACACCGCGGTCGTGAGCGCCGCCGGCGGGAGTCCGCGGAACTTTTCGTTGAGCGCGGCGATCTCGCTTTCGACTTTGGTCAACTGCTGCTCGAGGTAACGGCTGGCCGCGCCCGCTTCCTGCGCCTGCAGTTGCTGGGTGAAAGCCACCGCCGCCGCCGCGTAGCGGTTGGCCAAGGCCACCGTCTCCGTCACGTCACGGCCGGTGAGCGCCACGTTGAGAATGTCGCTATTGCGCTCGGGCGTGATGCGCAGGCGGGCGGCGATCGCATCGGCCGAAAGCGGCGGCGCGGACGCAGCTCCGACGCGCGCGTGGACCTCGACGGAATCGATCATGCTGGCCAGCGTCGGCGCGGCGATCTGCCGCGGTTGGAAAAGTTGCGGGTCCGGCGTCTCGTAACGGATGATCTGCGCGACCGCCGTGTAGCCGGTGGTCCAAATTTGCCGGCCCCACAGCAGTCCGACGACGGCACCGGCGACGGCGGCGGCGGTCACCAAGCGCCAGCGACGCGCGACGGCCACGAGCAGCGGCCAGAATTCGAGGAACCCTTCGCGCGGCGCCGGGGCGACCGGCACGACCGGGCGAGCGAAGCGCCGCGCGGCGGCGGTCGCAGGCGTGGGAAATTCCGGTCCGACGTTTTTTTCGGCAGTGGCGCTTGCGTTCATGGCATGGGTTGAATTGCGGAGGCGGCAGGAATTCCCTGCCCGCCGCCAGGTTACCCGCAGCCGTCGGCCGCCGGGAGTGGGTGAAAACCTCCAATCCGAACGCAGCAGACCCCACCAGCCCCTCACTCCACAAGGCGATTCTGGATCGCATAGTGGGTCAGCTCGGCGTTGGACCGCATGAGCATCTTGTCGAGAATCCTCGCGCGGTAGGTGCTGATGGTTTTGACGCTCAAGGCCAGGTCGCCGGCGATCTGGCTGACGGTTTTTCCCGAGGCGATCAGGCGCAGAACGAGAAACTCGCGGTCGGACAAACGCTCGTGCGGCGGCTGGTGCACGCCGGTGCCGAGATACAACGCCATGTGTTCCGCCAGCGCGGGGCTCACGTAACGGCCGCCGGCCAGCACCTTCTTGATCGCACCGACCAGCGCGTCCGGCGCGCTCTCCTTGGTCATGTAGCCGGCGGCGCCGCTCTTGAGCACGCGCATCGCGAACTGGTCCTCGGGATGCATGCTCAGCACGAGCACGGGCAGCCGCGGGCGCGACCGGCGAATCTCGGCCAGCACTTCGAGCCCGCTGCGGCCGGGCATCGTGATGTCGAGCACGACGACGTCCCACTCCTGTTCCCAGATTTTGGTGATGGCGTCGTGCGCGGTGCCGGCCTCGCCGAAGACGGCGCGGCTGAATTCATCGGCCAGAATTTGCTTCAACCCTTGGCGCACCACCGCGTGGTCGTCCGCGAGCAGGATTTTCATGGGAATCAGTTTTTCGGGACGGAGGATGCGCCCGCGGGATCTTGACTGTGACCGCCGTGCCCCGGCCGGGTTCACTCTGAAAGGTGACTTTGCCCCCGAGCAGGGCCGCGCGTTCGCACATGCCCACGAGGCCGATTGAGCGCGTGTCGTTGATTTCCGCCGCGGTGATGCCGCGGCCGTCGTCCTGCACGGTGAGAAACACGTGCCCCGCTTCTTCGCCGGACCGCACCGTCACGTGGGCGGCGTTGGCATGCCGGGCGATGTTGGTGAGCGTCTCCTGAAAGATCCGGAAGAACGCCGTGTTGAGATCCGCGTCGAACTGGGTGTCGGCCGAAAGCGTCGTCTCGACGGCGCACGCGATCCCGGTGCGGCCCTGGAATTCGTTGGCTTGCCACTCGAGCGCGGCGATGAGGCCGAGGTCGTCGAGGATGCCGGGGCGCAGTTCCGTCGAGATGCGGCGCACCGTCTGGATCGTGCTGTCGATCTGCTTCGACATCGCCTTGATCTTGTCGGCCAGCGCGCGCTGCCCCGCCGGTTGGCGGGTCAAGAGCCAGGAAAGGTCGAGCTTCAGGCCCGTGAGCGCCTGGCCCAGTTCGTCGTGCACCTCGCGGGCGATGCGCGTGCGTTCCTCTTCGCGCACGTATTGCAGGTAGACCGAGAGGGCGCGCAGCTGCTCGTGGGATTCGTGCAGGCGTTCCTCAGCGCGTTTGCGCTCGGTGCGTTCGCCCGACTCGCGCAACGCGCGGTGCACGGCGGGCACCAACTGCGAAAGGCGGGTTTTCAGCACATAGTCCGAGGCGCCGCGCTTCAGCGTCTCGATCGCGCGCTCCTCGCCGAGCGTGCCGGTGACAAAAATAAACGGCACGTCGGGCAGCATCATGCGCGCCGTTTCCAGCGCCGCCAGGCCGTCGAAGGTCGGCAGATGGTAGTCGGACAGGATCAGCTCCGGCGGGCGGTCTGTCAGGCGCTGCTGAAATTCTTCGCGCGACTCGACCCGCTCCAGCGTGTAGGCCAGCCCGCTCTGGCTCAGGGCATACTTCACCAACTCGGCATCGGAGATGTCGTCTTCGAGCAGGAGGATGTGGGTTTCAGAAGTGGCCATCGGCAATCAGTCTAGGATTGGCCGGGTCCGCGCATCGCCGCGGGGGAAAACGCCGGCTGGGGGGTGTGATTGTGCGCCGTCCAGAAGACCCGGATGTTGCGCACCGTCACGGTGAACTCGCCGAAATCGATCGGCTTCACGACGTAGGCGTTCGCCCCGAGCTGGTAGCATCGCTCCACGTCGCGGTCGCGCGACGACGAAGTGAAGACCACCACGGGAATCGCTTTTAACGCCGGATCGGACTTGATGGTCCGCAGCACCTCCCAGCCGTCTACCCGCGGCATGTTCAGATCAAGCAGCAGCAGCGCCGGATTGCCCGGGCTCCGGTCCTTGAAGTCGCCTTCGCGCCGCAGGTAATCAAGCAGCTCGGCCCCGTCGCGGACGGTGCGGACTTCCAGTTCGGCCCCGAGTTCGTCGAGCGCGGCCAGGGTCAGGCGCCGGTCGTTCTCGTCGTCGTCGGCCACCAGAATGTCTCGCGGCCCGCTCATCGGTTTTCCCTCCCGTCGGCGACCGGCAGCGAAAACCAGAAAGTCGCTCCGCCATCCACCGCCCCCTCGGCCCAGGTGCGGCCGCCGTGCCGATGGACGATCAGCCGCACACACGCCAGGCCGATACCCGTGCCCTCGAACTCGGAGGCGTAGTGCAGGCGCTGGAACACTCCGAAGAGTTTTTCGGCATAGCGCATGTCGAAGCCGACGCCGTTGTCGCGCACGAAACAGATGACCTCCTGGGCGTCGGCCCTGGCGCCGATCTCGATCCGGGCCGGCTCGCGCCCACGCGAATATTTCAGCGCATTGGAGAGCAGGTTGATCATCACCTGCTGCAACAGCGCCGGGGCGCCGTCGACCTCGGGCAGTTTTTCGGCCACCCACACGATTTTGCGGTCGCGCGACTCATGGCGCAATTCGAGCCGGGCGCCGCGGACCAGGGCCTCGAGCGACACCCGCACTTTCCGCAAGTCCGCGCGGCCCAGCCGGGAGAAGCCGAGGAGCGCGTCGATCAGGCGCGTCATGCGCTCGGCCGAACTCGCGATGTTGCTCGCCAGCCGCCGGCTCTCGCCGTCGAGCACCGGCTCTGCGCGGGCCCGCAGCATCTCGATGAAACCGGTGATGTGCCGCAAGGGGGCGCGCAGATCGTGCGACACCGAATAGCTGAACGACTCAAGTTCCTGATTCGCCGCCTCCAGCTCGGCGGTGCGGGCGCGCACGCGTTGGTCCAGCTCGGCGTTCAAGCGCCGCACTTCGGCCTCGGCCGCTTTGCGCGCGGTGATGTCGCGGATGATCGCCGTGTAGAGCGGCGGGTCGGTCGCGGCGATCGGCGTCACGCCGAGTTCGACGGCAAACTCCGAGCCGTCCGCCCGGCGCGCCGTCAAATCGACGGGGCGGCCGATCAGGCTGCCGGCCCCAAGCGTCAGGTATTGCGCGAGCCCGTCGCGGTAGATGTCCAGCAGAGCCTGCGGGATGATCAGCGCGTCCACTTTCTTGCCGGCCGCCGCCGCGCGCGGGTAGCCGAACATCCGCTCGGCGGCGGCGTTCCAGTCGTGCACGACACCCTCCTGGTCGAGCGAGATGATGGCGTCGAGCGCCGCCTCCATGATCGCGGTGTGGCGCGCCATGCTCTCCGCGAGCGCCGCGCGCGTCTTGTCCCGCTCGGTCAGGTCGCGCACGTAGCCGATGAACGTCGGCGACACCAGCGTGGTGGTCGGCGCGATTGCCAGTTCGACCGGGATCTCCGCGCCGTCGGCGCGTTGCGCGACGGTCTCGACCCGCCGGCCGATCAGCGGGCCTTCGCCGGTCGCCAGATATTTGGCGAAACCTTTCCGGTGGGCTTCCCGGTGAACGGGCGGGATGATCAGCTCCGCGAGCTCTCGCCCGAGCACGTCGGCCCGGCTGTAGCCGAAAATCCGTTGCGCCGCCGGATTCCATTCGGTGACGCAACCCGTGGCGTCGATCATGATGATGCCGTCGAGCGCCGCTTCCAGGATCGCGCCCTTGCGGGCCTGGCTCTGGCGGAGGCCGTCCTCGGCGCGGCGCCATTCGGTGATGTCGCGGGTCACGACCGCGTAGCCGCGCAACCCCTGCGCGCCCGGCAGCGCGGTGACGATGGTGTTGGCCCAGAATTGCGCCCCGCCCTTCTGCAGCCGCCAGCCTTCGCGTTCGCTGCGGCCCTGCGCCGCCGCGAGCCGCAACAGCCGCGCCGGTTCGCCGTTCGCCACGTCGGCCGCCAGAAAAGTGCATTCGTGCGAGCGGCCGACAATCTCGGCGGCCGGATAGCCCATGATCCACTCGGCGCCGGTGTTCCACGTCGCGATGTTGCCGTCGAGGCCGACCATGAAGATCGCGTAGTCTTTGACACCCTCGACCAGCGAGCGGAAATGATCTTCGCTCTGGCTGAGGGCGTGCTCGGCCGCCAGCCGCAAGCGCCGCTCGTCGGCGAGGCGCAGCGCGCGCGTCACCGCCGGCAGCAACCCGGACAGCCGGTTTTTCAGAACGTAATCGGTCGCGCCGCCCTTGAGGCTGTCGATCGCGACCTCCTCGCCCATCGAACCGGTGACAAAGACAAACGGCACCTCGGGGCACTCGTTCTGCGCGATGGCGAGCGCGCTGAAGCCGTCGAACTCGGGCAGCCCGTGGTCCGAAAGAATCAGGTCCGGCGGACCGTGCCGCAGCTCCTCCAGAAACTCGTCCTTGGTGCCGATCCGTTTGGAACGAAAAGCCAAGCCGCCTCGACGCAACTCGTGGTTGATGAGGACGACATCCGCGGACACATCTTCGATGATGAGCACGTATAGCTCCTTCTTCATGCAATCTCCATTGTCGGGGCGACTCGCTCGGCGATTCGCTCCAAACCAATGTATGCCCGGAGCCTCCGCACGCTAAGTAGGTGATTACCTGAAACTGCCGGCGCCTGCGCCCCAGCCGGAGCTTTACGGCAGCGCCGGCAGGTATTTCCGCACGCACTCCGGACACAGGCCGTGCGTGAAATCGATCGCGAGATGGCGGTGGAGATATTCCTCCAACTGGACCCATTGGCCGGCGGCTTCCGGAATCCGCTTACAGCTCGAGCAGATCCGCACCATCCCGAGCCGCGCCGAAAGTTGCCGGCGGACCGTCAGCAATTCCACGGCCAGATGATCGCGTTCCTGCTCTACCTTGCGCCGCGCTGCGATCTCCTCCGCCAAATGCAGGGCCCGGCGGACTGCCGGGCGCAGGCAATGCAGTTGGTCTTTCAGCACCACGTCGTCCACGCCGTGCGCAAAAGCCTGCTGCGCGGTGGCGGCGGGGATCGTTCCCGTCACGATGATGAACGGCAGGTCGGTGTCGCGGGCGCGCACCTGCGCGAGCACGGCGAGGCTGTCCCACCGGGCGCTGCCGTGATCGCACAGCACGACGTGCGGCAGTTCGTGTTCCAGTTCCTCCGCCAACGCCGCGCAGGAATCGACGCGCTTCACGTCGAGCCATCCGCTGTCGCGGCCCAGCTCAGCCGAGATCAATTCGAAATCGGCGGCGGCGTCTTCGACGACCAAGATTTTTCGCGCGGTCAGCATGGAGGAAGGGTCGAGCAGGCCCGCCCAGCTTAGCGCGATTCCGCGCCGTTCCCAGTAGGTGAATACCTACGGATCGCGCGTTCAACCCCGCAGCGGCGCCGGCCCGCCTCGCTGGAGGATATGATCGAGGTTGGTTGGTTCCATGGCGGGCCGGCGCCTAATTGAACGGTCGGTTTTCTTTCTTACAGGGGGAGTCCGGAGATTCCGAGCAAGTCGTTGTCCAGAATCGTGACCGCCGCCGAGCCCGGGGTGCCGACTCGATAGCCCGGGCGCGCGGCGAGGCTCAGCACAGCGAGTTCCGGGGCTTCGACCTCGCGGTCGTCGATCGGCACGAGCCGCACTTTGACCGAGGCCGCCCCGGCGGGAATCGTGACCAGTCCGCTCAGCGTCTGGTAGTCGCGCCCGTTGCCGGCCGTGCCGCCCATGGAATACTGCACGTTCAACTCTGCGGCCGTGCTGCCAGAGCGGCGGATGGTGAATTCACCCGGACTCGTTCCCGCCTCATTGGCGATCAGCCCGGTGGCGAACACCGTGACGGTCGCGATTTCCGGCGGCGGCGGCGGAGCCTGCGTCGCCGCGCTCGCGGTGTTCGAGTAACCGGAGTTGCCGACGGAGTTGAACGCCCGCACGCGGTAGTAATATGTCGTCGACGCGCTCAGGCCGTTGTCGGTGTAGCTGGTGGCGTTCGCGCCGACGGTCGCGAACTCGGTGAAGTTCGCGTTGTTCGTCGAGCGTTCGATTCGGAAGCCGTCTTCGTTGTCGGCGTTGTCGGACCAGCGCAGATTGATCGCGCTCGACGACGTTGCGGTCGCGCCCAGGTTGCTCGGCGCGGCTGGCACGGTCGGCGGCGGCGGCGGAGTTTCCTGCGTCGTCGCGTCCGCGGTGTTGGAGAAGTCGGAGTTGCCGGCGGTGTTGAACGCGCGCACGCGGTAGAAATATCTCGTCGACGCGCTCAGGCCGTTGTCGGTGTAGCTGGTGGCGTTCGCGCCGACGGTCGCGATCTCGGTGAAGTTCGAGTTGTTCGTCGAACGTTCGACTCTGAAGCCGTCTTCGTTGTCCGAGTTGTCGGACCAGCGCAGATTGATCGCGCTCGACGAGGTCGCGGTCGCGCCCAGGTTGCTCGGCGCGGCCGGCACGGTCGGCGGTTGCGGCGGAGTTTCCTGCGTCGTCGCGTCCGCGGTGTTGGAGAAGTCGGAGTTGCCGGCGGAGTTGAACGCCCGCACGCGGTAGTAATATCTCGTCGACGCGCTCAGGCCGTTGTCGGTGTAGCTGGTGGCGTTTGCGTTGACGGTCGCGATCTCGGTGAAGTTCGAATTGTCGGTCGAACGTTCGATTCGGAACCCGTCTTCATTGTCGGCGTTGTCGGACCACCGCAGGTTGATCGCGCTCGACGAGGTCGCGGTCGCGCCCATGTTGCTCGGCGCAGCCGGCACGGTCGGCGGCGGCGGCCCGCCCGCACCCAGCGAGGCGAAAAGATCGAGCCGGCCTCCGCTCGCGACGCGGCCCTGCAGGGCCGGCAACGGCTCGACTCCTTCGAGGATGCTTCGCTTGATCGCCGCGTAGTTGTCGCCCGGGGAATGCGCCATCAGGATGGCGGCGGCCCCGGAAACAAAACCGGCGGCCATCGACGTTCCGCTGGCGTATTCGTAGTCGCTGTCGCTGCCGTTCCAGCACGAGAAGATATCTTCGCCGGGAGCCGCGAGGTCGACGGTCGTCGCTCCGAAGTTGGAGAAGAACGAGAGATTGTCCTGCCGGTTGGTGGAGGCGACGGAGACGATGTTGTCGAGGTCGTAGCTCGCCGGATAAAGCGGATTGGCGTCGTTGTCGCCGTGGGAGTTTCCCGCCGCCGCCACGAAGAGAATGCCCGCGTCGCGCGCCCCGGCGATCGCATCGCGGAGGGCGGCGGACTGAAAATCGGTGGAGCCCCAACTGGCGTTGATGGTGCGGGCGCCCTTGCTCCGGGCGTAATCGATGCAGGTGACCGCGTCGGAGATCGAACCGTTGCCCTGCGCGTCGATGAATTTGCAGTTCATCAACTGCACGCGCCAAGCCACGCCGACGACGCCCACGGAGTTGTTGCCCACGCCGCCGATGATGCCGTTGACGTGCGTGCCGTGACCGAAGTCGTCCGACGGGTCGCCGCTGCCGGTGAGCGTGTTGATGCCGTGCACATCGTCGACGTAGCCGTCGCCGTCGTCGTCAATCCCGTTCGTCGCCTTGTCGAGGCCCTGTGCATCGCGGCCGGTCTCGCCCGGGTTTGTCCACAGGTTCGCCGCCACGTCCTCGTGCGTGAGCCGCACGCCGGTGTCCACGACGGCGACGACGATTCCGTCCGCCGTGTTCTGGAGGTCCCACGCGTCCGGAGCTTTGATATCGGCCCCGGCTTTGCCGCCGAGATTGCCCGTGTTGTGCAGCCCCCAGAGCGAGCCGTCAAAGTAGCGGAAATCATTCGGGGTGCGCAGCAGGTGCACGAGATAGTCGGGCTCGGCGTAGTCGACGAGACCGCTTTGCCGGTAATAAGAAACGACCGACAGCACCGGCGTGCCCGGGGGAAGATGCAGGACCTGCAGATTGCCGAGGTCGGGAAACTGCCGGATGAGCGTGATGCCGAGCGGCAGACTCAACACGCCGAGATCGACGCCGGGTTTCGGCCGCACGAGCACGCGGTCGGCCCGGTAATCGGCCGCCGCCGTGCCGATCAACTGGACGGCCGCGACGGGCGAAGGCGCGGCCCAGAGAAGAATAGCGAACAGCGTCGGGAGGATCAGACGGAGCAGGCGCGCTTCGGGAATTCGGTTGGCGGGAGAAACGGTCGGTCGAAGGGATTTCATGTGAGGGTTGGAAGTTGGTGCCCCGCGCGCGGGATTTTTCGCGGTGGCGCGAGGCGGAGAAAAGTTACCGGACCGGCGCGGATTCCACGACTGGGTGAAAACCCGAATCGGCCCGGCGTTGCGCCCCAGCAACCGCCGCGCCTCGACCTGTCGGTCGCGCGCGGCGTTGTAGGACAACGTGGGCGCGGGCAGATCACAGGGCGGCCGGCGGACCGGAGTGGCGCCCGCCGGCGTCCCACGCAGCCGCACCGTCGACGAGCATGAAGCTCACGCCGCGCACCCGGGCGCCTTTCCGCCCGAGGGCCGCGGCCGGCACCTGCAATTCCACCCAGCTCCCCGGCCGGCGGCCGCGCGCCCAGATCGAGCCGGCTGCCGGCGCCGCTCTCGCCGTAAGGAACGTGGTCCTCGCTCCAACACGCGCAGTGTTCCCGACAGCCGTCGTTCCACGAGCGCACGATCTCGCGCGGCAAATTCGCCGGATCGGCCTAAACCCAGGCGAACCGCGTGTCGTCGACGTAGACCGAAAGCGTTTCCCTTGCTTTGGTGAAATAGCGTCGGTGCATCCCCGCCGCCGGTGCCGACAGATGGGCGGGCGTGTCCGGGCCCGGCGCGGGATTCGTGCCGAACCACGTCCGCTCGTCACCGCCGGCGGTGCCCGGTTCGGCTCCGGTCGGCAAAATTTCGTCGGTCCACAAAGTCTCGGCGGCAATCTCGGACGCCGGCTGCGCGGCAATCGCCGACGGAGCCGTTCCGGCACGAGAACAGCGCGCCGAGCCAGGCGCGCCGAGCTTCACCGGCGTGCCGCCGAAACGGGAGAACGACGCATTGGCGTCGGTGCGGTCGGCGGCGGAGGCCGAGACGACGTTGCCGTGTTCGCGGCTCGCCGGAAACAGCGGGCGCGCGTCGTTGTCGTTGGCGTCGTTGCCGCGCGCGGCGACGAAGAGCACGCCCGCATCGCGCCGCGAGTTCACGGCGGCGCGCAAGGCGACGGAAGTGAAATCGTCGTCGCCCAACCGGCGTTGATGACGCGCGCGCCTTTGGCCCGGGCGTGGTCCATCGCGGTGATCGCGTCCGACAGCGAGCCTTGGCCCTGCGCGTCGACGAACTTGCAGTTCATCGGCCGGGCCTGCCGCGGCCCGCCGGTGATGCCCACGGAGTTGTTGTCGCTCGCGCCGCTCAGATGTCCGCCCCGGGCGTGCCGCCGTATCGCCCGGTGTTGTGCGGGCCCCACTGCGAGCCGTCCCAATTAGCGGAAGTCGTTCGGCTCCGCCTGCAGGTGCACCAAGCAATCCGGCTCGGCATGGACGACGAGATTGCTGCGCCGCAGAGCGCGGAAACTTTCCGGCACGTCGGCCCTTGCCGGCAGTTCGAGCACCTGCGAGCGGCCGATTGGGTCGAACGATTCGCGAATCCGGACGCCGAGGCGGCGGTAGAGCTCGGTGACCGCGGCGTCGGGTTTCGGCTGCGCCAGCACGCGGTCGGCGCGGTAAGTCGGCGGCGGCGAGGAGGACCGCGCCGAACAGCACTGCCGTGATTTCCAGTCGAAACACGCGGCGGACCGCGCAGAGAGTCGTAGCCTGGAGGATTCTGTTCACGATGCAGATTTCCGTGTATTGGTTGGTTGAGATCCGCGGAGCGCACCGGGGTGCGCGCAACGGCCCGCTTTCCCTAGGCGGCAACCACCGCCTTGGGTGGTGCGTCAATGCGCCGATCCGGAAAAGCATTCCCCAGTTTCCGGACGATCGGACCGGACGGAGAATTTTATCTGCCACGCGCCGCACCGTCAGATCGGCAGCGGCAGGGGCAACGGGGACGGTGGCGGCGGGTTGCTGTCGTTGTCCGCGATGGACACGGACGCCTGCGCCGCCGAGCCGACCGCGTAGGCGCTGTTGGCTGACAGCGTGGCGACGACGGTCTCGGTGCCCTCGACCTGGGAGTCGTCGATCGGGCGCACCGTGACGGTGGCCGAATTTGCGCCCGCCGGAATCGTCACCGCGCCGGAGAGCGTCTGATAATCGGTTCCGTTTTGCGCGGTGCCGTCGAGCGCGTAACAGACCGTGATCGAATTCTTGGTGCTGCCGGTGCGCGTGACCGTGAACACACCCGGATCGCTGCCGGCCTCCGCGGCATTGGGATCGCTGGCGACGATCGTGACGACCGGCAGCGACGGCGGCGGGTTCGACGACGAGGTCAGGGCCCGGTAGAGATTCAACCGGCCGCCGGTGACGGTCCGCCCGAACAAGGACGGCAGCGGATCGGTGCTCGCCAGAATCCGGCTGCGGATCTGCCGGTAGTTTTCCGTCGGGAAATGCGCCCAGACGAGCGCGCAGGCGCCGGCGACCTGCGGCGCCGCCATCGAGGTCCCGTCGTAGTAACGGTAGTCCGAGTCGGAGCCGTTCCACGCGGAGAAAATCCCCGCGCCGGGCGCGCCGAGATGCACGGTGCGCGCGCCGTAGTTCGAGAACCACGCTTTGGCGTCGGTGCGGTCGGTGGCGGCAACCGCGATGATGTTGTCGAGATTGTAGCTCGCGGGATAGAGCGGCCGCGCGTCGTTGTCGGTATTGTCGTTGCCGCACGCCGCGACGAAAAGAATCCCCGCCCGCCGCAGGCTGTCGATGGCGTCATACAGCGCCGTCGAATTGAAACCGTAGTCGCCCCAACTGGCGTTGACGATGCGCGCACCTTTCTGCCGCGCGTAGTTCAGGCAGGTGATCGCGTCGGAAATGCTGCCGTGGCCCGCCGAGTCGATGAACTTGCATTCCATCAACTGGACGCGCCAGGCGACGCCGACCACGCCGACGGAATTGTTGCCCACGCCGCCGATCGTGCCGCTGACATGCGTGCCGTGCCCATAGTCGTCGGCCGGCAGGCCGGTGCCGAGCAGCACGTTGATCCCGTGCACGTCGTCGACGTAACCGTCGCCGTCGTCGTCGATGCCGTTCATGCCTTTGTCGAGCCCGAGAACGGTGCGCCCGCTTTCGCCGGGATTGGTCCAGAGATTGCCGGCAAGATCTTCGTGCGAGAGGCGCGCGCCGGTGTCGGTGACGGCCACGATGATGCTGGCCGCGGAGTTCTGCACGTCCCATCCTTGCGCCGCTTTGATGTCGGCACCGGGCGTGCCCCCGTAAATGCCGGTGTTGCGCAGGCCCCAGAGCGTGCCGTCCCAGTAGCGAAAATCGTTCGGATCGGCGAGGGCGCGCACGAGGTAGTCGGGCTCGGCGTATTCCACCAGGCCGCTCTGCCGGTAGGCCGCGATCAGGTCGGTGGCGTTGGCGGCGGCGGGCAACTGCACGATTTCCAAGCCGCCGATGTCCGGGAAAATATTCAGCGTCGTCGTGCCCAGCGCGGCGTTCAGCGCCGCCAGATCGGCCCCGGCGAGCGGCTTCACCAGCAGACGGTCCGGCCGAGCAGGCGCAACGGTCGCCTCCTGCGCGTGAGCCGACACACCCGTGCAAAGCAAAAGTGCCAGCACACCGGCGGCGAGATGCAGCAAAGTCTGCGCGAGAAAACTGTTGCGACGCAAAAGGAGAATAGTGGGAGCGTTCATGGTGGAAGGAGTGGTTTGAGCCTCCTCATCAATAGCACAGCGCGCCGGACGCCGCCGCTGGGTGAACGCCTGCTCTGCGGGGGGCGAAGCACCCCGGCGCGAGCGGGGTCCGGCTCCATGCAGGCGATGCCCGCGGTGCGAACAGCCGGGATGGGGCCGGCGAAAACTGTCCGCGACATAACGGCCGAGCGCCGCGCCCGACTCGAGTCCGTTGCGGCTGGCGGACATGAAACAGATGCCGCCGTAGATGCGGCTCAGGCTGGCCTCGGCCGCGGCCGCACCGAACGACGGAGAACCTCGCGGCGATTCCCACAGACCTTGCGCGGTGGTGAAACAAATTTCATCGGTCACGGACATTTCGGCCGGCATCGCTGCCGTTGCTCCGCTGAACGTGCGGCACCCGGAGATGTGTTTCGGGAACGGCGGCGCGACCAGCAGCGGCGTCCACGCCGCATCGGGCTGCGTGTCGGGATGGCCGTCGCGGTCGGCGTCGCGGATCGCCGTCACCGGCCGCCAGAAGCGGAGCGCGTATTTGCGTTTCCATGCATGATGGCGGCGTCGGCTTCGGCGAGCTTGAGCAGGGCCAACAAACGGGCGTTCACGTCGAGCGCGACGTTGTTCCAATCAGTGACGAAATCAGCACGCGGGAGGGGGCCGACGAGCCCGAGCAGCAGCGGGCCGAAAAAAGGAGTTAGTTCCGCATTTTCAAGTTTTGGGGGTTCTGGAACTCCGGAGCGAACAGAGCGGCCGCGTGACCGGACGCGCGCGACGGCACGGCGCGCCTCCGGTCCGACGGCCGGAGAGTCGGCGCGGAACTATCTCGCCCAACCGGGAGGGCACTTGTGCAGTTGGATGTTGCCGCCGCCCGGACGCGCACCGCCGAGGTCGCCGCCGGCCCGGTAACCGTCGGAGAGCGTGATCTCGAAGATGTCGTCGCGGCCGGGTTCGCCTTTGTCGCAAGCGCGGACCGTGGCCGTGCCCGTCGCGTCGTTGATCAGCACGTTGTAGGTGATGATCCGGCAATCGGCGTCGTTCGGGTCGACCGTGAAGCCGGTCACCGCCGTGGAGCGCACGTGCATGCCGGTGCCGTGGTCGATGTAGTTGAGGTGGCCCCAGAACTCGCCGCGCCGGATGCCGCCGCTGACGCCGAAGGTGCCTTTCGCACCGGTGGGCGTGCCGGTGATCCAGCCGCCGCCAGTGAGTTTGCCGCAGTCGCTCTCGCCCGGGGGCTTGCTGCCGCAGGTGATGCCGGCCTGCGCATAGCCGAAGAGGCCGTTGAGGCAGCCGTCCTCGACGATGTGCAGCGCGGTCACGACAATCTCGCCGGTGCCGTCACCGAGATCGCTCGCCTGTTCGTTGATGATCATCCGGCCGCCGGGAAACTCGACGACCTGGTTCGGCTGGCCGGTCACGGTGACGGGCTGGCCGTTGAGGACGAGGTTCTGGATGTTCACGCCGCCGGTGAGCGTGACCTTGCCGTTCGCATCGCACGTGGCGTTCGCCGTGCCGCCGACAAAATCGGCGGTGACAAACGACATGCCGCCGTTGGGCGGCATCAGTTCCACGCTCAGTCCGGTGATCGCCGTGTCCGACACGGTCTGCGGGCCGGAGCCGACGGTCGACGCGAGCGCCGACTTGATGAGCAGTCCGCCGTCGGCGACGTTGACGTCCGAGATGGTCTGCTCGAGGGAACCGCCGGTGCTCGGCAGCATGCCGGTGTCGCACAGCAGCAGGGAGCCGCCGGGGATCGACGTGCTGTCGGTGATCACGACGATGCTCGCCTGCCCTTTGTAGGTGGTCGAGGCCGTGGTGACGGCGGCGGTCGCCGCGTGGTTGAGGAGGCCGCCCGCAAAAATCGCGAGTGCGGCCGCGGAGAACAAGCGTCCGAGACGCCGACAAACTGTATTCATGATGGTATCCTTGTTGGTTTCGATTGTTGCTCGACCGGCCGCGTCGGCGACCGGTCGGCGGGAACCATAGGAGAGTCGCTGCCGCCGCGGCATCGGGTCGGGACAGAAAACTACCGCAGTTGAAACCCTCCGGGCACAGGGCCGGACGGGGAAATTATCCGCTGGTGCAATCGCCCCAGTTCTTCATTTCGCGCACCCCAACGTTGCGGCGGTCTCGTAAGTCGCGAGGGTGGCCGCGGCCGATTTCTCCCAGTCGAATTCCTGCGCGCGCTTCAGGCCCGCGGCGCGCAGCGTCGCGCGCCAGGCGGCATCGCCGGCCAATCGGGCGAGCTGCTGCTGCATCCCGCCGATGTCCTCGGGGTCGGCAAGCGCGGCCGCTTCGCCCACGGTTTCGCCCAGCGATCCGCGCGTCGAGCACAGCACCGGGCAGCCCGACGCCATCGCTTCGAGCGGCGGCAGACCGAAGCCCTCAAAGAGCGACGGAAAAACAAATGCATCGGCCGCCAGATACCAATGCGGCAGTTCGGCCTCGCGCACAAATCCGAGCCGGCGGATGTCGTCGGCGTAGGGCGAGCGGCGCACCGCCTCGTGGATCGCCTCGGCCCCGTGCCAGTCGCTGCCCCCGAGCACCAGTTGCCAATCCGACCGCGTCGCGCGCTTGAAGCCGTTGAAGGCCTCGATGAGGCGCACGTGGTTCTTCCCCGGGTGTTCCAGCCGCGCGACGTAGAGAAAAAACGGCTTCCTGACTCCGCAGTGGGCCGCCCACGATTTCGCGCCGGCTGCGGGGGCTGGGAAAAACCGCGAGTGGTCCACGCCGTTGGGAATGATGTCGATTCTCTCCGGCGCGACCTGGAAAAACCGGCTGATGTCCAGCGCGGTCGCCCGGCTGACGGCGATGATGCGGTCTTGTCGCCGGGCGAGCCGGCGCGCCACCACCCGTCCGTAGATCATGCGCGGCCAATCGTATTTGCCGGGCAAATGAAACGGCGCGAGGTCGTGGATCGTCGCCACCAGCGCGCACGGGGCCGCCCGCAGCATCCGCCGGTAACTGGGCACATGCAGCACGTCGAGCGCGTGCTGCGCCGCCAATTTCGGCAGCACGGTCTGGTGCCACACGATGTCGCGCATCGGGGCGCGGTGGCGCTCGGCGACGGGCACCAGCTCCGCCGCCCGCGCGGCAAAACGGAACAGCGGCAAGTCTTCCTCCAGCACGAAAAGCGTGAAGCGGTGCCGGCCGGCCAGCGGCAGCATGGCGCGCAGGAGAGAAAAAACATACTGGGCCACGCCGCTCCGGCCGCGCTGGATGACGGAGGTCGACAGTCCGATGTTCACGCCGGTCCGCTCTCCGCTTTTCCCGGCAGCAGCTCGAAGTAGCCGAGCAGGCCGAGCTGCCCGAACGCTCGCCGCACCGCGTTGCTCGGCCGGCACAGCGCGAGCCGGCGGCCGCCCCGGTGGAATTGTTTTTGCAACGCCGCCAACAGCGCGACTCCGGTGCTGTCGACGAAATCCACCCACGCGAGATCGAGACGGCAGTCGCGTCCTTCGCCGCCGATCCGCCGCCACACCGCCACGTGCCGCTCGATCGCCGGCCGGTCAAGGTGGCCGGTGACCCGCGCGCGTTGCCACGGCCCGCCCTGCCCGGTGATCGTCACCGCCCCTGGCGGATTTTTTTCCCCGCGCTTCCGCCCGAGGCGCCACCATTGGGCGAAGATCGCTCCGCCGAAACAGCGGAGATCGTCGGCGTAACGGCGGCCCAGCCGGCCGGGTTCCTGCGCCAGCCGGAAAACCCACTCGAGTCCCGTGCGCCGCATCCAGCGCGGCGCGCGCCGCATGCGCCCGGCGAGAAAATCGATCGTGGCGCCGACCCCGAGGCACACCGGCACCCTGAGCGCGCGGTAGTTCCGCGCGATCCACTTTTCCTGCTTCGGACAACCGAACGACACGAGCACGACGTCGGGCTGCGCGGCCCGGATGCGCCGCGCGATGTCGCCGTTGTCCATTTCCGCCAGCGGGCGGAAAGGCGGCGCGTAATTTCCGGCGATCACAAGCGCGGGATGCTGCGCACGCAGGCGCGCCGCCGCGGCGTCGTTTGCCTCCGGCCCGGCCCCGAGCAGAAAGAGCCGGTAACCCCGTTGCGCCGCGCGGGCGACGAAACGCGGCACGAGATCCGCGCCGGCCACGCGCTCGGGCAGCGGATTGCCCAGCCAGCGCGAGGCCCACACGAGCGGCTGGCCGTCGCAGAGCACGAGGTCGGCTTCGAGCAGGATTTCGCGCAGCTCCGTGTCCCGGCGCGCCTGCACGAGAAAATCCACGTTCGGGGTCACGGCATACGCCGGGGCGCGTCCGTCCACCAGTTGCTCCAGCCGCCCGATCGCACTCTCCACCGTCAGCGGATCGATCGGCACGCCGAGAATCGCCACGGGCAAGTGTCCGGTGGAACAATCTGCGCGCTCCGACACGGCCGCGGGGTCGCCGGAGACAATGTTGGGGCGGTTCGCCATGGAGCGTTCGTGGTGGAAGCGGTGGAAATCGTCGGCCGGGCGGCGTTGCACCGTTGGAAAATAGCGGCGGAGCGTTTTTCCGGCGATGGGGACTGTGCCCGCTTTCGCGGCGGCGCGCGGCCGGATCGCCACCCGGACTGGGGTTTTTAACCGGGGGGCATCAGGTCATCACCCACTTCGGAATTTGTCCGGAACCGGATAGTTTGATGCGTGAAATCCGACCGCCCCATGCCGCTGGCCCAGTTGAACGACGCCTACCCACTCTCGCCCATGCAGCAGGGAATGTTGTTTCACAGCACGTTCGCCCCGCGGCCCGGAGTGGATGTGGAGCAACTGCTGATCACGCTCCCGGAACCGTTGAAACTCGCGGCCTTCGAGCGGGCCTGGCGCTGGGCCGCGCAACGGCACGCCATCCTGCGCACCTCGTTTCACCGGGAAGAATCCGGGCAGCCGCGGCAGGTCGTCAACGCGGAGGTGTCGCCACAAATCGTCTGGCACGACTGGCGCGCGGCGCGCCCCGCCGAGCGCGAGCGCCAGTGGGAGGAGCTGCTCGCCGCCGACCGCGCCCGCGGCTTTGCCCCGGACCAGGCGCCGCTCTGGCGGGTCGCCGTCGCGCAGACCGGCGACCACGAACACCGCGTCGTGTTCACGTTCCACCACCTGCTGCTCGACGGGCGCGGGTTGGCGATCCTGCTCGCGGAAGTTTTCGCGGCGAGCGACACGTTCCGGATCGGCGGCGAACCCGCGGTCGCGCCACCGGTCGACTATCGCCACTACATCGACTGGTTGCAGACGCTCGACTGGGGCGACGCCGAGATTTTCTGGCGCCGCGTGCTGCGGGGATTCGGTTCGCCGACGCCGTTGCCCGGCGCGAAGAGCGTCTCCGCCGCGGCGCCCGCCGAACTCTCCGTGCACCGCGGACGCGAGCTCACGCTCCCGGCGGCGCGCCACGCGACGATGAAACAATTCGCGCACCGGCACGGCCTGACGCTGAACACGCTCATCCAGGGCGCGTGGGCCCTGCTTCTCGGCCGCTACAGCGGCGAGGACAACGTGGTCTTTGGCGCCGTGCGCGCCTGCCGGCACACGACGGTGGAGAATGCAGAATCCATCGTCGGGCTGCTCATCAACACCGTGCCCGTCCGCGTGGCGCTGCCGCCGACGCAGAGCGCCGTCGTGTGGCTGCAGGCGCTGCGCGAATTCTGGACCGCGCTGCGGCCTTACGAAAACACTCCGCTCACCGAGCTGCAGGGCTGGACCGATGTCCCGCGCGGCACGCCGCTGTTCGAGAGCATCGTCAACTATCAGGAACCGAGCTGGGACCAGGCCCTGAGAGCCCAGGGCGGCGTCTGGCGGCGCCGGCGTTTCGGCATCCGCAGCCAGCCGAGTTATCCGCTCGCGCTCGACGCCGTCGGCGGCGACGAACTCTCGCTCCGCCTCCTCTACGATCCGTTGCGCTTCGACGACGAGACCGTCGGCCGCATGCTCGGCCACCTCGTCACGCTGCTGCACGGCTTCACCGAACATCCGGAAGCGCCGATCAGCGCACTCCCGCTGCTCACGCCGGCCGAGCGCCATCGCATTCTGCTCGAATGGAACCGGACGGAGGCCGACTGCGACGAGATTCTCTGCGTCCACCACTTGTTCGAGAAACAGGCGGCGCGCACGCCCGATGCCGTGGCCGTCGTCGACCAGCGCCGGCATGTGACTTACCGCGACCTGAATTTGCAGGCCAACACTCTGGCCCGCCGGCTGCTTTTGCTCGGTGTCGGCCCGGAAGTTTGCGTCGGCGTGTGCCTGCCGCGCTCGGTGGACTTTGTCGTCAGCCTGCTCGCCGTGCTGAAAACCGGCGGGGCCTACGTGCCGCTGGATCCGGAATATCCGGCGGAGCGCCAGGCCCTCATGCTGAAAGACGCGCAGGCGCCGGTGCTGATCACGCAGAGCCGGCTCGCCGGGGTTTTTGCCGCCGGTCCTTCCCGCATCGTTTCCGTCGACGACGTCCTCGCCTTCTCCTCGCCGCCGGAGACCGTGGTGGCGACGACGGCTCTCTCGAGTCCCGATCATCTCGCCTACGTCATCTACACCTCCGGCTCGACCGGGACACCCAAAGGCGTGGCGATCCAGCACCGCAGCCTCGTCAATCTCATCGCGTGGCACCAGCGGACCTATCAGATCACCGCGCACGATCGGGCGACCCAGATCGCCAGCCCCGCCTTCGACGCCTCGGGCTGGGAAATCTGGCCGTATCTTACCGCGGGTGCGAGCGTCCACATTCCGCCGGACGAGATCCGCGCCGACCCCGCGCAGTTGGCGCTGTGGCTTGCGAACCGGCAGATCACCCTCTGTTTCCTCCCGACGCCGCTGGCGGAGGCGACGATGGATGTCGCCTGGCCGGCGGACACCGCCCTGCGCGCCATCCTCACCGGCGGCGACCGTCTCCGCCGGTGGCCCGGAGAAAAATTGCCCTGCATGCTGGTCAACCACTACGGGCCGACGGAGACCACCGTGGTCGCCACTCGGCTGCCGGTGGCCACCGCGAGCAAACATCTGGCGGCGCCGCCGATCGGCGCCCCCATCGCCAACACGCAGGCGTATGTGCTCGATCCGCACCGCCAGCCGCTGCCGGTCGGCGTGCCGGGCGAACTCTATCTCGGCGGACTCGGGCTCGCCCGCGGCTATCACCATCAGCCCGAATTCACCCGCGAAAAGTTCGTGCCGCATCCTTTCCAACCCGGCGCGCGCCTCTACCGCACCGGCGATCTCGTGCGCTGGCACGCCGACGGACAGTTGGAATTTCTCGGCCGCCTCGACCAGCAGGTCAAAATCCGCGGACACCGGATCGAGCCGGCCGAAATCGAATCCGTCCTGCAAACCCACCGCGCCGTGCAGGAATGTCTGGTCGCCGCGCACGACGACGGCACCGGCCAGATTCATCTCGTCGCCTATTTCCAGACCGAGGCCGACCAAGACCCGCCCGCGCCGCGCGAACTCGCCCAACTGCTGCGCGGGCGCCTGCCCTCCCACATGGTGCCGGCCGCCTTCGTCCACGTGACCCGGTGGCCGCTGACGGCCAACGGCAAAGTCGACCGCGCCCGCTTGCCCCGGCCCGACAAACTCGGCCGCGACTCCGCCCCGCCCTTCGCCGCCCCGGCGAGCGAGACCGAGAAAATCATCTCGCGCATCTGGGGCGAGGTCCTCGGCCGCGGCGGCATCGGCGCCCAGGATGATTTCTTCGCGCTCGGCGGCCAGTCGCTGCGCGCCGCCCAGGTCATCTCGCGCCTCAACTCGGAATTTCAAAGCACGCTGTCGGTCCGCAGTCTTTTCGAACACCCGACTGTCGGCGCGCTCGCCCGCGCGCTCGAACAAAAATCCGGCCGGCCCAAAGCGCGGCGCACGGCGGGCGGCATCGTGCGCTTGCGCCGGCGGCCGTATCGGCCCGCCGCGGCCGGCACGCCCAAACCCGTCCGCGCCGCTCCGAAAAACTGACCGATGGATTCTGCGAACACCACTGCCGCAGCCGCTCGGTCCGCCGACGGCGACTATTTTTTCCCGGCCTCCTCCGCCCAGCAACGCCTGTGGTTTCTCGACCAGTTGCTGCCGGGCCGCGCGATCTACAACGTCCCGGTCGCGGTGCGCCTCACCGGCCGGATCGAAGCCGCGGAACTCGAGGCCGCGATCAACGTCGTCGTCGCCCGCCACGAGGTTCTCCGCACTTCCTTCGCTCTGCGCGACGGCCAGCCGGTGCAGATCGTCGCGCCGCAACTGACCGTGCCGCTTCCGGTGACCGACCTGCGGCTCCGGCCGGACGACGCCCGCGAAGCCCAGGCTTGCGCGCTCGCCCGCGAAGAGGCCCGGCAACCCTTCGACCTCCGGCACGCACCGCTTTTCCGCACCCGGCTGATCCGCCTCTCCGCCACCGAGCACATCTTCGTGCTGAACGTGCACCACCTCGTGTTCGACGGTTGGTCGCTCACGGTTCTCTTCCGCGAACTCGCGGCGGTCTGCACCGCCCGCCGCGCCGTCCGCGCCCCGCTCCTCCCCGACCTGGCCGTCCAATACGGCGACTACGCCGGGTGGCAACGCGAACGCTCCAAGGCGCTGTCGTCCCAACTCGCCTGGTGGAAACATCGCCTCGCCGGCAAGCTCCCGGCCCTGGAACTTCCCACCGACCGGCCGCGTCCCGCCGTGCAGCATTGCCACGGCCGCGTCGAGACGCTGGCTCTCGCGGGCAACCTCCGGGCTCCGCTCGAAAATTTTAGCCGGAGCCAAGGCGCCACGCTTTTCATGACGTTGCTCGCCGCGTTTCAGGTCGTGCTCCACCGGCACACCGGCCAGAGCGACTTCCTCGTCGGCACGCCCGTCGCCGGCCGCCACCGCAAGGAAACCGAAGCTCTCGTCGGCCTCTTCATCAACCCGCTCGCCCTCCGCGCCGACCTGACCGGCAACCCGACGTTCCGCGAACTGCTCGCCCGCGTCCGCGCCTCCGTGCTCGACGCGCTCGCGCACGACGAGGTGCCGTTCGAGAAACTCGTCGAGAAACTGTCGCCCGCGCGCACGCTCAGCCGCGCTCCGCTCTTCCAGGTCATGTTCGCCTACGAACGGGCCGCGCTCGAATCCGTCGCCTGGGACGGCCTGCGCCTCGAGCAGCTCGAACTCGATTCCGGCACCGCGAAGATCGACCTCACGCTTTACCTCGTCGACAGCGCCCTCGGCCTCGCGGTCCGCGCCGAATACGATTCCGACCTGTTCGACCTCTCGACGATTCGCCGGCTGCTGCTCCACTTTGAAACCGTTCTGCAGGCCGTCGCCATCGACGCCGAACAGCCTGTTGCCAAACTCCCCATGCTCACGGGTTCGGAGCGCCAGCAACTTCTCGTCGACTGGAACCAGACCGCGGCGGAGTTTCCGTCGGACCAGACCGTGCATGGCCTGATCGCCGCGCAGACGGACCGCATGCCCGACGCGCCGGCCGTGGTCGGCGGCGATGAAACGCTTTCCTACCGCGAACTCGACCGGCGCGCCGCCCGCTTGGCGCAACACCTCCGCGCGCTCGGCATCGGTCCCGGCCAGCTCGTCGGCATCTGCGTCGAACGCTCCGCGGCCATGGTGGTCGGATTGCTCGGCATTCTGCGGAGCGGCGGCGCCTACGTCCCCCTCGATCCAAATTTCCCGGCCGCTCGCTTGGCCTACATCGTCCGCGACTCGGGTGCCGGCGTCGTGCTCACGCAGAAAAAATTTCTCGGACTCCTCGCCGGCGCGAAAGTCCGCCCCGTTTGCCTCGACGAACCGGTTGATGCCAACGATGCGGGCGCCGCGTCGCCCGCGCCGGCGTCCGGTCCCGCCGATTCGGCCTACGTGATCTACACCTCCGGCTCGACCGGCCAGCCAAAGGGCGTGGTCGTCACGCACCGCAACATCGTGAATTTTTTCGCCGGCATGGACCGCGCGCTCGGCACCGAAACTCCCGCCGGCTCCGCTCCCGGCTGCTGGCTCGCGGTGACCACGATCTCCTTCGACATCTCGGTGCTCGAACTCTTCTGGACGCTCACGCGGGGCTTCAAGGTCGTCATCCATGCCGAAGGCGCCGCCTCGGCCCCGATTGCCGGGGCCCCGGCGCTGGCAAAAACAATCGACTTCGGCCTGCTCTACTTCGCGAGCGACGCAGAATCTTCGGCCGACGGGGCGGACAAATACCGGCTGCTGCTCGAGGGCGCCAAGTTCGCCGACCGGCACGGCTTCTCGGCGGTGTGGACGCCCGAGCGGCACTTCCATGCGTTCGGCGGCCTGTTTCCCAATCCCGCCGTTACCGGCGCGGCCGTGGCAGCGGTCACTTCGCGCGTCGCCGTGCGCGCGGGCAGCATCGTGCTGCCGCTGCACAACCCGCTCCGCGTCGCCGAGGAGTGGGCGGTCGTCGACAATCTCTCGCACGGCCGCGCCGGCGTGGCGTTCGCGAGCGGTTGGCACGACCGGGATTTCGCGCTGGCTCCGGACAATTTCCCGCACCGCCGCCAAGTTTTGGAAAACAATATCGCCGTCGTGCGCCGGCTCTGGCGCGGCGAGTCGGTGCGCTTGCCGAGCGGCAGCAACGCCGACATCGAAGTCGCCATCCATCCGCGCCCCTGCCAGGCGGAGCTCCCGGTTTGGCTCACCGCGTCCGGCCAGCCGGAAACATTTCGCAAGGCCGGCGAACTGGGTGCGAACGTCCTGACCCATCTGCTCGGGCAGAGCTTCGCCGAACTCGCGGAAAAAATCCGCGTCTACCGCGAAGCGCGGCGCGCCCACGGGCACGATCCGGAAAAAGGCACCGTCACGCTCATGCTGCACACTTTCGTCGGGCCCGACGACGCCGCCGTCCGCGAAACCGTGCGCGGGCCGCTCTGCGCCTTTCTCCGACAGTCGGCCGATCTCGTTCGTTCGCTGACCGACCAGCCGACGGACGGATCGGGCGTGCCCTTCTCCGCCGCTGAGCTGGCGGCGCATATCGCCGCGGCGTTCGACCGCTACTTTGAAAGCCACGGCTTGTTCGGAAGCCCGGAGTCCTGCGTGGAAACGATCGAACGGATGAAAAGTCTCGGCGTCGACGAAATCGCCTGTCTCATCGATTTTGGCGTCGCCACCGACGCCGTGCTGGCGGGCCTGCCGCACCTCCATCGTCTGAAACTTCTATGCGATGAGCGCAGCCGGACCCGCGTCGCGGTGCCGCCCCGCTCGGTCGCGGAGCAGATCATCCACCATGGGATCACCCACCTCCAATGCACGCCGTCGCTGGCGAAGTCCCTCGTCGCGACGCCCGCCGCGCGCGCCGCGTTGCGCCGGCTCCGCCGGTTGCTCGTTGGCGGCGAGCCGCTGCCGGTGCCGCTCGCGGAACAGTTGCACCACGGGCTGCCGGGCCGCGTCTGCAACATGTATGGCCCGACCGAGACGACCGTGTGGTCCACCGTCCATCGCTTGGAAACGATCGGCGCGACCATCCCGCTCGGCCGGCCCATCGCCAACACCCGTCTCTACGTGCTCGACGCGCACCTGCAGCCCGTGCCCATCGGCGTGCCGGGCGAACTTTGCATCGGCGGCGCATCCGTGGCCGCCGGCTACTGGCAGCGGCCGGAACTGACCGCGGAAAAGTTCTTGCCCGATCCGTTCGTGGGCGAACCCGGCGCTCGGATCTACCGCACCGGCGACCGCGTGCGCTTCCGCGCAAACGGCGAACTGGAGTTTCTCGGCCGCCTCGACCATCAGGTCAAGATCCGCGGGCACCGCGTCGAGCTCGGCGAAATCGAAGGCGTGCTACTGCGCTTCCCCGGCGTCCGCGACTGCGTGGTCGTGGCGCGGCCCGACGACGCCGGCGACCAGCAGCTCATCGCCTACCTCGCGGCGACGCCCGCGCCCGTCGTCGAAAACCCGCGCCGGTTCCTCGGCGGCCATCTGCCGGACTACATGGTGCCGGCCACCTACGTCATGCTCGACCGCCTGCCGCTCACGCCCAACGGCAAAATCGACCGCGCTGCTCTGCCCGAGCCCGGCTCGGCCCGGCCGGGGTTGGCGACTGCTTACTCGGCCCCGCACGCTGGCACCGAGCAGGCCATCGCCGAGATCTGGAGCCGCGTCCTCCACGTGAAGCACCCCGGCGCCGACGACAACTTTTTCGACCTCGGCGGCCACTCGCTGCGCGTCGCCCAGGTGCAGACGCTGCTGCAGGAGAAGCTCGGCCGCACGCTGCCGCTGCTCGCGCTCTTCCAGTATCCGACCATCCGTTCGCTCGCGCGCTGCCTCGGCGAACCGTCCGCGCCCGATCCGCTTCACGCGCAGGCGTCCGCGCGCGCCCAGCGCCAGCGCTCGGTCCGCCCCCGCAAACCCGCCCCCGTCGCCGCCGTCCCTCCATGAGCCCGGAAGCGTCAACCCGCGAAGACATCGCGATCATCGGGCTGGCCGGCCGTTTCCCCGGCGCGCGCGATCTCGCCGAATTCTGGCGCAACCTCCGCGACGGCGTCGAGTCGGTCACGTTCTTCTCCGCGGACGAATTGCAGCCGTCGCCACTCGACGGACCCGTGCCGGCGCACGATCCGCATCTGGTGAAAGCGCGCGCGCTGCTCGCGCAGCCGGAGTGGTTCGACGCCGCCTTTTTCGGCATCAATCCGCGCGAAGCCGAGCTGATGGACCCGCAGCACCGTCTCCTGCTCGAGTGCGCATGGGAGGCCCTCGAACACGCGGGCGTCAATCCCGACAAGTTCCCGGGCGCGATCGGAGTTTTCGCCGGCGCGAGTCTCAACACCTATCTGCTCGCCAACATTCTGCCCGAGGGCGCCGCGCTGCGCCGCGCCGGCGGATTCCAGACGCTGCTCGCCAGCGACAAGGATTTCCTGACGACGCGCATTTCCTACAAACTCAATCTCCGCGGCCCGAGCCTCAACGTGCAGACCGCGTGCTCCACGTCGCTGGTCACCGTCTGCCTCGGGTGCCAGCACCTGCTCGGTTACCAGTGCGACCTCGCGCTCGCCGGCGGGGTGTCGGTTTCGTTTCCGCAAAAACGCGCGCTGCTGCACCAGGAGGGCGGCATCGTTTCGCCCGACGGCCACTGCCGGCCGTTCGACCAGGCGGCGGCGGGCACCGTGCCCGGCGACGGCGCGGGCCTCGTCGTGCTGAAGCGGTTGTCAGAGGCGCTCGCCGACGGCGATCCGATCTGCGCCGTCATCCGCGGCAGTGCCGTCAACAACGACGGCGCGCTGAAAATCGGCTACACTGCGCCGAGCATCGCCGGCCAGGCCGAGGTGATCGCGCTCGCGCTCGCCCAGGCCGGCGTCGCGCCGGAAACCGTTTCGTATGTCGAGACCCACGGCACGGGCACGCCGCTCGGCGACCCGATCGAGATTGCCGGACTGACCAAAGCGTTCGGCACCCGTGCCACCGGCTACTGCGCGCTCGGCGCGACCAAAGCCAACATCGGGCACCTCGACACCGCCGCGGGCGTTGCGGGCCTGATCAAAACCGTGCTCGCGCTCCAGCACCGGCAATTGCCGCCGCTGCTCCATTTCCGCGAGCCGAATTCCAAAATCGATTTCGCCGCCAGTCCGTTCGTGCCGAATGCTCGCTTGCGCGACTGGCCCGCCGCCGCCACTCCGCGCCGCGCCGGCGTCAGCTCCTTCGGCATCGGCGGCACCAACGCGCACGTCGTGCTCGAGGAAGCACCCGCCGCGCCCCCGGCCGAGCCGACCGGCTCGCCGCAACTGCTCGTCTGGTCGGCCAAGTCCCGCACCGCTCTCGACGCGATGACCGCAAATCTCGCCGACTGTCTGGCGGCACAGCCGGCACCCGCGCTCGCCGACGTGGCGTGGACGTTGCAGACCGGCCGGAAACTTTTTCCGCACCGCCGGGTGTGTCTCTGCCGCGAAACAACCGACGCCGTCGCGCTGCTCCGGAGCGGCGACTCCAAACGCATTTTCGAAACCGAGTCCGCCGAGACCGACGCGCCCGTCGCGTTTTTGTTTCCCGGCCAAGGCGCACAGCACGTCGGCATGGGCCGCGGGCTCTATGAATCCGAGCCGGTGTTCCGCGAAACGGTCGACCGTTGCTGCGAGATTCTGCGTGACCCGCTCGGATTGGATTTGCGCGACATCCTTTATCCCGACGCTACCCGGCGGGACGAAGCCGCGCGGCTACTCGGCCAAACGGCCCTCACGCAGCCGGCGCTGTTCGTGACGGAGTATGCGCTCGCGCAATTGTGGATGAGCCGCGGCATCCGGGCGCGTGCGCTGCTCGGACACAGTCTCGGCGAATACGTCGCCGCGTGTCTCGCCGGCGTTTTCACTTTGCCCGATGCGCTCACGCTCGTCGCGGCGCGGGCCCGCCTCGTGCAACAGCAGCCGCCTGGCGCGATGGTCGCCGTGCGCGTGACCGAAGCGGAAGTCGCCGCGCTGCTCGCTCCGCGCCTGTCGCTCGCCGCGGTGAACGCTCCGACGCTCTGCGTCATCTCGGGGCCGGTGCCGGACATCGTCGCGCTCGAAGAAAAACTTTCCGCCGCCGGCACGGTCTCGCGCCGGCTCGCGACCTCGCACGCTTTCCATTCCGAAATGATGGAACCGGCGGTGGCTGCGTTTCTCGCCGAAGTTCGCCGCGTGAAACTTCACCCGCCTGCGATCAGTCTGGTCTCAAACATCACCGGCGACTGGCTCAAACCGGAGCAGGCGACCGATCCGGCGTATTGGGCGTCGCACTTGCGGCAGCCGGTGCGGTTTGCCGGCGGCGTCGCGGCGTTGCTCCAGGATTCGCGCTCAGTCCTCCTCGAGGTCGGGCCGGGACAGACGCTCGGGCCGCTCGCGCGCCAACATCCGTCCGTCGGCGCCGCGCATCCGGTCGTGTGCTCGTTGGGCCGGCCGGGAGAAACCCCCGACGACTCCGCGGCGTGGCTCACCGCGTTGGGCAAACTCTGGCTCGCCGGCGTCGCGGTCGACTGGGCCGCGCTGCACGCTCCCGCGCAACGCCACCGCGTCGCGCTGCCCACCTATCCCTTCGAGCGCAAACGCTGCTGGATCGAACCGCCCGCGCTGTCGCCCGCGTTCGCGCCGGCGCGCAACGGAGAGTTGTCGCGCCACCCGTTCGAGGCCGCGACGGTGGCGACTTTGCCCGATCCGGTTCCGGTGCGAAACGACAGCGCATGGCTCGACCGGCTCCGCCGTCTGTTCGCGGACTTGTCGGGCACCGACCTGAAGGACACCGGGGCGCAGGCGAGTTTCAGCGAACTCGGGTTCGATTCGCTTTTTCTGACGCAGGCGAGTCTCGCGCTGAAGGAACAGTTCGGCGCGGAGATTTCGATGCGCCAATTGCAGGAAGAATGTTCGACGCTCGGAAAACTTGCCGACCATCTCGGCCGGGTCGCCGCGACGCCGCCGCCCCTGCCCTCCGCCGAGCCGGCGCCTTTGCCGCCGGCCGCGATCGCGCCCGACGGCGCGGTGCCGCTGACCGAAGCGCAGACCGAGATCTGGTTTGCCGCGCAGATGGACGAAGCCGTCTCCGCGGCCTACAACGAGTCCTGCATTGTGCACCTGCACGGCCTGATCGATCTTCAGTCGCTCCATTTTGCCGTGCAACAGCTCGTCGACCGGCACGACTCCTTGCGCACGACGTTCAGCCCCGCGGGCGACCGGCAGCGCATCGCCGCGGCCGCGTGGTTCGAGCTGCCCGTCACGGCTCTCGGCGCGCCGACGGAAAACGGCGGCGAGAATCCGGCGCTCGCGCGCTTCGTCGACCGCGCCGTCGAGGAGCCGTTCGATCTGGTCCGGGGTCCGCTCTGGCGGCTGCGGCTCGCGCGGCTCGGCGGCGAACGCCATGCGCTCGTGCTGGTCGCGCACCACATCGTCTGCGACGGCTGGTCGCTGCGCCTGCTCGCCTACGAACTCGGGCAGCTCTACACCGCATTGCGCCGAGGCCACACCGCCCAACTGCCGGCGCCGGCGCTCTTCGGCGTCTTTGCCCTGCACGAAACCGAACGAAGAAATACTCCGGCCTACGCCGCGGCGGAAACATTTTGGCTCGCACAGTTCGCCGGCGAAGTGCCGGTGCTCGACCTGCCGTCCGACCGGCCGCGCCCGGCCCGGCGCAGTTACGCCGGGGCGCATTGTTCGCGGCCGCTGCCCGCCGATCTCGCCGACCTCGTCCGCCGCCACAGCGCCGCCCACGGCTGCACGATCTTCACCGTCCTCCTGGCCGCGTTCACGACGCTGCTCCACCGGCTCAGCGGGCAGGACGATGTCGTCGTCGGCGTGCCGGCCGCCGCGCAGATTCTCGGCGGCTGCCAGAACCTCGCGGGGCATTGCGTCAACTTGCTGCCGATCCGCAGCCGGCTCGGCGAAAACGAAACCGCGGCGGATTTTCTCGACGCCACCCGCCGCCGCGTGCTCGACGCGTTCGAACACTGGCAGCATCCGTTCGGTGCCCTGCTGCGCCGCCTGAATCTGCCGCGCGACCCGAACCGCGTGCCGCTGACCAACGTGACTTTCAATCTCGGCCGGCAGCACGGCGCCCTGCACTACGGCGAGACGAAGGTGCAGCTCGCGGGCGGCCCGAAACGGTTCGTCAACTTCGACCTCAACTTCAACGTCACCGACGCCGACGGATCCTTGACCGTCGACTGCCACTACAGCACCGAGCTGTTCGACCGCGCCACGGTCGGGCGGATGCTCGAGCGCTACGAAATGCTCTTGCGCGCCGCCGCCGAACAGCCCGCGCAAACCGTGCACCGGCTGCCGCTGCTGACGCCGGACGAACTCCGGCAACTGACCGTGGACTGGAACCGCACGGCAGCCGACTACCCGGCCGGCGTCTGCCTGCACGCGATGTTCACGCAGCAGGCTCGCCGTTCCCCTGCGGCGGTGGCGCTCGTCCACGGCGCGACACGCTGGACTTACCGCGATCTGAGCCGCCGCGCCAACCAGATTGCGCACCGCCTGCGGAAGCTCGGCGTGAACGCGGGCAGCCTCGTCGGCCTCTGCACGGCGCGCACGCCCGCGATGATCGCCGGCGTGCTCGGCATTCTCAAAGCCGGCGGGGCCTACGTGCCGCTCGATCCCGCGTATCAGGCCGAGCGCCTGGCGTTCATGCTGGAAGATTCGGGCGCCGCGGCGCTGGTCGCCGACCACGCGCCGGAGTTTCCGTTGCCGCCGGCGCTGCCCGCCGCCGCCGTGCTGCGGCTTAACGAACATTGGACGGAGCAACTGGCCGGGGAAAAAACCGACGAGCCCGCCGACAGCGTCACGCCCGGCGACCTCGCCTATGTGATCTACACGTCAGGTTCCACCGGCCGGCCCAAAGGCGTCGCGATCGAACACCGGAACACCGTGGCGTTCGCGCACTGGGCGCACGATGTGTTTACGGCCGAGGAATTGCGCGGCGTGCTCGCGGCCACGTCGCTGTGCTTCGATCTGTCGGTCTTCGAGATTTTTGTCCCGCTGACCCGCGGCGGGGCCGTGATCCTCGCCGACAACGCGCTGCAACTTTCCGCGCTGCCCGCGCGCGACGAAGTCACGCTGATCAACTCCGTGCCCTCGGCCGTCACCGAGTTGGTGCGCACCGAAGCGATTCCCGTCTCCGTGCGCACGGTCAATCTCGCCGGCGAACCGCTTTCCGCCGCGCTCGTGCGCCAGCTCGCCGCGTTGCCGTCGGTGCAGAAAGTCTACGATCTCTACGGACCGACCGAGACCACGACCTACTCGACCGTCGCGCTCCGCCGGCCCGACGGCCCCGTGACGATCGGCCGTCCGATCGCCAACACCCAAATCGTCCTGCTCGACCGCCACCGCGAACTTGTTCCGCCGGGTCTGCCAGGGGAAATTTGGATCGGCGGCGCCGGAGTCGCCCGCGGCTACCTGCACCGGCCGGAGTTGACCGCGGAAAAATTCGTGACGCTCGCCGTCGCGGGCGGCGAGCCGGCGCGCTTCTACCGCACCGGCGATTTGGCGCGGCATTTGCCCGACGGCTCGCTCGAATATCTCGGCCGGCTCGACCACCAGGTGAAGATCCGCGGCTACCGCATCGAGCTCGACGAAATCGCCGCGCAGCTCGCGCAGCAACCGGGCGTGCGCGACAGCGCCGTCGTCGTGCGCGAGGACCAGCCGGGCAACCGCGGTCTGGTGGCCTATTTCACCGCGGGCACCGCGGCGCCCGACCGGACGGCGTTGCGGCAGGCGCTCGCCCGGACGCTGCCCGACCACATGTTGCCCGCGGCCTTCGTGCAGCTCGACCGGCTCCCGCGCACCCCGAATGGAAAACTCGACCGCCGCGCGTTGCCCGCACCCGATCACGACCGGGCCGCGCCGGCGGAAACGTTCGTCGCGCCGCGCACCACCACCGAAGAAGTGCTCGCCGAAATCTGGTGCGCCGTGCTCGGCCGCGACCGCGTCGGCGTGCACGACAATTTTTTCGACCTCGGCGGACACTCGCTGCTGGTCGCGCAGGTTCTCGCGCGCGTGCGCCAGGCGTTTCAGACCAACCTGCCGCTCCGCCGCGCTTTCGAGTCGCCGACCATCGCCCAGTTGGCCGCTGCGGTCGAACAAGCCCTGATCGCCGAGATTGCCGCCCAGGCTCCGGAAACCGACGGGCGAATTTCCGAAATCGTCTCCGCCCACGCCACCGACTGAACGCATGACCAACGAACAAGCCACTCTCCGCCGGCAGAATCTCAGCAGCTCCCAGCAGGCGCTGCTCGAACGCCGCTTGCAAAGCGCGCGCCAGACCGCGCGGTCCGCCGATTTGGGGCGGGCCGCCATCCCGCCGCGGCCGCCGGGCGCGCGCATCCCGCTCTCTTTTGCCCAAGAGCGGCTGTGGTTTCTCGACCGCCTCAATCCCGGCCAAGCCATCTACAATGTCTACCAGGCTGCGCGGCTGCGCGGGCCGCTCGACTCGCCCGCGCTGGAGCGCAGCCTCAACGACCTCGTGCAGCGGCACGAAGTCTTCCGCACCACCTTCGCGGTTGACGAGGGCGAGCCGGTGCAGACCGTGCTGCCCGCCGGCCCGGTCGCGCCCGCCACCGCCGATCTGTCCGGAATTTCCGAAGCGGCGCGCCCCGGCGAACTGTTGCGGCTGCTCCGCCGCGAAGCCGCGCGGCCGTTCGCGCTGACCGACGACCGGCTGCTGCGCGTGCTGCTCGTGCGCCTCGGGCCGACCGAGCACGCGCTGCTCCTGACGATGCACCATATCGTTTCCGACGGCTGGTCGCTCGGCATCGTTTTCCGCGAGTTGGCCGAACGCTACGCCGCCCACGCCGCCGGCGACGCGGCCGCGCCGGCGCCGCTGCCCGTGCAGTTCGCGGACTACGCCGTGTGGGAACGGGCCGGCGGGCGCTCCGCCGACACCGAGAAATCGCTCGCGTATTGGCGCGCGCAACTCGCCGGCGTTCCCGCTTTGGAACTGCCCGCCGACTGGCCGCGCGTGCCGGCGCCGAGCACACACGGCGCGACGCACACGATCCTGCTCCCGGCCACCGTGGTCCAGGCAGCGAAGGCGCTGAGCCAGCGCGCGGGCGTCACGCCGTTCATGACCCTGCTCGCCGCGTTTCAAACGCTGCTCTTCCGCTACTCGGGGCAACCGGACTTTGCCCTCGGCTCGTGTGTCGCCGGCCGGCCGCAGCTCGATCTGGAAAAACTCGTGGGCTTTTTCGTCAACACCGTGGTTTTCCGCGCCGACCTCGCCGGCGATCCGACGTTTGCCGATCTGCTCGCCCGGACCCGCGAGACGACGCTCGGCGCCTTTGCGCACCAGGAACTGCCGTTCGGAAAACTCGTCGAGGAACTGCACCCCGACCGCCGCCCGGGTCGCAATCCGCTCTTCCAGGTGATGTTTGTCCTGCAAAGCGCCGCCGCCGCCTTGCCCGCTCTGGCCGGACTCGAAATCCAGCCGCTCGAATTCGACAACGGCACGGCGAAATTCGACCTCACGCTTTCCCTGACCGAGTCGGCGGCGGGCCTGCACGCGACGGCCGAATACAGCACGGATCTTTTCGCGCACGACACCGTCGTCCGAATGCTCGGGCATTTCCGCACGCTGCTCACCGGCGCAGCCGCGGAACCGCAGCAAAAGATTTCCCTCCTGCCGCTGCTGACCGCGAGCGAACGCCACCAGATCGTCGGCCTGTGGCGCGGCGAGCGAACGGACTACCCGCGCGACGCGACGATTCCCGGGCTCTTTGCCGAAAAAGCCGCCGCGATTCCCGACGCCGTCGCGCTGGTCCACCGGGACGGACAGCTCAGCTACCGGCAACTCGACGCCCGCGCCAACCGGATCGCCCGTCACCTCCAGCGGCTCGGAGTCAAACCCGGAGCGTTGGTCGGCGTCTGTCTGGAGCGTTCGCCCGATCTCATCGCCGCATTGCTCGGCATTCTCAAAGCGGGCGCGGCTTACGTAGCGTTCGACCCGACCTTTCCGCCGGCCCGTCTGGCGTTCATGCTGCGGGACTCGCAGGTCGCCGCCGTCGTGTCCGAAGAGAATTTCCGCCCCGCGCTCAGCCTCGCTCTCGAATCGCCGCCGGCCGTCGCCGCGCCGCCGCTCGTGTGGTTGGACAAACTCGCGGCCGAACTCGCGGCCGAGGACGCCGCCGCGCCGCCGCCCGCGGCCACCGCCGAGTCGCTGGCCTATGTGTGCTACACGTCGGGCACGACCGGCCAACCCAAAGGCGTCTGCGTCAGCCACCGCGGCGTCGTGCGCCTGGTCATCGACACCGACTACGCGCACTTCGGCCCGGACGAGACATTCCTGCAATTCGCGCCGGTGTCGTTCGACGCGTCGACGCTGGAGATATGGGGCGCGCTGCTCAACGGCGCGCGCCTCGTCATCCACCCGCCGGGGATGCCGTCGCTGGCCGAGTTCGGACGCTTCATCCGCGAGCACCAAGTCACCACGCTCTGGCTCACCGCCGGACTTTTCCACCACATGGTCGACCACCAGTTGGAAGATTTGCGCGGCGTGCGCCAGCTCTTGGCCGGCGGCGACGTGCTCTCGGCCGACCATATCAGGCGCGTCCTGGAACAACTCCCCGGCACGACGCTGATCAACGGCTACGGTCCGACGGAAAACACGACGTTCACCTGCTGCCACCGCTTCCACGCCGCGCCCGCCGAGCGCAGCGCAGTGCCGATCGGGCGCCCCGTTGCCAACACCGAGGTCTTCATTCTCGACGCCGCGCTGCAACCGGTGCCCGCCGGTGTGCCGGGCGAACTCTACGCCGGCGGGGACGGACTGGCCGACGGTTATCTGCGCCAGCCGGAATTGACGCGCGAAAAATTCGTGCCGCACCCGTTCAGCGCGCAACCCCGGGCGCGCCTCTACCGCACGGGCGACCGCGCGCGTTGGCGGGCCGACGGCTCGATCGAATTTCTCGGGCGGATCGACCAGCAGGTCAAAATCCGCGGCTTCCGCGTCGAGTTGGAGGAAATCGAAACCGTGCTCGCGCGCCATCCCGCCGTCGCGCAGGCGGTCGTCGTCGCGCATCCGGCCGGCACCGGCGATAAAAAACTTATTGCCTACGCCGTGTGCCGGACGCCGGCGCCGGACCCGGCGGCCTTGCGGATGCACCTGCAGGAATTTCTCCCGGACCACATGGTGCCCGCCGCTGTCGTCCGGCTCGAACGGCTCCCGCTCACGGCCAACGGCAAAATCGACCGCGCGGCCCTGCCGGTGCCGGGCGACACCGGAGCGGGCGCCGGCCCCGAGTTCTGCGCGCCGCGCAATCCCACCGAGACGCGCCTCGCCGCGCTTTGGGCGCGCGTGCTCGGCGTCCATCGCGTGAGCGTGCACGACAATTTTTTCGAACTCGGCGGCCACTCGCTGGCGGGCGGGCGGCTCTTCGCGCACATCGAGGCGGAGTTCGGGCGGAAACTTCCTCTCGCTTCGCTCTTCCAGGCGCCGACGGTCGCCCAGCTCGCCCGCCTCATCGCCCAAAGCGAGTCCGCCGCCGCCGACTGCTCGTCGCTCGTGGCACTGCAACAGAAGGGCGCGCGGCCGCCGGTCTTTTTCGTGCACGGCGCCGGCGGCGGCAATCTGTGGACTTACACCAACCTCGTGCCGCATCTCGGTCCCGACCAGCCGATCTACGCGCTCGAGTCGCGCGCGATGCGCGGAGGCGCGGAGTTCGCCCGCCTCGACGAAATGGCCGCGAGCTACGTGCGCGAAATCCGGACGGTGCAGCCGCACGGACCCTACCTGCTCGGCGGCTACTGTTTCGGCGGCAACGTCGCCTACGAGATGGCGCGCCAACTCGCCGACGCGGGCGAACTGGTGGCGCTGCTGGCGCTGCTCGACAGCGCGCCGGTCGACGAGAGCTACCGGCGGATCCCGTGGTGGCGGCCGGTCTTTCTGTTCCGGTTTACCGTCAACACGGTCTATTGGCTGCAGGATTTTCTCCACCAGACTCCGGTTGAACGCCGCCGGTTCGTGCGCCGCAAATTCCGCACCCTGTGGCGGCGGCTCACCCGTTCGCTCGCGCACCGGAGCCGGCCGCCGAGTGCGGAGGATTTCGATCTCGACGAAGTCATCGACGTCGCGCTCTTCCCCGAAATCGAAGTGCAGCTCTGGAAAACCCACCTGCGCGCGCTGTGGACGCACCAGTCAGGCCGCTACGCCGGCCGCGTGACGCTCTTCCGCACGCGCGGCCAGCCGTTCCTCTGCTCGTTCGACCCGCAGTTCGGCTGGGGCGCGCTCGCCGCCGGCGGCGTCGACGTCGTCAACGTCCCCGGCGCGCACGAAAACATTTTCATGGAGCCGCACGTCCGCGTGCTCAGCGCGCGGCTGCGCCGGTGTCTCGACGCGGCGCAAGCCGGCGCAACTTCTCCCGCTGCGGACTATTTTTCCCCATGAACCTCATCCGGTTTCTCCTCCTGAAATGCCGCGGCATGGTCGCCGTCACCGCCCTCACCGCCCTGTTCAGCGGCGTTTGCAACGCCGGCTTGATCGCCCTCATCAACACCATCGTCAACGAACCCGCCTCGCTCACCCGCCCGTTGCTGCTCGGCTTCGTCGCGCTCGTCGCCGGCAAGATCGTCACCGGCTATTTCTCCCAGGTCTGGCTGATCCGCTTTTCGCAGCAGGCGGTGTCCGACCTCCGCGGCGAACTCGTCCGCAAAATCCTCGCGGTGCCGCTCCGCCAGCTCGAGGAACTCGGCGCCCCGCGGCTCATGGCCGCGTTGACCGAAGACGTCACCTCGCTCACCGCCGCGCTCTTCGGCTTCCCCACCCTCTCGGTGAACACCGCGATTCTCCTCGGCGGCTCGATCTATCTCGGGTGGCTGTCGTGGCATCTGCTCCTCGTGATGGGCCTGTTCATCCTTTTCGGCGCGTGCTTCTACCGGCTTTTCATCACGAGCGGATTCCGGTCGCTGCACCTCGCCCGCGAAGCCGAGGACAAACTCTTCGCGCTCTTCCGGGCGCTCACCGACGGCGTCAAGGAACTGAAACTCCACCGCGACCGCCGCAGCGCGTTCCTGCACCAGGGGCTCGACGCCACGACCGGCGAATTCCAGCGCCACACCGTCGCCGCCGAGACGCGCTTCATCTTCGCGCATAACTGGGCGCATCTCCTCTTCTACTGCCTGATCGGCCTGATCCTGTTTCTCCTCCCGGTCTACGAGCAGGTGAACACCAAGACCATGACCGGCTACGTGCTGACGACGCTCTATCTCATGGGCCCGCTCGCCGGCGTGATGAGCAGTCTTTCGGTTTTCTCCCGCGCGGATCTCGCGCTGCGCAAAGTCGAAGCGCTCGGCATGTCGCTCGGCGCCCGCGGCCGCGATCGCGAATCCGCCCCGGCGCACTCCGCCGCGCCCTCGTTTGTCCGGCTCGAACTCGCCGGCGTCACGCACGCGTATCATCGCGAGCAGTGCGACGACCATTTCGTGCTCGGCCCGCTCAACCTCACCCTGCACGCCGGCGAACTGGTGTTCCTTGTCGGCGGCAACGGCGGCGGCAAGTCGACGCTCGCGAAAATCGTCACCGGACTCTACCCGCCCGAAACCGGCGAAATCCGGCTCGACGGCCGTCCGGTCGACGACGCCAACCGCGACGACTACCGCCAGCTCTTCTCCGCCGTGTTCGCCGATTTCTTCCTCTTCGACAGCCTGCTCGGCCTGCCGACGCCCGATCTCGACGCGCACGCGGCCGGCTATCTCGCGCAATTGCACCTGCGCCACAAAGTGAATGTCGTCGACGGCCGTCTCTCCACCACCGCGCTCTCGCAGGGCCAGCGCAAGCGCCTCGCGCTGCTCACCGCCTATCTCGAAGACCGGCCGTGCTACGTCTTCGACGAATGGGCCGCCGACCAGGACCCGTTGTTCAAAGACATTTTCTACCGGCAGCTCCTACCCGAACTGCGCAACCGCGGCAAGACCGTCCTCGTGATCACGCACGACGACCGCTATTTCCATCTCGCCGACCGCGTCCTCAAGCTCGACTACGGCCAGCTCGTCGCCGCTCCGGCCCAGGAAACCGGGCCCGTCCGGTCCGCGCTGGCGGTGGCACCCGGCCGCTAGCGGGTTTCCCGTCCATGCCGACCGCTCCGGAAATCCTGTGGCCGCCGTGCCCCGTTCCGCCCCGGCTGTCCGTCGGCGAAGCGCACGGGTGGTGCGCGGCGCTCGACCGCGTCGGCGGCGAACTGGCCGATCTCCTCGGCTCGCTGTCGGACGACGAACGCACGCGCGCGCAGCGGCTGCATTTTCCCGTCAACCGCCGCCGCTACGCCGTCGCGCGGAGTCTGCTGCGCGAGATCCTCGCCTGCTACCTCGGCGTCCGGCCCGTCGACCTGCGGTTCGCTTACGGCCCGAACGGCAAACCGGAACTGCGCGAACCCGGCGCCGGCCGCGACCTGCAGTTCAACCTTTCCCATTCGGGCGCGCTGGCCTTGTTCGCGCTCGCGTGGCGGCGTCCGGTCGGCGTCGACCTCGAGGAAATCCGCCCGATCGAAAACATCGACACGATCGCCGCGCGCTACTTCGTCCCGGCCGAAGCGGAATTGCTGCAGCAGATCGAACCCGGCCGACGCTGCGAAACATTCTACCAACTCTGGACGCAGCACGAGGCGCGGGTCAAAGCCCGCGGCACCCACCTCGACGACACCCTGCCCGCGTCCTCGGACAGTCGCCGGCCCTGGGCCGGCAGCGGGCAGCCTTTCGCCGAGCAGGCGTGGCACGTGATCCTGCTTCAACCGGCAGTCGGTTACGCCGCCGCAGTCGCTTTCGCCGAGGGCGATCCCCGTTTGCACGTCTACGAATGGGTGCCTAAAACTGCGCCTTGACGAGTCCGTTGCGCCAGCGCCCGCCCGGCGCACAGGTGGATTTGGAGGCGAGTTTACGGTGGACACCCCATGTCGGCGAACGCGCCTTGGATTAAGCTTCGGCGCTATGGAAACGGACCGCCACCAACGCAGGCTTTCCGGACGCGCCCGGTGTCTCGCGGCCGGCTTGGTCTGGACGCTCCTCCTTGTCCTTCGGATGCACGCTCAGACGGGCGCGCAGCCGGCCGCCCTGCCCGTCAACGACGACTCCGTCGGTCTGATCAAACTGCGCGACGACAGCGTCGACCAGGTGCTCGAGCTGCTCGAACGCTGGACGGGCAAAACCATTCTCCGGCCGCAGGCGCTCCCGGCCAATACCTACACGCTCACGCTCGACCACGCGGTGAAAAAGGACGAAGCCGTCCTCGCGCTCGAAACGCTGCTGAACATGAACGGCGTCGCCGTGTCGCCGCTCGGCAGCCGTTTTCTCAAGATCACTTCGCTCAATCTCGCGCGGGCCGAAGCGCCGGAGTTTATCGACGGCCCGCTGAACGGGCTGCCGCCGAGCGGCCGCGTCGCGAGCAAACTTTTCCACCTCCAGTTTCTGCGCGTCTCGGAATTTCTGCCCCAGATCGCCGGCATCCTCAACCCCAACCTCGGCGCCGCCCCGGTGCTCTTCGAAAAATCCAACTCCGCGCTCATCACCGACTCGATCAGCAACCTCCAGCGCATCGAGACGCTGCTGGCGCGCCTCGACCAGCCGATCCTCACCAACAACGCGCCGAAGTTTTATCCGCTGCGGTCGGCCAAAGCCAGCGACGTCGTCAACAAACTCCGCGCCATTCTCTCCGGTCCGCTCCAGATGCAGCTCGGCGCCACCACGAGCTACCAGGCCGATGACCGCACCAACCAGATCGTCCTCATCTCAGACCCGCGGCAGACCGCGTTGTTCGACCAGCTCATCGCGCGCTTCGACGTGAAGGCCGATCCCAACACGCGCAACGAAGTCATTTTCCTCAAGCACGCCGCCGCCAAAGACGTCGCCACCCTGCTGAGCCAGTTGGTGTCAGGACAAAACAACGCGGCCCACGCCGCCGGCCAAGATTCTTCGCGGCCCAGCCCGGCCGCGACCAACGCCAATCTTCCCGCCGGCCCGGTGCCGGGAAATCTGTTGCCGGCGAGCCGGTCGCTCGACGCTCCCGCTTCGCGCGAATTCAGCAATCTCCTCACCATCCTCCCGGAAGTCCGCAGCAACTCCATCGTCGTTTCCGGAACCGTCGACGACATCCGCCTGATCCGCGACCTCGTCAACCAGATCGACGTGCTCCTCGCGCAGGTCCGCATCGAAGTCGTCATCGCGGAGGTCACGCTGGGCGACAGCCAGACAAGCGGCATCGACGCGCTCGGTCTCCAGGTATTTTCCAACCGCCTCATCGGCATCGCCGGCAGCGGTTCCGGCACGACTGTGGGCGGGATCGATCCGAGCGGGAAACCGACCGGCTTCGCCTCGGTCGCCGGCTCCGGCTCGCTCGCGGGCATCATCAGCCTCGCGACGACGCCGCGCAAAACGAGCGCCAACATTCTTTCGATGCCCAACATCGTCACGACCCACAACAAGAAGGCCACGATCTTTGTCGGCGAACAGCGTCCGGTCATCAGCAGCTACCTCAACGACTCCGCCACGACCGGCGGGGCGCTCGGCACCGGCTACCGTTCCACCGTCACCTCCAAGGATATCGGCATCGATCTCGAAGTCACCCCGCTGATCGGCGACGACGGTTCGGTGCAGCTCGAGATCAAACAGGAGGTCAACGACGTCACCGGCAACATCACGCTTGACGGCAACGAGCAGCCGATCATCGGCCGCCGGCAGACCGAGTCTTTTGTCAGCGTGAAAAGCGGTGAGATCATCGTGCTCGGCGGACTGCAGCGCAACTCGCGCACGAAAAACACCAACCGCCTCGGCCCGTTGCCGATCATCGGCGACCTCTTCGGCACGCGCAAACGCGAGAACGTCCGCACCGAACTCGTGTTCTTCCTCCGGCCCGTCGTGCTCGCCAACACCTCGGCCGACAACGCCGAGGCCATGCGACGCATCGACGCGGGCCCGCAACGCGACGAGATCCGCTCCGCCCTCGACCCGCACTATCGCCCGCCCGGCCGGAAGCCCCGCGACTGAACCGTATTCTCCGCCATGGTCGCACCCCTGCAAGATGTGCTGCCCGCCGAACTCGCCGCGCGTCTGAGCGAAGCCCAGCGCCAGCAACTCGGCGAAGCGCCGCGCGCGCAACGCCTCGCGCTCCTCGCCGAAGCGCTCGCCCTCGACGAGACCGCCGCGCTCGTCGTGCTGGCCAGCGCCGCCGATCTCGAGGTCGCCGCCGCGCCCGTCGTCGCCCGCACCGCCTTGCCGCTGCTCCCCGCGCGGCTTGTGCACGATTTCCAAGTGCTGCCGCTCGCCCTGCCCGATGACACCGAGGCGGGCGAACTCCACGTCGCCACCTGCTGGCCGCCCGAGACGCACATGAACCGCTGGATCGCCACGTTCACTCCGCGCCGCGTGCGCTGGCATCTGGCCGAGCCCGCCCGCATCCGCCAGCTCATCGTCGAAAATTTCGGCGTCGGCGCCGGCAGCCTCGACGACGAGGAGGTTCCCGACGCCGCCGTCGCCGCGACCGAGGCCGAGGTCGATGCCGACGCCGCGGTCGTGCACTTCGTCACCGACATCATTGCCCAGGCGATCACCGACGCGGCGACCGACATCCATTTCGAGCCGCAGGAAGACCAACTCCGCATCCGTTACCGCGTCGACGGTCTGCTCGTGCCCGTGCCCGTGCCCGAAAATCTCCTGCGCTTTCAGGACGCGATCATCTCGCGGCTGAAAATCATGGCGCGTCTCAACATCTCGGAGAAACGCCTGCCGCAGGACGGCCGGATCAATTTCAAACAGGGCGGCACCTCGCTCGACATCCGCGTCTCCACCATCCCCACGATCTACGCCGAGAGCGTCAGCCTCCGTCTCCTCAACCAGCGGCGCGAAGCCTACACGATGGACCGCCTCGGCATGTCGCCCGCCGAGCAGACGCAGATCGGCCGCGTGCTCGACTCGCCCCACGGCCTCGTCCTCGTCACCGGCCCGACCGGCTCCGGCAAATCGACTTCGTTGAACGCGTTTCTGCGCAAGATCAATTCGCCCGAGCTGCGCATCATCACGATCGAAGACCCGATCGAATACGAAGTGCCCGGCGCGAACCAGATGCAAGTCCGCCCCGACATCGGGCTCACGTTCGCCGGCGCACTCCGCCACGTGCTCCGGCAGGACCCCGACGTCATCATGGTCGGCGAAATCCGCGACCGCGAAACCGCCGACATCGCCATCCGCGCCTCGCTCACCGGCCACTTGGTCTTCTCCACGCTGCACACCAACGACGCGCCCGGCGCCGTCACGCGGCTGATCGACATGGGCATCGAACCGTTTCTCGTGGCCTCCGCCGTCGAGCTCGTCATCGCGCAGCGGCTCGTGCGCCGGCTGTGCGCCGACTGCGCCGCCCGCACCGCAGTCGATGGCGCCGCGTTGCGCGACACGCTCGCCGCGCTCGAGCTCGATCCCGCCGTCGCGGCCGACGTGCGCGAGCTCGCCGTGCCCGTCGGCTGCCAACGCTGCCGCAGCACGGGTTTCCGCGGGCGCATCGGACTGTTTGAAATTCTCCGGCCGAAGGAAATGCACGACCTCATCGTCCAACGCGAATCCACCCAGACCCTCGCGCGCAGCGCCCGCGCGCACGGCAACCGCACGCTCCAGCAGTCCGGCTGGGATCAGGTGCGCGCCGGACTCACCACGCTCGACGAACTGTTGCGCGTGATCACGATCAACGAGAATTGAACGCGCGCCGCGCGGTCGCCGCGGCCGGCGGCGGCTTCGTCAGTTCGTGGCGTCACCCGGCGAGACTTCGACCGAGAAGATCGTGAAGTAAGCGTTGAGTTGCGCCGGGTTCGCCCGGTCGGCGGTGAGCGCGCACTGCTCGAGCGCCAGGTAAGGCGCCCGCCGGCCGAGCGCCTCGTAGAAATTCACCAGCGCCCCGAGATCGGCCCGGCGGAAATTCACCTGCACCTTGTGATAGGCAAACGGGCCTGCGCGCTCGGTGCGCGGCGAATCGATCCCCGGGGCGAGGCCGCTCGCCGCCGACAGCGCCGACACCTCGCCGATGAGATGAGTCGCGTCGAGCGTGCGGCCGGGTTCGAGGGACCGGGCGGCGCGCGCGGCCCGCGCTTCGATGGCGCTGCGATTGACGAACCACTGCTCCTGTTCGGATCGCGCGGCGGCCAGCCCGCGCCACACCCGGGTTTGTTGCACCAATCTCCCGCTCGCTCCGATCAGCCACACCACCCCGAACGCGGCCGCACAGCCCAGCACGAGCAACTTTTCGCGCAGTGAGCGGGAGAGGAAACGCGCTTTCACCAGGCACCTCCCGAAACCGGCACCGCCGCCGGCTTGAAAGTCACCGCGAGCTGGAACGAGGTAAGCCCTTCGCGCGAACGCAGGTCGCGGATCTCCAGCCCTCCGACGCCGGCCAAACCGCGCAATGTTGCTTCGTAGACGCCGACATCGGTTGCGGAGGGTGTCTGGGCTTCGATCTCAAGTGTGTGGAGTCCCTTCGTCGCCGCGCGAAGAAACTGGATCGAGCGTGGGCGATGTTCGCTCAGCAGTCCCAGCATCTCAAACGGCAGGAATTGTCGGCTCGATATTTCCTCGATGCGCGTGGCGAGCGTCTGGGCGGTCGCGATGCGCTGGACCTGCGGCGTCGCGGCGTCGATGGCGCGGCGGACACGAGCGTTCCAGCCGCCGAGAGCGAGCGCGGCCAGATCGCATCCGGCCGCGAGCACCGCCGCGGCGGCGGCACCGAGCACGATCCGCCACAGCCGGAGATCGCGCCGCCGCAACCGCTGTTGCTCCGCCAGAAATCCTTTGTCGCGCACGTCGGCGGTTGCCACGGCAGCGGCGGCCAGTCGCACCGTTTCAGTGCCGGCGATTTTGAAAACCACACCGCCCTGCTCGTCCGGTTCGACCGTGATCGGACCTTCGAGCACCCGGGTGGGGGCTTGCGTCAGGCCGGTGCCGCCCCGCAGTTCAGCCACCAGCGCCGCGCGCCGGGCTTCCTCCGGTGGCGGCGCCGCGGCTTGCGTCAGAATCATGACCGGCAGCGGATGTTTCCCGTCCCACGCCACGCCCGTCAAAACCCGGTCGTCGGTGTGCAGCACGAATTCGGCGCCGCGGGCGGCATCGCCCGTCAGGGCCAACAGCGCCGGCAACACCGCTTCGGCGGCGGTCCAGGTCTCGGTCTCGCCGGCGACGAACCGGCGGCGATACGCCGCGAACACGAGCGCCAGACCGCGGTCAGGAGCAGCGAGATAGCCGTAGTAAAGCTGCGCAAGCGGGAACGGCGCGTTCGCCTCGAGTGCCAATTCAATCTGCGTTCCCGGCTCGGCCGCGGCATCCAGCGGCACGGTCTGCACAAAAAGCCGGTCGGACGGCAGCAGCACCAATCGCCGCGGCTCGGGTGAGTTCGGGGTGGCGTTCGTGTCCATGGATCAGTCCGCCGAGTATCACCGGCTCAGGCGACCGACGCCCCGCGGAGCTGGGTTGCGCGTTTTCATTTCAGGATCTGTCGGTCGGTCTGCCGGGAGGCGGCGGGAGTGGGCGAAGCGCGCGGCGCCGCCGAATCTCGTCGGCCATGTTTTGGAGCCGCTGCGCCTCCTGGGCGTTGGTGGCATTGGTCGAGGGCGGCGGAGTCGCACCGTAATTTCCCGGCTGGTTCCCGCCGGTGTTCGTCGGCAGCGGCGGCGGCGCGGCCGGCGGCGCGGACATCGCGAGCGCCTGCACGCGCGCGCGCTTGAGCGCGAGGGTCAGCGTCTGGCCGCCACGTTCGAGCACCAGCGTGTCGCGCCCGGGATCAAAGCGCCGCACCACGAACGGGCGGCCGGACTCGCCGAGTTTCACCCAGTCGGTCGCGCGGCGGCCTGGGTCGTAGATGCTGAAAAGATAGCCGCCGGACTCGGCGACGACGCCGCGGAATTCCAGCGCCGCGGTGTCGCCGTCCGCCGCCGCCGTCGCGCCGGACGGGAGAAACGGCGAATCGCGCACCAGCGCGTCGAGGACCGCGGGCCGCGGTTGGGCGGACCCCGGCGCGGCGAGCAAGGCGAAGAGCAGGAACAACCGCGGGTTCATGGCGGACCTCAGCGATAGCGCGCCCAGAGGCGGGTGTAGTCGGACACGAAGCCGGAGAACGCCTCGGCGGTCGAATCCAGTTCGCGGCGCAGATGCCGGAGCAAAACCGACTGGGACAGCGCCGCCGGTTCCCACAGCAGCAGCGGGAGCGTGCGCAGCAGCCGTTCCCGCGGATAGCGCGTGGCCCCGCACGCCCACAGCGCACGCAGCCCGCGCCGCCACAGGTTCAGCGCGAAATTGCGGAGCCGCGAAGTCTCCGGACATTTGTCCGCGGCGCACAGGGCGTATTCGCGCGGACGGCGGAAGCGGCGTTGCAACCGCCGGCCCTCGATCCACAGCCAGAGATGCCGGGCGAGCAACGAAACCGTTTCCCATTCGGCGCGCAACTGCGCGGCCGTGGCCAGCGAACGCTCCGGCCGCAGTTTGAATTCCACGCCGCGCCGGTGCTGTTCTCTCACCGCCGGGAACCACGGCCAGACGGCCAAGTCGGCCGCTTCGTCTTCGGCGATGAGCCGGCCGCGCTCGCGGCAGCTCCAATGGTAGCGGCCCACGGCCGCCAGCAGCACGTCTCCGAGCGCGAGCCGCGCCTTCGCGAGGTTGCGCGTGACAAAATCCGCCTCGTCCGCCGTGAGCACCGGGCGTTGCAGCCGCTCGTGGGCGAGGAGCAGGCCGGTGCAGCGGTTCAGCAGCAGGCGCGTCGCCTCGTGCAACGGGATGTCGGCGGCCCGGCGGTGATGCGCGCAACCCGCGAGCAGTTCCTCGGTGCCGAGCACCCAGCGGTGCCCCATCGCCAGGTCGTAGGTGAACATCGTCACCGGGCTGCGCCGGAGCCGGGCCAGAGAGTCGAGCTTGAATTCCACATCGACGCCGGCGGCGGCCGTGAGTTCTTCGGCGACCGCGTGCAGCGCCGCGCCGTAGGTCCGCTCATTGAGCCGGGGATGGCCGCGCACGAACACATAAAATTCCAGATCGTTGTAGGGCCGGTCGCCCGCGACGGTGCGGAGGACGCCGCCCTCGCCGCGGCCGTAACCGCCGCCCAGCATGATGGCTTCGAGCCGGCGGCGCGGAACAATTTTGCCGAGCCGTTCGCGCACTTGCCGGCAAATTTCCGCGAGCCGGTTTTCGAGCGCGAGATCGCCGTCGAGCGTGAAACGCGGTCGGCCGTCAGGCGGCGGGCACGGGGTGCGCCGCGGCCGGTTGGCGGAGAAAGAAATTCTGTCGGGTGCGAAGATCAAGCGGTGGACGGGTCGACCTGGGCACGGCTGTTTTCGTCGCTGCGGAAGGACGCCCAGATCGGCGCGGTGAAGCCGCGGCCCGAAGCGGCGGTCCGGTAGGTGCGCCAGCCGTCGCGGAAGCCGAGGAGGCGGGCGGAACGTTGGTGTGCGCGGATGAGCCAGGCGTGCGGCCACTCGGCGATGCGTCCGGTGCGCAGGCAAAATGCCAGGTCGCGGCGGACATCGTTGATCCAGCCCAGCATCACGGTGCGGACGAAGTTGAACCGCCGCGGACTGCCGGCCCACACGGCGGCCTCGGCCCGGCCTTCGCCGAAACTGCGGCGGGCCGCCTGCGACGGCGTGTAGTTGTGCGAGTGCACCACGGTCGATTGCGGCGCATAGACGACGCGGAAGCCCTGCGAGCGGCACCAGCGGACGTATTCGGCGTCCTCGGAGTATTGCAGCGCTTCGTTGAAGCCGCGCCGCTGCCAGATGTCTTTGCGCACGCCGCTGCTGACCATGCTGAAAAATCCGCGGCTGACCGCGGCGGCCCGGTGCTCGCCGAAGCACGCGTCGTAGTCGCTCGCGAACACCGCGCGGCAGTCCGGCCGCGGGAGCTGGCTGCCGTAGACCGCGGCGACCTGCGGGTTGAACAGCGCGCGCACGAGCGGCCGGAGCCAGTGGCCGTCCACCGGCGTGGCGTCGGCGTTGAGAAAGATCACGTAGTTGGACGCGGCGAGACGCATGCCGAGATTCATCACGCGCGGCGCGTGGTATTCGTGCGGTTTGATCGCGATGAAACGGCGCGGGGCGGCTTGCCGGATGAGATCGACCGACCCGTCGGTGGAACCGGAGTCGATGACGATCAGTTCCCGGTTGCGGAAATCCTGCGCCTGAAGTGCCGGGAGCGTGTCGCGCAGCGCCCAGCCTTCGTTGAACGAACGGATGATGATGCTGACCAGGGGCTCTTCCATGCGCACGATTCTACGGCGGGAACCGGTTTCGCCGTATGGGGTGAGAGCCTCCATCGATTCGGGTCGGGCACCCCATCACCCCGCGGCGGCCGGCGACCTAGGATACCGGGACGCCCGTGACGGCGACGCTCCGTGACCCTTTCATCCGTCTCTCCAACATCCATGAAGACCGTTGAGTCCGCTCTGATACCGTGGGTTTCCGTCGGCATCATCGCCCGCAACGAGGAGCACTCCATCGGGACCGCCCTCGAATCGCTCTTCCGGCAAACGCTTTTCGCCGAACTCGAACAGCGCCGGCTCTCCGCGGAAATCTGGTGCGTGGCCAACGGCTGCACCGACACGACCGCCGACGTGGCCGGGCGCATCTTTGAGGAACAATGCCTGCTGCATCCGCAGCGCCACTGTTTCACCGCCTGCGTCCTGACCGTGCCCGAGGCCGGCAAGATCAACGCGTGGAATCTTTTTGTCCACCAGGTGTCGGCGCCGCGCGCCGCCTACCTCATCCTGATGGACGCCGACATCCAGTTCGGCCACACCGCCACCCTGTGGGCGCTCTGCCAGGCGCTCGAACAGCATTCGCACGCCCACGTCTCGGTCGGCCGGCCGGTGAAAGACATCGCGCGGAAGAAACACCTCACGCTCGGCGAGCGGGTTTCGCTCGCGACCTCGCGCATGACGCAGTCGGCGCCGGCCCAGCTCACCGGCCAACTCTACTGCATCCGCGCGGAGACGGCGCGCCGCATCTACCTGCCGGGCGAACTGGCCGCGTGCGAAGACGGCTTCATCAAGACTCTCGTCTGCACCGATTTTCTGACGAAGGAGTCCGAGCCCGGCCGCATCGTCCGCGCCCGGCACGCTTCGCATATTTTCAGCGCCTACGTGTCCGCCGGCGAAGTGCTGCGCAACCAGAAGCGGCAGATGATCGGCCAGACCTACGTCCACCTGCTGGTCGACCGCTTCCTCCCGACCCTGCCGCCCCAAGACCGCGCCGGGCTCGGCCGCGCGATACGGCGGCTCGACGAGCAAAGCCCGGGATGGCTGCGCCGCCTGATGGACGAACATCTGCGGCGCACGCGCCGGTTCTGGCGGCTGTTTCCCGACGCGCTGGTCTTCCGCTTCCGGCGGCTCGCGCCGATGCCCGTCGCCAAAAAAATCCTGCACTTCCCGGCGGCGCTGGCCGGCGAGGCGGTCACGCTGGCCGCCTGCTGGCTTGCCCTGCGTTCGTTGCGCCGCGGGCACCGGGCCTGCTGGCCCGACAAAAAGCCGCCGTCCCGGAAACCGGCGGAGGGACCGGTGAACGTGCCGCGTCCGGCCATGCCCGGTTAGCGGCGCCGGCCGGCCATGAACCAATTGCCGATCAGTTTTGAAACGAAAGATTTTATCGGGGCCGCGCTGCTGCTCGCGGGCACCGGAATCGCGACTGCATTTTTGGTTTTTTCCGAGCGCCTGCGGGACCTCGCGCTGTTCGCGATGATAAGCGGCGCGGTTTTGACCGAGAAGCTCGACATCGATTTCTACGGCGCCTACTGGTATCGCGGCACCACGCGAGGGTTTGAGGTCACGTTTATCGACGTGCTCGCGCTGGCGCTCCTGTTCAGCGCGCTGGTGCGGCCGCGCCCCGGTTCGGCCGCGTGGTTCTGGCCGGCCGGACTCACCCCGCTGCTGGTATTTCTCGGCTACGCCACGCTGTCGGTGGCGCTGGCGACGCCGAGCGTGTTCGGCTGGTATGAACTCTCCAAGCTCCTGCGCGGGGCAATGTTCTTTTTGTTGGCCGCCTACTTCGTGCGGAGCGAACGCGAACTGCGGATCGTCGTGCTGGCGCTGGCCGGCGCGGCGCTGCTCGAAGGCACCGACGCCCTGCGGCAGCGTTACCTCGGCGGAATCTACCGCGTGACCGGCACGCTCGACCACGCGAACAGTCTGTCGATGTATCTGTGTCTCGTCGGGCCGGTGCTCGTCGCCGCCGGCAGTGCGGCGCTGCCGGACGCGCTCCGCCGCGGCTGCTGGCTGGCCCTGGCCGCCGCCGCCGCCGCCGTGATGCTGACGCTCTCGCGCGCGGGCATCCCGGCCTTCGCGTTGGCGGTCGGCGGCGCGGCGGCCTGCACCTGTTCGTGGCGGATCACGTTCAAAAACCTCCTGATCGCGGGCCTGATCGGCGCCGGGGTCTCGCTGCTGGTGTGGAAGTCCTGGGACCTGCTCGCGGCGCGCTACGAGTCCGCCTCGCTGAAGGAGGAATACCTCGACGACAATTCGGAGGGGCGCGGCTACTATCTGCGGCAGGCCGAGGTCATCCTCGAGGACAAACCTTTCGGCGTCGGCCTGAACAACTGGTCCTACTGGGTCAGCAAACGCTACGGCCACGACCTCGACATGCATTACGAAACCTATGACGACATCGCGTTTGCGCCGCCGAACGATTTGCTGCCGATGTATCGCTACGCCGCGCCCGCGCACAATCTCGAGGCGCTCACCGCGGGAGAATTGGGCTGGCTCGGGCTCGGGCTGTTTCTGCTGCTCTGGGCGCGCTGGCTCCAGGTGGGCGCCGGGTTTCTGCGCGACCGCGGACCCGACCCGATGCACCGGTTGGGCACCGGCATTTTCTTCGGCTGCGTCGGAGTGTTCATGCAGAGCCAGACCGAATGGGTATTCCGGCAGACCCAAATTTTCCTGACGTTTCATTTTCTCGTCGGTGTGCTCGCGGGCCTGAGGCACGCCCGGCGCCCGGCGCAGTTGCAGCCGGAATCCGCGCCGGAACCCGTCCCGGCCCCGCCGGCCGAGCCGATCGCGATCTAGCCATGCGCATCGCCCACGTTCTCCGCAAATTCGATCCGGCCGAATGGGGCGGCACCGAAACCGCGCTCCAGCGCCTCACCGAGGGCCTGCGCCGGCACGGCGCCGAATCGGTCGTCTTTTGCCCGGCGCTCGGCGGCAGTCCGGCCACGGCGCTGCCCGATCCGCTCGCCGCCGCCGGATGCAAGGTGCGGCGTTTCCGCGCGTGCGTGCCGGTCTGGGGCCTGCCGGTCACCCGGCGCCGGCAGTTGCTCGCCGTCGGCGGCAACCTGCTTTCGTTCGACCTGCCGCGCCAACTCGCGCGCGAGCCGGCGGTGGACGTCATCCACACCCACGCCCTGGGCCGGCTCGGCGGGATCGCGCGGACGGTCGCGCGGCGGCGGCGGCGGCCGTTCGTCGTCACGATCCACGGCGGCGTGCTCGACCTGCCGGCGGCGTTGCACCGCGAACTCAACACGCCCGCGCGCGAGGGGCTCGAGTGGGGAAAATTTTTCGGCTGGTGGTGGGGCGCGCGCCGGGTGCTCGCCGAAGCCGACGCCATCCTGACCTGCAATCCGACGGAAGCCGGGCTGCTCCGCCGGCGATATCCCGACCGGCGCGTGGTGGTGCAACCGCACGGCGTCCACCTGCCGCAGTTCCGGGCCGACCATCGCGGGGCCGCGCTCGCGGCGTTTCCGCGCACTTCCGGGCGGTCGCTGCTGCTGTGCGTCGGCCGGATCGACGCCGTGAAAAACCAGGCGTGGCTCGTCCAACGCGCGCCGCAGATTCTCCGCCGCTATCCCGACGCCATGATCGTGTTCGCCGGCGCCTGCACCGATCCGGTTTACGGCGCCACGCTGGAACAGGAAGTCGCCGAGCAGGGCCTCGCCGCGCACGTGCTCTTCACGGGCGGTTTGCCGCCGGGCGACACGCGGCTCGTCGGTCTGATGCAGGCAGCACGCGCCGTCATCCTACCGTCGCTGTCCGAGACCTTCGGCCTGGTCATCCTCGAGGCGTGGGCCGCCGGCGCTACGGTGATCGCCACGCGCACCTCGGGCGCGACGGCGCTGATCGAGCACGGGAAGAACGGCTGGCTGTTCGCGACGGGGGATCCGCTCGGTTTCCACACCGCGCTGAACCGGGTGATGACCGAACCCGCCCTGTGCGTCCAGCAGGCGCGCGCCGGCCGGCAGATGGTCGAGCGCGATTACGACACCGCCGTTCTCGCCGGCCGCCTCCACGCTCTCTACGCCAACCTCATCGAGGAAAAAAATGCGCTACGTAATCCTGCGTGACGACGACACCAATGCGACTACGCCGGCCGGTTGCCTCGAGCAGCTCTACCGGCCGTTTCTCGCGCGGCATCTGCCGGTCAATCTCGCAACGATCCCGCACGTGCGCACCGACGCCCGGCGCGCCGACGGGCGGCCCGAAGAATTCGTGTTCGGCCGGCCCGACCCGGCCAAACCGCGCGTCTGGATCGGTGCCAACCGCGAACTCGTGGCCTATCTCCAGGAAAACTCCGGTTACGAAATCGCCCAGCACGGCTACGACCACTCGCTCGACGAGTTCGGGAGCCGCGACACGCGCGATCTGAAACGGCGGCTCGACAAGGGCGCCCAACTCCTCGCGGCCGCCGGCTTCGCGCGGCCGAGCGCGTTCGTCGCGCCTTACGACCGGTTCTCGGCGGCGGCGTTGCGCCTGACGGCGGCGCGCTTCGGCGTCGTCTCCACCGGTTGGTTCGAGTTGCGCCGGCTGCCGCTGGGCTGGTGGCCCGCCTACGCCGGGAAGAAACTCGCCGCGACCGCCCACTGGCGGATCGGCGCGACGCGGCTGCTCTCGCATCCGGGTTGCCTGCTTTCGCGGTTCCGGCCGCGCGAGAGCATGCTGGAAAACATCCGGCGCACCGTCGCGGCGCAACCGCTGACGGTGCTCGTCACCCACTGGTGGGAATATTTTCCCGACGGCCGGCCCGACGAAGAGTTTATCGCCGTGCTCCACCGGACGGCGGAATTTCTCGCCGGCGAACCGGATCTCCGGGTGATCGGCTTTTCGGATCTGGCGCGCCACGCGGTGCCGGCGCGCTGATCGGCCACCGCCAATCACCGGATGGCCGGAGCAATATCCGGGACCTCCGCCTCGGTCGCGTTCGCCGCGTGCGCGAGCTCGGCATCGCGCACCATCAGCGTGTGCAGGTGCGGAATCGCCGTGATGCACGCCGGCGTATCCGCCACGTTGGTGAGCAATGCGGCGTAGCTGTGCGGATCGTCGGGATGGTAGCCGTGCATCGCGCGGATGGGCCGCTCGCCCATGTCGCTGGGCACGATCAGCACGCCTTCGGGCACGAGGTAGATCAGCTCGCCGAAATAACCGTCGGGAAAAAATGCGCCGAGTTCTTCGAGTTCGGCATCCGGCAGGATGCGGCCGAGGCCGACCTGCTCGAGACACGCCGTGACCTCGGTGCGCGCGCGCGTGTTGAAAAACCAGAACCGTGCCATCGTCGAATCGAAAACGGCCGCGTAATCCTCCGGCATGCGCACGGGCAGCGCGGCGAGCCGCGCCCGCAGGTCGAGATAGCGGTCGCAGTTCGCCATGCCGTGGTCGCTGAACACATACAGCCGCACCTCGTCATAGTGCTGCGCCGCGTGGTCGAGCAGCGCGCGCAGCCGGCGTTCGTATTGGCGCAGTTTCGCAGGCACCTCGGGCGAAAGATTGCCGACGCGGTGCAGGAGACCGTCGAGATCGGGCCAGTAGAGAAAGGCAAAATCGATGCTCTCCGCCGCGATGTCGGCGCGGAGCGCGGCCAGATTTTCTTCCTCGGTCCGCGCCGGCCGGCTGACGTGATACGGGATGCGGCGCGCGGCGAGAAAATCAAAAATGTTCGGCCCGCGGTTCAGGCCGCCCGGCTGCAGAGGATTCTTTTTCTCGGTGAAGTCGAAGAGCGAGATGTGCCGGAACGCGAGGTTGTAGAGGTCGAAGTAGCCGCGGAATTTCAAAGGGCCGCGGAGAAACTTCGAGAGCCAGCGCCGGAAGATCCGCCGGCCGGTGACGGCCCGCGGCAGCCAGCGGAACGGGCGGAGCAAACGGAACGGCGAACGGGCGGGATCATAGACGAAGTAACACCAGTTGCGGTGCTCCGCCGGCCAGCGGCCGGAGAGGATCGACGGGATGCACGCCGAACTGTAGCCGAACACCGAACGCAGGCGCCGGCGTGCCGGGGCAAAGTCCGCGCCGAACCGGTCGTGGCGGATGATCTCCCACCCGCAGGCGTCGACGAAAACGAAGAGCGGCAGAATCTTTTTCATCCCGCGGCCTCCGGTTTCTTGCGCTGGACGACCGGGAAGATCCGGTGCAGCCGCGTCAGTTCGAGCAACTGCCGGGCGGGCGGCGTGGGATCGATCACGCGCAGCGTCACCGCGCGGTTCCGGCGCTGGGCTTGGTCGAAGACTTCCACCAACGCGCCCAAGCCGATGCAGTCGACCTTGCCGGTTTCCGCGAGATCGACCTCGATGGTTTCGGGCCGCGGCGGCAACGCGGCGGAGACTTGCTCCGCAAATGCCTCGGCGGTCGGTCGGTCCAGAGCGGGCAGTCCGGTGACGCGAACGGTGTCTCGGTCGATTTCGATGTTCATTTGTAGTAGCGGTCGCGCTCAGCGGCGCCGAACGGGGGCACCAGCGCCGGCGAGACGGCGGGCGGCTCCGGCGGCGACCACAGCCGGGAAAGGTTCCACGCCGGCCGGCGCAGCGCGGGCGGAGGGGTCCGTTGATCGTCGCCCAGCGAGCTGAGCAAGAAGCCGGCCGTCACGCGCAGGCTCGAACCGCTCTTCCAGTTGATGAGGGTGTCGCCCCACGCGATCGAGTCGTGGAGTTCGGCCAGGCGGCCGACAAAAGTATCCGGGCCGACGATGCTGTGGGAAATTTCCGCGCCGGCCTCGACCACCACCCGGTTTTCCAAAGCCGTCATCGGTCCGACGGTCACGCCCGCACCGAGAAAGACTTGGTCGCCGATCCAGCACGGAGGGTTGAGCACTGCGTCGGCGGGAATCCGGCCGTGCAAGCCGACGCGGATTCCGGGCCGGATCTCGTGCGCGCCGACCCGGTCCGGCGTAAGGGCGCGCGACATCCATGACTGCGAGGCCGCGAACCATTGGGCGTAGCTGCCGAACAGGCCCGCTCCGGGCAACCCGGGCAGACGGTCCATCAAAATCAGATCGTTGGGCGCGGGCAGCCATTCCGAGTGGCCCACGCCCTGAAAACTCGGGCGCGCTTCGGCGAGCGTCATCGTCTCGGCGACCGCCACCACTTCGACCCGCAAGCCCCAGCGCGCGCCGTCGCCGACGGCCTGCCGGATTTCTTCCGGCCGGTCCGGCGCGAGGATCGTCACTTCTTTTGCCCCGAGACTCGCGAGGTGCACCAGCCAATACGCGGCCAGCGTTTCGCCGAGCAACGGCAGAGCCGCCGGCGTCGCCCGCGCCGAAAGGGCGGCGATCTCCGGGGAAGCGACGGGACAAAAGAGCAGGGCTTTCATCGTCAGTAGGCGCCGGTGCCGGAAAGGACCGCGGGCACGGTGCGGGCCAAGATGCGCAGGTCCGACCAGAACGTGCGGGTCTCGATGTAGCGGACATCGAGCTCAACCTGGCCGTGAAAATCGATCTGCGCCCGGCCGGAGATTTGCCAGAGGCACGTGATCCCCGGTCTGACCAGCAGCCGCCGGCGGTCGGCGAGCGTGTAGAGCGCCACCTCGCGCGGCAACGGCGGACGCGGGCCGACCAGCGACATGTCGCCGGCCAGCACGTTGGCGAACTGCGGGAGTTCGTCGAAGGAGAACTTGCGCAGCCAGCGGCCGACGCGGGTGATCCGCGGGTCGTCCTTGATCTTGAAAGTGACGCCGGTCTGATGGTGATTTTTGGCGAGCAAATCCTGGAGCCGCTGTTCGGCGTCGGCCCGCATCGAGCGGAATTTAAACATCTTGAATTCGCGGCCGTGCTTGCCGACCCGCGTCTGGGCGAAGACGACGGGACCGCCGTCCTCGAGTTTGATCAGCAGCGCGATCAGCGCCCACAGCGGGCTGATCAGGAGCAACGCCAGCGCGCTCGCGGCGCAATCAAATGCGCGTTTGGCAAACTCGTCGCTCGCGAGTTGCAGCCGCCAGGCGCCGCGTTCGCAGGCGGATTGGAACGACAGGAGCCGCCGGCCCCACGGATGCGCGACGGTCAGGTAGCGCCGCGCGACAAAGTGCTGGTTGGTGTAGATCGGGTTCATGCGAATTGCTCCTTGGCTTTGAGCAGCGCCGTGAGTTCGGCGCGGAAGGTCTCCCGCATCCACGCGGGCAACAGCGAGCCGCTCTGCAGCAGCAGCCAGAGGGCATCGTGCAGGGCGCGGATATCCGTGTCGCTGAGCGGCTGGTGCAGCACCAAGTCCGCCCACCGCACCTGCGGCGCGACGTGCCGGCCATGCATCGGCGCCACCGAAGTGCGAAACTGCCGGCGAATGCCGGCGGCGTTGCGCCCGCGTTCCGCCGAATCGCGCGCGATGCGCCGGCTCAGCCGCAGCTTGGCCGGACAATCGAGGTAGATTCTCAGGTCGAACAGCCGCCGCGTGGCCGGGCGGTGGAGCAGCCAGAGGCCGTCCACGAGCATGACCGGACGCGGCGGCACCGTGATGACGGCGTGGGCGCGGCAGTGGGTAGCGAAATCGTAGCGCGGCTGCTCGGCCGGCCGGCCGGCCGCACTTTCATGCAGCGCCCGCTCGAACAACGGCCACTCGATCACCGACGGGTCGTCATAGTTGATCCGGGCCCGGCGCGACGGCGGCAGGTGCGAGCGGTCGCGATAGAAATTATCGAGCGAAAGGCGCCCCGCCCGCTCACCGAGCAGCAGGTGCAGCTTTTCCGCCAGCCAACTCTTGCCGGCACCGCTGCCGCCGACAATCGCCGCCAATCTGGCTTTGCTCGCGGAGTTCATGCCACCCCCTCGCTGACCCGTCGTTCTGCAAGGCGCAGAAAGACCGCTTCCAGGCGATCGACATAGCGGGCGAAATCAAAGCGTTCGCTCGCCAACTGCCGGCCGCGCGCGCCCAGGTGCCGCGCGAGGGCCTTGTCGGCCAGCAACAGATCGATGCTCTGCGCAAACAGCGCGCGATCCATCCACGGCACGAGCAGGCCGTTCTCAAAATCCAGCAGCCACTCGCTGATGCCGCCGACATTGAAGGCGACGACGGGAAGTCCGCAGCGCATGGCTTCCAGGCCCGTTGCGCCGAACGGCTCCGGCCACACCGAGCTGACGACCGCAAGCGACGCCGCGCGGTAACAGTCGGCCAATTCGGCCTGGGGCCGATAGCCGCGAAACTCCACCCGCCCGGCGAGTCCGAGCCGCCGGCTGAGCGCTTCGCATTCTGCGCGCTGGTGGCCGTCGCCAAAAATCACGCATTCAAACGGCGCCTCCACGAGCGCGAGCGCTTCCAGCAGCACGTCGACGCCTTTGCCGCGCACGAGCTGGCCGGCGAACACGATCAGGTTGCGCGGACCGAAGTCCGGCGCCGGGGCCGCGGCGGCCGGCGGCACCGGCGGATGAATCTCGATCCGCTCGGCGGGGATGCCGTTGCGCAGCAATTCGGCCCGCATGTATTCGCTCGCGACGAGGAGCCGGCGGAAACCGCGATGCAGCTCCAGTTCGCGTTTCTTGGCGAGGTAACCGGCAAGTTGGAATTTCCGCGAGCCGCCAGGGGCGCGCTGCAACAGGCCGCCGCAGGGGAAGAGGCAGAAGGGCGACAGTGCCCGCGGGCAAGGCCGACGGCTCCACACGGGATATTTGCACCCGCGCAGGCAAAACAAGCGGTGATCGTGCACCATCCGGACGGTCGGCACGGCGGACTTTGCCAAGCCCTCGACGACGCCGAGATCGGGAGCGTTATGCAGGTAGACAACCTCCGGCAGAAAAGCATCCAGGGCGGCGTCCATCGACGACGACGAATTCTCCGCGAGAATCCGGAGGCGCTCCGGAAAAACCTTTTCCCAATCCTCCTCCGCTTTGCCGGTGCCCGGACCGTGCGCGAGAGCCAGCTGATGGCCCCGGCGCTGCAAGGCGGCCGCGGTATGGTAGAGATTGGATTCGGCGCCGGCTTGCGCGCCGAAACGGTCATGCACGAAAAGCAGTTTCATTGCTGGATGAGTCGGGAGGTCACTGACCCGCAGGTTACGACGGAGTGCCGATCCTCCCCAGTGGGTGAAGACCCACATTGGCTGGTCGCCGGACCCACCGGACCCGGCCATCCGCGCGTCAAACGGGCCGGCGTATGGAGTCTTTTTCGATCCAGAACGCGGAGCGATTTTCGCAAAACAGTCCAGCCTCTCTCGAAACCAACCGTGCCGACGAGCGGAGAACCCGCCGGTTTACTTCGAGCGGTCGCGGGTGGCCGTGCCAAACCGCAGACGCAGGAACGTCAGCGCCAACAGGGCCACGGTCAGCCATCCGCTCGGTGCACCGCCGCTGCCGCTTGGGTTCTTGGCTGGCGCCGGCGGGACGACCGGCGGCGGGACATTGGTCGGCGGCGGATTGCTTGACGGCGGCGGTGTGTCCGCCGGCGGCGGCGTAGTGGACGGCGGCGGCGGCGGCGTAGTGGACGGCGGCGGCGGGGTGGTTGACGGTGGCGGCGGGGTGGTTGACGGTGGCGGATTGTCGGCCGGAGGCGGACTCGAGTCCGGCGGCGGATTGGACGACGGCGGGGGCGGGGCGGGTTGCTGAGGACCGCCCGCACCTTGAAGAACTATGCTGGCCGAGCTCGGCGATTCGGGGTTGTAGTCGGACGCAGTCTTTAGCGACAAGGTCACAATTTTGGTTTGCCCGGCGAGGCTCGAGGCCACCGGCACGATCGTCAGTGTGACGGAGTCGGCGCCGCTTTGGAACGTGATGGTATCGGGCATATCTCCTTCGGGACGGCGGTAGTCGTTCCACTTGGTCGCGGTGCCCTGCAGGTTGTAGCTCACCGTCAGCGGGCCCGACAAATCGCCGGTGCGTCGGAAAACAAAATTGCCCTGACCCGAATCGGCCACAGTCGCGAGCGCCACCGGCGCGGTGACCGTGACGTCGGGCAGACCGTTGGTCGCTTTGAAATTCTGCACCGCAAACACACGCCGGCCGTCCGGCCAATACGCCTCGGCTTCGACCCACTGCTGGCCGTTGGCGCGCGGCGTGAAGGTGAACGACGGGCCCGACAACGGATCCTGTCCGTGCGCTTCCCAAGTTACGGTGGCGGCCGACAAGTCGAGGCCCGGCGGCGGCTGGAGTCGCGCCGTGACCGCCGAACCGACCGGAGTCGTCGTTGGCAATCCCGTGATCTGCGCGGCAGCCGGGCGCCACGGCTGATCGCGCAGCGAAGTCTGCGCAGCCACGAAGGCGAGACCCGCCACCGCGCGAGCTTGGTCGACCACGACGAATTCGGTCGAGACGTTGTAGGTGTCGGACCACCGGTCATAATAAGGATACGGCGCCACCGCGGCTCCATCATCCGGGAACGAGAGCGCCCCGAGTTCACCCTTGTAGAGGTCGAGATAAGGGAGCCCGGTCTGGATATTGCCGAGCGGGAAACCGCTCGGCGGCATCACCCGGCGGTCGTTCTGCGCGTATTGGTGCACGATCTCGCGCTGGCGTTTGCGGCCTACTCCCGTGATGTAGGAGATGTTTACCGGGTTGCAGCCGGCCTCGTAGTTCAGATTGGCCAGGTATGCTTCCATGAACCGGGGCCGCGGGTCGCTGGCGGGTGGATAATCGAGTTGGTCGGCGACGATGAGGTCGAAGGCTTGGCCGAGAGAAAAATACCAGCCGCCACCGCGCACGTGTTTGGTCTCCTCCGGAAAACTGCTGCCGTAGGCGCCTTGGTCGGACCATTTCAGCGCGTCGCGCCCGGCACCCTCGATTTGCTGTTCACATTTTTGCAGGAAAACGGAGTCGAGGCGGCTGACCGGCAAGCGGCCGCTGCGCGCCGCGAAGGCATAGCTGCGAATCGCGTTGCCGTAGCATTCGCTCATCCGCCACCAGCCCCAACGGCGAGTCGCCGGATCCGCCGGATCGAACCACTGCTTGAGCTGCTGGTGATACGCCTCGTCACCGGTCGCGAGGAAGAGCTCGGTCGCGGCCCAGGCGAGTTCGTCATCGTGCATGAAATTGTCACCGTAGTGCGTCAGCTTCTGATAGGCCCCGTCTTTGCCGAACCGCGCGATGGCGCTGGTGAGAAATTGCCAGCCGAGTTTGGCTTTCTGGAGATAGAGCGCCGCCGCGTCCGGGTAGAATTGCCGGAATCGCGGGGACGAGGCCGCCTGCGCCAGCGCCGCGGTCGCGGCCGCGGTCGCAGCGGTATTTTTCGGCCAGACGACCTGCGGGTCGCCCTGGTCGGGCAAGACATTGCTCTCGTAGGCGCGGTTGCGCGGATAGACGAGGAAGTAGAAACCGCCGTCGCTGTCCTGCAGTTTCGCGAGGAAATCCGCTTCCCATTTCGCTTCCTGCAGCAGGTCGGGAATGCCGTCGCCGCTTTCGGGCAAACCGAGATTGTCGAGCGCCGCCACGCCCGGCAGCGAATCCACGGCAAAGACGAGCGTGTGCACCAGCGAAGCACTGTTCGTCGTGTATTTGCTGTAGTCGCCGGCATCGTGGTGCCCGCCGGCGGCATCAATCGTCCCGGTCCGCACGAACGGGTAGAGCTGCGTCGCTTCGCTATGCAACTGCGGTGCGGTGTGCCGCGGGTTCGCCGCGAAATCGCTGCTGACTTGGCTGATGAAGTTCCACGTGGCCGGAAAATCGGATTGCGGCGTCGGCACCGCGACCGGCGCCACGTGGCAGGCGCCGTGAGTGAAGCGCGTGAACGGCAGCGCGTTGTCGGTGCCGCAGCGCTGGTGATAAAGGCCGAGCGCGTAGACGCGCGCGAAGTTCATCGCCATGCCTTCGTCGATGCGGAACGGCAGCGAGGCGCCCATCCCCGGCACGGCCACGCGGTAGACGCCCGGCGTCGTGAAGCTGCTGAAGTCCGCCTCGTAGACGAGTTGATACGGAGCCGGGCTGTAGGTGTAACCGATATCGGCACGCTGCCGCAGCGCGCCCGTGAAGACCGCCGCGCCGCTGGCGGCGTCGACCAAGGAAAATCCGCTGCCGGCCGGCACCTCCATTTCGCCGAGGCTGCCGAGATAATAGCCGACCATCGCTTTCTTCGGGAACGACGGCAGGTAACCCTCCTGGTTGACGTGGATCGCGGGGTTGACGCGCAGCTCGTCGGCCTGCGTCACAAACGAAATTGCCGGCGACCAAAGTTGCCCGTCCGGATTCCGGACTTCGACGCGCTGGCCCGGCCCGATGGGGCCGGCCAACCGCAGGTAGAGGAAACTGGCGACGCGCAGGTCGCGCCGCACGAGCGGCGCGTAAGCCGCCCGTCGTTTGAATCCGAGGGCCTCGACCAGGACGGGATTCCCGTCCGCCAAAACGGCAAGCTGCGGAACACTGAGCGACACGACCTGCGTGCCGGAGCCGGCAAAGTTCCAGCCGGCCAACGTGACCGAGTCCGGCGCTTTCACCTGATCGAGCTCCAACTCAAGGACGCGGGGCGTCAATATCCGCAACCCGTGGTCGCCCGGATTGGGAAGCGACAAGAGCAATTGAGTGGGCGCGACGGTCTCCGCCGTCAAGCGCACCGCGTTCCCGCCGGCGCCGAGGAACAATCCCGGCAGGAGCAATCGGAGCAAACATGACCGGAGGACGCTTCGGTAGCGGTATTGGAATCGATGTTTTCTCATGCTCCGACTTAAGCACGGTTTTGATGCTCCGGCGATGGAGTGAGGGCCCGCAATCCGGCCGAAAAGGACCGGAGGCGCCGAGGCCCAGCAGGCCAAGGCGTGGGGCCGCATCCGAACTTCCCGGGTCGATTTTTGGGGCAAATGGGGTATTTACCTACTGGGCAAATACCCATGCCCTTGGTTCTATGGTTGCAGTTCGGTCAGGCCGAATTGCGGCGGATCGAAATCGACCACCCAACGCTCCTAACTCTCAACCCCGCCAAGGAACATCCCCATGAAGGGCAACCCGGAATTGAACGTCAACCGACCCAAAGCGCACCGCAAAGCGGAGATCACCCGCCAGGATCCGTCCGCCTCGGACAACAGCAACATGCCGCAGGTCAAACTGCAGCCGACCGTCAACTACAGCGATCCCCTGCTCCGCGAGCTGGTCTCCCACCTGCGTGAGAACCGCACGCAATTGCGCGAAGTCTGGGCCCGCAACATTCTCGACGCCAAGTTGCTCTCCGCAATGAGCAAGGAGGAGATTTTCTCCGAAGTCACCTCGGTGTATGACAACTACGTCGAAGTGCTCGAGACCGGCAGCGTGGACGCCCTGCAAGCCTACGCCCGCAATCTCTCCGAGCGTATCATCCCGCGCGGCGTCGAAACCGACGAAGTCATCGGCATCGTGCTCCTTCTCCGCGACGTGCTCGCCCGCTCGCTCTTCAAAAAATACCAGCACGACTTCAACCTGCTCAACCGCGTGCTCGACGCCTACGAGCCCGCCGCCAACCGCATCGCGAACACCGTGGCCGTCTCGTTCGTGCAGGAAAACGTGCGCATCATCCGCCAGCAGCAGGAGGCCATCCGCGAACTCTCCACCCCCGTGTTGCAGGTGCGCGAACGTCTGCTGATTCTGCCGATCATCGGTGTCATCGACTCCCAGCGCGCCAAGCAGCTCACCGAGCAACTCCTCCGCGGCATCCGCAACAACCGCGCCAAAGTTGTCGTCGTCGATATCACCGGTGTGCCGACGATCGACTCGACGGTGGCCAACCACTTGGTGCAGACCGTCGAGGCCTCGCGTCTCATGGGTGCCGGCGTCATCATCACCGGCCTGTCGTCCGAAATCGCGCAGACCCTCGTCACCATCGGCGTCGACCTCAGCAAGATGAACGCCGTCGGCGATCTCCAGGGCGGTATCGAACTGGCGGAAAAAATGCTCGGCTACAAGGTCAAGAGCGTCGACTCCACCGCGGCCGAAGTTGAAATCGACACTTGATCGCCGCGGACCATGCAAGTCCCGATCCTCAAGCAAGGCAGCTACCTGATTGCCAGCATTCAGGCCGTGCTCTCCGACGCGGACATGCTGCAGCTCCGCGACGACCTCGCGGACAAAGTCGGCCAGTTCCGCGCGCGCGGCGTGATCATCGACGTGACCGTGCTCGACGTCATCGACTCGTTTGCGACGCGCACCCTGCGCGGCATGGTGCACATGCTGAATCTGCGCGGGGCCGAAACCGTGATTGTCGGCATCCAACCCGAAGTGGCTTTTGCGATGGTGCAGCTCGGCCTGACGCTGGAAGGCGTCGGCACCGCGCTGGATTTGGAAGAAGGTTTGGCGTTTCTGAACCAGAAAACCAAGGTGCATGCAAAGCCCGCCAAATAGCGAGGTCCGGGTCGAGGTTCGCTCGACGATCGACATCGTCACCGCCCGTCAGCAGGGTCGCGAACAGGCGATGGCGTTGGGGCTGTCCAGCGCCGAGGTGACGCTGGTCGCGGCCGCGATTTCGGAAATCGCGCGCAACATCCTCGACCACGCCAAGCGCGGCGAAGTGGTTTTCTCCTTTGTGCAGCGCGGCAGCCAGCGCGGCTTGCAGGTCGCCGCCAACGACCAGGGGCCCGGCATCGCCGACATCGGGCTCGCGATGCAATACGGCTACTCGACGCGCCGCGGCCTCGGCGTCGGTCTGCCCGGCGCGAAGTGGCTGATGGACGAATTTGAAATCGAATCCGCCGTGGGCAAAGGCACGAAGGTCACCATGCGAAAATGGGTGAAAGATGAAAACTCCCAACTCAACCATTCGCGTTGACTGGGCGGTCGCGCAATCCGCCCTGCCGGGACAGGCCGTCTCCGGCGATCTGCACTTGGTGCAGTCCCACGATCGCGGACTGCTGCTCGCCGTCGTCGACGGCATCGGGCACGGGCCCGAGGCCACCCGGGCCGCCACCGCCGCCACCGAGTCGTTGCGCCAGTATCCGAACGACTCGCTGCACTCGCTGATCAACCGCTGCCACATCACGCTCGGCCCGACCCGCGGCGTCGTGATGTCCCTGGCCAAATTCGACGAGCACGACCACACGGTCACGTGGTGCGGCATCGGCAACGTCGAGGCTTTGCTGCTGCGCGGCGACGGGGCGAACGGGGCCGCGAACGAGCGCGCCCTGCAAAAAGGCGGCACCGTCGGCGCCCAGTTGCCGGTCATCTACGCCAGCGTGATTCCGGTTTACGCGGGCGACGTGCTCATTTTCGCCAGCGACGGCATCCGCCCGGACTTTGAGCACGATGTGCCGGTCAAGAGCGCGCCACAACGGATCGCCGACCATCTTTTGCAAAAATATTCTAAAGGCACGGACGACGCGCTCGTTCTCGTTGCCCGGTTCAAGGAAGCGAACCATGAACGTTAGCGCCATCCAGCCCACGGGCGTGCGCCCCGACTCCGGCCCCCCGTCGCCGGACCGGGGCGAATTGCCGAAACGCTTTGAGGCGATTGTGAACACCTCGACCGACTACTTCACGCTGATCGACTCGGACTACGTTTACCTCGCGGTGAACGACGCCTATTGCCGCGCCAACGGACTCGACCGCCAACAGCTCGTCGGCCGCACCGTCGCCGAAGTCTGGGGCGCCGAGATTTTCGAGGCCAGCATCCGCCCGCAACTCGACCGCTGTCTCGCCGGCGAAGAAATCCACTACCAGGCGCGGTTTGAATTTCCCCGCACCGGCCTCCGCCATTTCGATGTCAGCCTTTATCCGCAGGCGGATCGCCCCGGCGTCCGCCGCGCCGTCGTCATCACGCGCGACATCACCGTGCTCCTGACGGCCGAGAGCGAACTGCGCGCCTCGGAGGACCGTTACCGCGCGCTGATCGAGTCCGCCAACGACGTCATCTTCCTCCTCACGATCGACGGGCGCATCGCCGCGCTCAACCCGGCCTTCGAGGCGCTCACCGGTTGGCCGCGCGCCGAGTGGATCGGGCAGCCGTTCGCCCCCCTGCTCCACCCCGAGGACCAGCCGGTCGCGCTCGAGCGGTTCCGCGCCATCCTAGGCGGCGAACCGCCGCGCCGCCGCGAATACCGCGTCCGCAAACACGACGGCGAATACGCCGTCGGTGAATTCACCCTGGCGCCGCAGATCAAGGACGGCCGCCGCGCCGGCATCTGCGGCATCGGCCGCGACATCACCGAACGCAAGCGCGCCGAGGCCGACCTCCGGCTCCTGCTAGAGACGGGCCAGATCATTTGCCAGAGCGACGACCTCGCCGGCGCGACCACCAAGGTGCTGGCCCATCTCTGCCAGGTCGCGGGCTGGGCCGTCGGCGAAGTCTGGATGCCGCTGCCGGACGGCACGCTGCACCGGTTCGCCGCCGCGCATCTGCCCGATGTGCCCGCATGGGCAAAATTCCAGGAGACGAGCGCCTCGCGCGTTTTCAACCGGGAGCGCGACTTGCCCGCCCGCCATTGGCAGATCAACGAGCCGCACTGGCAGGGCGATCTCGCCGCCGGACCGGATTTTTTCCGCCCCCGGCAAAGCGAACTCGCCGGCCTCAAGGCGGCGCTCGTGCTGCCGCTCAAAGCCAACGAGCTGACGGTCGGCCTCATGGCTTTTTTTCTCCCCGTCGCCCTCCAGCCGGACGAACGCTGGCGCGCACTGGTGCACGCCGTCGCCGGCGAACTCGGCGCCATCTGCCACCGGGAACGGACGGAGGAACAGTTGGACCGCTTCTTCAACCGTTCGATCGACATGCACTGTCTCGCCGGCTTCGACGGATTCCTGAAGCGCGTGAATCCGGCCTGGGAACGCACCCTCGGCTACGACAGCGCCGAGCTGTTGCGCCGGCCCTACGTGGAGTTCGTCCATCCGGATGACCGGCCCGCCCTGCTCGCCGAGCTCGGCAAGCTCCAACAGGGGCAGGATATCGCCGCGCTCGAACTCCGCTGCCCGTGCAAGGACGGCACGGTGAAATGGACGCTCTGGAGCGCCTCGCCGCTGTCGAGCCAACGGATCATCATCGCCACCGGACGGGACATCACGGGGCGCAAGCGCAGCGAGGAAGCCGTGCTCCAAAGCGAGGAACACTATCGCGAACTTTTCCACCAAGCCTACCGGATGCAGGAGAACCTGCGCAATCTCTCCAACCGCATTCTCGAAATCCAGGAGCAGGAACGCGCCCGCATCAGCCGCGACCTGCACGACGAAGTCGGCCAGTCGCTCACGGCCATCAACGTCAACCTCGCGGTGATCCAACGCGCCCTCGGCGGCGCGCCGCCCGAGACGACGAAGCGCATCGCCGACACCCGGCAACTGCTCGAGCACACGATGGAGACCGTGCACCGCTTCGCCCGCGAGTTGCGGCCGGCCATGCTCGACGACCTCGGCCTGCTGCCCGCGGTCCGCTCCTACGTGAAGCTTTTCGCCGAGCGCACCGGCATCGCCGTGCGCTTCCAACCGGAGCGGGCCAACGGCATCGAGCGACTCGACGCCGAGCGGAAGACCGTGATCTACCGCGTCGTGCAGGAAGGGCTCAACAACGCCGCCAAGCACGCGCACGCCAAACAGATCACCGTGACCCTCGCCAACTCGGAGCACCGCGTGCGGCTCGAGATCAGGGACGAGGGCCGCGGATTCCTGACCGACGGCAAGGCGTCGGGCGCCGGCTCCAACCGCCTCGGCCTGCTCGGGATCGCCGAGCGCGTCCGCCTCGTCAACGGCGACTTCCTGGTCGACTCCGCTCCCGGCTGCGGCACGACCCTGCGCATCATCATTCCCGTCAAACCACTTTAACCTGCTTCCGCGCCTATGCAAAAAATCACTGTTCTCCTCGCCGACGACCACACCGTCATGCGCCAGGGCCTGCGCGCGCTGCTCGCCGTCGAACCCGACATCGAAGTCGTCGGCGAAGCCGAAACCGGCCGCCAGGCGCTCCAGTTGGCCGGCAAATTTCTGCCCGACGTCATCGTGATGGACATCGCCATGCCCGTCCTCAACGGCCTCGACGCCACGCGCCAGATCACCCGCGATATCCCGTCGTGCCGCGTCATCATCCTCTCGTCCTACAGCGACGACGAATACGTCGAGCAACTCACGGAGGCCGGTGCCATCGGCTATCTGCTCAAGCAGACCGCCGCCAACGATCTCATCAAAGCCATCCGCGAAGCGAAACTCGGCAACGCCTATTTCAGTCCCTCCATTTCGCGCCGGATGCTCGACCACTACCGCCGCGCTTTTCTCAGCGGCCAGCCGGCGCGAAAATCCGCCGAATCGCTCAGCATCCGCGAGCGCGAAGTCCTGCAACTGATCGCCGAGGGCAAAACCAACAAGCAGATCGCCGTCGTCCTTTCGATCAGCGTCAAGACGGTGGAGAAACACCGCCAGCAGGTGATGGACCGGCTGAACATCCACGACATCGCCGGCCTCACACGCTACGCGATGGCCAAGGGCATCATCGAAGCCAAGCCGGCCCTCGGCCCGGCCTGAGGGACCGCCATCGGAGCGGGCACCCCGACTATTTTCCCGCGGGCCGGGAGCTTTCCGCCAGAATGCGGGCGTTCGCGTATTCCGCGTAGAGCGCCGCGAGCCGCGGACGCAACGCCAGCCAGTCCTCGGCCGTGCCGGCGCGGGCCTCCTCGATGCAGCGGTCCAGTTCGGCGCCCCGCCGTTCCAAGTCGGGCAGGTGAATCAGCCAGCGGGCCCGCTCATCGGGCGACATGGCCCCGCCCGGCCGATCGATCTTCTGCCGGATAATGCGCAGCTCCTCCCGCTGGTTGCGCAGCACGGCCAGCAGCGCCGCACGGTCTTCCGGCGGACATCGCCCGATCTGCAACACCAGTTCGCCCGGCCCCGCGGTTCCGGCTCGGGGCGGCGGCCGCGGGCCCGGCCGCTCCGCCGCGAGGTCCGGAGCCGGCCCCCCCCGGGGGGCCGGCGGTTGCGCCGCACATGACGCCAGCATCAGCAAACCGGCGCTGCGCGCCACCCGGACGATTGTTTCCACTCGGATCATGCAAGCTTCTCCACCCGGACCGGCCGGAGCGCGCGCTCAGGTTCGCCCGGCCACGAGGTTCTCCAGCCGCGTCACCACGCCGACATAGTCGACGTAGCTGAAGGCCAGCGCAGCGCGGACCCGCGGCCAGTCGGCCGCCGAGGATTTCTCCGCGGCCTGCATGCCGAGCCGCAGGGCCGCTTCCTGGACCCGGAGATCGTGCGCGGCCGATTCAAATTCGCCCTTTTTTTCGTCCGCCAGCGCTTTGCCGGCGCTCAGCAACTCTTCGATGCGTTCCTTCGCGGTTTTCAGCCGGGTCTCCAGATCGAAGAGCATCTGGTTTCGCGCCTCGAAGGCGCAGGCGCGGATCGACTCGCTGGCGGAGGCTACGATCAACGAGGCGGTCGCCGGATTGCGGCCGCCGGCGGAGACGGTCACGCCGAGCTGGGCGGACAGGTGGACAATTCCGGTCGCGGCGAGGGCGCAAACCAATACTAGTCGGGTCGGGTTTCTCATGGGCATTTTTTGTTTTCGGGTTGGGTGGTGATCCGGGACCGGCGCGGACCGATTCCGCGGGCCCCAAAGTAGCTGCGGGCGATGCCGCAGCGACTGGACGCAAAGGCTAACACGGCGCGCCGGAGCGCCACAGTCGGTGTTTACCCCAAAAAAAGCGGCACTCCCCGTAGGACAAACTCAGACGCGCAAAAAAAGGCGGGGCCACCGGAGTGGCCCCGCCTCGGGACGGAGGCGCGATCGTCGCCTCTGTGGAAGCTCTTTTGTGCTCAGTTCGTAATCGTCGCCGTGGCCAGCGCCGGCGAGCCGGCGTTGTAGGTGGCGTCGGGCACCACGCTGACGAGCACGGTTTCCGGATTCGCGCCGGTCGAGTTGGCGACCGCGTAGATCGTGAGCGTGACCGAGGCCGCGCCGGCGGGAATCGTCACCGCGCTCGGCATGTCGCCCTGCGGCCGCCGGTAGTCGATCCACTTCACGGCGCTGCCGCCGAGCGAGAAGTTGACCGTCAGCGCCTGGCTGGTGTCGCCGGTGCGCGTGAACGTGAAGACGGCGGTGTCCGCTGAATTGGAGATCTTCGCGGAGGCATCCGTCGCCACGACGCTCACGTTGGCCTTGCCGTTGTCCGCAAAGAAATTTTGGACCGCGAACACGCGGCGGCCGTCGGGCAGCGTGGCTTCCGCCTCCACCCACTGCTGGCCGTAGGCCGAGGGCGTGAACGTGAACGACGCGCCGTAGTGCGATCCCTGGTCGGCGGCTTCCCACACGATGGTCGCACCGGTGAGGTCGATGCCCGCGGGCGCAGTCAGCGTCGCGGTCACCGACGTGCCGGCCAGGAGAGTTACGGGCAATCCTGTGATCGTCGCGGCGGTGGGTTTCCACGCCTGCGTCTTGAGCGAGGTCTGCGCCGCGAGCGCCGCGTAAGCCACGAGGCTGCGGGCGGTGTCGAGATGCACGAACTCGGTCGTGACGTTGAACGTGTCGCTCCAGCGGTCATAGAACGGGAACGGCGAGCTGCCCGCGGAATCGGACGGGAAGACGAGCGACGCCAGCGCCGTGCCGTAAGTCGCGGTGTAGACCGGGCCGGTCTGGAGGTTGCCGAGCGGGATGCCCGACGGCGGCAGATCGCGGCGGTCGTTCTGCGCGTATTGGTGCACGATCTCGTGCTGGCGTTTCTGACCGAGACCGGTGACATAGGAGAGGTTCAGCGGGTTGTTGCCGCCCTCGTAGTTCAGGTTGCGCAGGATCGCGTCGGTGTAGCCGGGCTTCGCGGTGAGGGCGCTGGCGGCGGTGATATCGAAGGCCTGCGTGCCGGAGAAATACCAGCCCGCGGACTGCACGCGTTTGGATTCCAGCGGGAAGCTGGTGCCGTAGGCGCTCTGGCCCGACCAGGTGGTCGAGTCGTCGCCGGCGGCGATGATCTCGGCCTGGCACTTCGCCAGGTAGGCGGAGTCGAGCGCGCTCGCGGCGAGCCGGCCGCTGGTCGCAGCGAAGGCGTAGATGCGCTCGGCGTTGCCGAAGCCCATGTAGCCGTGCCACCAGCCCCAGCGCCAGTTGGCAGGATTCGACGGATCGAACCAGGACTTGAGCGTCGCGTGGATCGTCTGGTCGCCGGTGGCGGCGAACATCGCGGCGGCAGCCCAAGCGAGCTCGTCGTCGTGCGTGAAGTCATCACCGTAGTGCGTGATCTTCTGGTAGGCGCCGGCCTTGCCGTATTTGGCAATGGCGTTGCTGAGGAACTGCCAGCCGAGCTTCGCTTTCGCGAGATAAGCGGCGGCTTGCACCGGATAGGCGGCCTTGAACCTCGGGGACGACGCGATCTCGGCGAGCGCCGCGGTCGCGGCCGCGGAAGCGGCGGTGTTTTTCGGCCAGACCACTTGCACGTCGCCCTGATCGGGCGTGACGTTGCTCTCGTATTCCCGGTTCATCGGGTAGACGAGGAAGTAGAAGCCGCCGTCGGCGTCCTGCATTTTCGCGAGGAAGTCGGCTTCCCATTTCGCTTCCTGCAGGACGTCGCTGATGCCGTCGCCGCTCTCGGGCAGGCCGAGGTTGTCGAGGGCCGCAACGCCGGGCACGGAGTCGACCGCGAACATCAGTTCGTGGACGAGCGACGCGCTGTTGATCGTGTATTTCGAATAATCGCCGGCGTCATGGTGGCCGCCGCTGACATCGACCGTGCCTTGGTTCACGAACGGATAGAGCTGCGCGGACTCGCTGGTGAGCGCGGGCGCGATCTGCGCGGGATTGTTCGGGTTGAGGTTGTTCGCGTAGGCGGCGACCGTCGTCCACGTGAAGCCGTAGCTCGACGCGGGCGACGGCACGGCGGCCGGCGACAGATGGCAGGCGTCGTGCACGAAGCGCGTGTAGGGCATGGCGTTCGCGGCGCCGCAGCGCTGGTGATAGAGGCCCAGCGCGTAGGTGCGGGCGAATTCCATCGCGATACCTTCGTCGATCTTGAACGGCACCGAGGCGCCGAGGCCGGGGACGGTCAGGTAGTAGCGGCCGGGCGTGGTCAACGGGCTGAAATCCGCCTCGTAGACTTTTTGATACGGGGTCGGCGAGTAAGTCCAGCCCGTGTCGGGGCGCGCCGTGAGCGCGCCGTTGAACACGACGTTGCCGGTCGCGGCGTCGACGATCTGGAAACCCGCGGCGGCCGGAACGTCCAATTCGCCGAGATTGCCGAGGTAGTAACCGACCGACGCCTTCTTCGCGAAGGCCGGCACATAGCCTTCCTGATTCACGTGGATCGCCGGGCTGTAACGCAGCGGGTGCGCCGCCGCTTTGAACAGCATCGCGGCGGGCCAGAGCGAACCGTCGGGATTGGTGACGACCACCGTCGCGCCGTCCGGAACCGGCGCGGCGAGTTTCAGATACAGGCTGCTCTCGAGGCGGAGCATGTAGACGGCGAGCGGTGCGTAGAGCGGCCGGCGCTTGAAGCCGACGCCCGACACGGCGACGGGCGAACCGTTGACCGTGACGACGAACTTGCTCGCGGCGGGCGCGGTGAACGCGCCGGTGCTGCTGACGAAGTCCCAGCTGTCGACCGCAAGGGCGGTGGACGACTTGGTGTTGATGCGCTGCAACTCCAGGACGGCCGGCGCGACGATGCGCAGGGCATTGTCGCCGGTGAGCGGCTGCTCGAGCGCGAGGTAGTCCGTGGGGTTCACGGCAGGAATCGTCGCGATGTTATACGTGCCGCTCGGAGCCGGCTCGGGCGTCGGGGTGGGCGCGGGCGCCGGCGCGGGCGTCGGGGTGGGCGCGGTGCCGCTGAACGTGAGCGTTGCGCTGCTGGCGGAGCCGACGGTGTAGGCCGGATCGCTGGCGAGCGTAAACGTCGCAGTCTCGGGGTTCGCGTTGGTTTCGTTGTTCACGGCGACGATCGTCATCGTGGCGGAGCTGGCGCCGGCGGGAATCGTGACCGCAACGGGCATGTCGCCGTTGACGGTGCGATAGTCGTTCCACTTCACGGCGGTGCCGCCGAGGATGAAGTTCACGGCGAGCGCGGCGCCGGTCGAGCCGGTGCGCGCGAACGTGAGGACGGCGTTGTCGGTGGAGTTGATCGTGGCGCTCGCGTCGGTCGCGACGACCGTGACGGTCGGGATCGTCGACACGGGCGCGGGGGCGCCCTTGCCGCTCTTGTCCCACGTGGCGCGACCGTCGACGAGCGAGAAGCTCATGCCGGTGAGGGTCTGGCCCTCGAGGCCGAGCGCGCTGGCGGGCACTTCGAGGCGGACCCACTGGCCGGCGGCGGGCAAGTCGCCCACACGGTAGCGGCTCGCGGTGCCGTCGGTGCCGTATTGGATCGTGTTGGCGCCCCAATACGCGCGGTGCTCCCAGTTGTTGCCGTTGAAACTCAGCATGACTTCCGTCGGCACGTTCGCGGGATCAAGGTAGATGTAGGTGAAGAGCACGTCGCCGGTCGCGACGCTGAGCGTGGCGGTCGCGCCGTTGAGCGAGTGCTCGTGGATGCCGGAGGCGAGGTTGGTCTGGTGGGCCTTCGTGCCGGAGAACGGCGCGGGGCTCGCGGTGATCCAAGTCCACGTGTCGCCGCCTGTGCTGCTGCCCCAAGAACCGGCGGGCAACGCGTCGTCCACCCACACGGTGTCGGTGGTCGTGGTCGGCGGAGGCGGAGTCGCGACGGAGTTGCTGACCGTCACGGTGACGGTGGTCGCGGTGGCGGAGTTGCCGGCCGCGTCGCGCGCGATGGCGCTCAGCGTGTGCGAGCCGTTCAGCGACAGCGTGGAATCCCACGAGAAGCTGTAGGGCGCGGTCGCGTCTTCGGCGCCGAGGTTGGCCCCGTCGAGTTTGAACTGCACGCCGGCGACGCCGACGTTGTCGGAGGCATCGGCCGTGACGATGACGCTGCCGCCGGAGACGGTCGAACCGTTGGCGGGCGCAGAGACCGAGACAGTCGGAGCGGTCGAGTCGACCACGATATTGCTGACGGTGACCGTGACGGACGTCGCGGTGGCGGTGTTGCCGGCCGCGTCGCGCGCGACGGCGGCGAGCGTGTGCACGCCGTTGGCGGACTTCGTGGTGTCCCACGAAAACGTGAACGGAGCGGCGGTGACTTCGGTGCCGAGGTTGGCGCCGTCGAGTTTGAACTGCACGCCGGCGACGCCGACGTTGTCCGCCGCGTTGGCGGTGACGCTGATGCTTCCGCCGGTCACGGTCGAACCGTTGGCGGGCGAGCTCAGCGAGACGGTCGGAGCAGTCGTGTCCGAGGGCGGAGGCGGCGGCGTGGTGGTCGAGCCGGCGCCCGAGACCTTGCCGACGTAGTCCCACGTGGCGCGGCCGTTGTAGAGCGAGAAGCTCATGCCGGTGACGCTCTGACCTTCGAGGCCGACCGAGCTGGCGGGAACTTCGAGGCGCACCCACTGGCCGGTGGCCGGCAGGATGCCCGCGTAGAAGCGGCTCGCGGTGTTGTTCGTGCCGTAGGTGATGAGATCCGTGCCCCAATAGGCGCGGTGCTCCCAGTTGTTGCCCTGCCAACTGATCATGATTTCGGACGGAGGATTCGCCGGATCAAGATAGATGTAGGCGAAGAGTTTGTCGCCGGTGGCGACGGGCATCGTGGCGCTCGCCCAGTTGAACGAGTGCTCGTGCAGGCCGGTGGCGAGGTTGGTCTGATGAGCCTTCGTGCCGGAGAACGGCGCGGGGCTCGCGGTGACCCAAGTCCAGTTGTCGCCGCCCGTGCCGGAGCCGGAAGCGCCGGCGGGCAAAGCGTCGTCGACCCAGGCAAAAGTCGAAGAGGAACCGGAGCCGGAGTTGCTGACGTTTACGGTCACGACGGCCGCCGTCGTCTGGTTGCCGGCGAGATCGCGGGCGACCGCGCTCAGAGTGTGCGGGCCGTTGGCCGCCTGCGTGGAATCCCACGAGAAGCTGAACGGAGCGGAGCTGTCCTCGGCGCCGAGGTTGTTCCCGTCGAGTTTGAATTGCACGCCGACGACGCCGACGTTGTCGGTCGCATTGGCGGAGACGATGACGCTGCCCCCGGAGACGGTGGCACCGGCCAGCGGCGACGTGAGCGAGACGCTCGGCGCAGTCGTGTCGACTGTCGGCACCGGCGCAGGCGCGCCGCCGACGGACCAGAAGAGACCCTGCGAGGCGTTGTAGTAGCTGCCGGACGGAGTCGTCTCGAGTTTCACCGCGCGGACCATGTAGGTCGCGCCGGCGGGAGCGCTGGCATCGACGAACGTGGTCGCGGCGAGCAGCGAGCCGGTGACGCGCGTGAACGGACCGTTGGCCGAGGTGGCGCGGTAGACGTTGTAGCCGAGCACGGCGTCCGGCGAAGGCGTCCACGCGAGCGTAACACTGGTGCCGGCGAGCGAACCGCCGAGCGAAGCCGGAGGCGCCACCGGGAACAGCCGCAGCGACGGATCGCCCATCAGCGCGATGTGCACGAGATGGGCCGAGCTGTTGGTCTGGTTGCGGTAGAGACCGGTGTTGTTCTGCGTGAGACGGGCGGTGACGCCGATCGGTTCGCCGAGGCCCATGGGATGCATGAACCAGTGCGGCCGGCCGGACCACGCGGCGGCGAGACCGTTGGTCTTCGTCGCGAGGAGCGAGCGCATGATGTTGTCTTCGTTGTCCCAGTCGCCGTGCCAACTGCCGAACACGAGCGTGAAGACGGCGTGGACGTCGCTGTTGACGACTTCGACGGTGTTGGTGTCGTTATACTGGCCGACGTTGCCGAGACCGGCGATGGTCTTGTAGCTGCCGGCACCGGTGCCGTAGGCGAAGAGGTAGCTGCCGGACGCGAGTGCGGGCACCCACACGCCCTTCTGGTCGTTGTATTGGGTGTTGAGGTTGGTGATGTTGTTGGCGCCGACGAACGGGGCCGCGTTGCGATAGCCGCTGGCGGCGAAGGCTTCGCCGCCGCGCACGCCGAAGTAGTCGCCGACGATGGCGCGGGGCTGCACCGGCATGATCTTATGGCGGAAGTTGTGATCCTTGCCGAGATATTGGCGGAGCAGTTCGAGTTCGCTCGGGAACGTCGCGGGGCCGCCCCACGTGGTGCGGCCGGGCAAGTTCGCGAGATCGACGCGACCGACCTGCAGCTCGATGGCCGAGGGCAGCGTGGTCTGGTCGTATTTGCCGTCGCCGGGCTTGTTGGTGAGGCGCGCAGCGTCGGCCGGATCGGTGTTCACCGACTGCGTGAAGTTGACGGAGCTGTCGGTCCAGTTGCCGTCCATGTCGCCGTAGAAGGCGTCGGCCGGCCAGGCCCCGACGTGGTCGGGATGGCCGTCGGGATTGAGCTGACCGGAATAAGGCACGGGCACGTGGCCGAACAGGAAAACGGATTTCACGTTCGCCGGGTCGGCGTTGTAGTCGGCCTGGATCAGGTTCTTCACGCTTGCGACGGAATCGTTCCGCGCCACATCGTGCCGCAGCACGGTCCAGCCGTCGCCGGCGAGATCCTGCTGCAAGCGTGTCAACTCGGCAGCGAGCTGGGACGCGTAGGTGTTGTCGACGACGAGCACGAGTTTGCCGCGGCTTTCGACGAGCGGCACATTGATGCCGGACTCGATGTAACCGTAGCCGTTGTAGCTGCCGGCGTTTTTCACGATTTGGTATTCGTAAGCGGTGCCGACCGACACGGCGGTGTCGGTATAGCTGGTGGCGGAGCCGGCGAGCGTGGTGCCCGAGCCCCAGGAGGCGGCGCCGGGTGCCTTGCGGTAGACTGTGTAGCTGACCGGGGTTCCGGCCGTGTCTTGCGGCCAAGTGAGGGAGATCTGGGCAGGCGAGGCCTGCACGGCGGCGCTGAGTTGCACCGCGTAGTTCCAAGTGGGCTCGACGGCGCGCGCGACCTGGGCAAAGACCCCAAGCAACACGGCGGCGAACAGAGCACGGATGAGTTGTTTCATGGCGGCGCAACTCTAGATTTTTCCCGTGTCCCAAATAATCAGCGCCTGGCTGATAGTTTTGTCGGTGCGGCGCGGGCGGCGTTGTCGGTGTTGCGCCTACAATTCTGGTCCCGTCAAAGGCCGGCGACACTGTCGGGCGGCGCGTCGTGGCGCGCGATTTTCCGGGGTCATCACCCCTTGGGTGGGCTGAGTGGCGCAATCGGGGTCCCCACCCCATCCCGCGCGCGCGGCAATTCTGGTTTGCTCGACAAAACCAAAACAACCCGGCCTCGGCGCCGGCTGACCAGTGCGAGTCCGCCGCCGGAACCGGGGAGAATCATCCCGCCATGAAATCCTCAAAACTAGCATCGGCACTTGCCCGCGTTATCTGCCTCGCCGGCCTGTGCCTCTCCCTCGCGGCCTCCGCCGCCACCCTCGGGCCCTCGTTGAAGACAAAAGTCGCTTCGTTGCTGCCCTCCGACTCCGTCGGCACCGTCATCGTCAGCTTTAACGGCTCCGGCGGCCTCACCCCCGCGCAGCTCGGCGTGTTGCAGACCGCCGGTATCTCCACCGGCCAGACGTTGCCGACGCTCGGCATGGTGGCCGTCAACGCCACGGTTGCACAGGTCAAATCACTCGCCAGCAACGCGGCCGTGCGCTCGGTCTGGGGCAATGACCCGCTGCAATATTTCATGCACGAAGCTCGCGTCCTCACCGGAGTCGAAGCGCTGCAGTCCGATCCCGCGCTCACGACCTCCAACGGCGGCACGCCCGTCTTCGGCAGCGGCGATTTCTCCGTGGTCATCAACGACAGCGGCATCGACGCGACGCACGCCGACCTGGCGTTCGGCGAGCACGTGATACAAAACGTGCAGGTCATCGCCGACGAGTCCACCGCGACCGCCTTCGGCATCGTGCCATCGCTCTTTGGGTTCACTCCGCTCGTCTTCGTCGAAAACGTGCCGAACACCGACACGCACATCGGCCACGGCACGCACGTCGCCGGCATTGTCGGCGGCTCCGGCGTGCGCTCGGGCGGACTTTACCGCGGCGTCGCACCCGGCGCGAAACTCATCGGCTGCGGCTCGGGCGCCGTGGAGTTTATCCTCGCCGGCCTCGGCGGCTTCGAATGGTCGCTCGCCAACCAGCCGCGTTACCACGTGCGCGTGATCTCGAATTCCTGGGGCAGCTCCGGCCCGTTCGATCCGAACGATCCGATCAACATCGCCACCAAGATGGCCCATGACCGCAACATCACGGTCGTCTTCGCCGCCGGCAACGCCGGCCCGGCACCGGATACCTACAATCCCTACGCGAAAGCTCCGTGGGTCATCGGCGTCGCCGCCGGCACCAAGGAAGGCGGCCTCGCCAGCTTCTCCTCCCGCGGCACCCCGCGCGAACAGCGTCTCACTGACAGCGATCCGCTCAACGACTACGATGCGCCCACGATCACCGCGCCCGGCACCGGCCGTGAATTCGCGACCAACGCCGGCAAGTTCACCGCCGCCATCGTCTCCACGCGCTCGTCGAGCAACGTCGTCGCCAACGGCCTGACCAACGACCTCGAAATCCCCAGCGCCTACCTGCCCTTCTACACCCAGATCTCCGGCACCTCGATGGCTACTCCGCACATCGCCGGCGTCGTCGCGCTGATGCTTGATGCCAACCCGCAACTGACACCGGACCAGATCAAGCAAATCCTCGTCACCACCGCCACCGCCATGCCCGGATACGCGGAGTGGGAAGTGGGTGCCGGCTACGTCAACGCCTGGGCCGCCGTCGACAAATCGTTCAATCTCTCCGCTCCTTACGCCTCGCTCGCGCGCGCGAACTACAACGAGCAGGTCACCACCACGAAGACGCCGACGGAAACATTCACCATCGACTACAGCCCGTCTGCCACGCCCGGTCCCGACAGCACCAACGCCCGGCATTTCTCCGTCGCCGCCGGCACCGACCAGTTGGAAGTCACCATCGAATACGGCAACACCGACCTCACGCTCTTCGGCAATATTCTGATCCTCCGGCTCTACAGTCCGGACGGGCACACCTACAACAACGCCGGCAGCGTCCTCTTCCCCACCGACACCCCGCGCCGATACCTGCGCATCGTCAGCCCCACGCCCGGCGACTGGGTGGTCGAAGCCCGCGGCGCCCGCGGCCTCGCCGCCGTTCCGCAAGTCACCTCGCCCGTCGCCATCGCGCTGCCCGACGAAGTGCACACCTTCATCGACCGCACCTCGTTCAACCTCAGCCCGGTCGCCGATATCGCGGGCAATCCCTACGAAAACGAAATCACCCACGCGCTCAAACACCGCTACCTCGACACGTTCGGCGACGAGACTTTCCGTCCGTGGTGGACCGTGACCCGCTCGGATTTCGCCGACGCCCTCACGATGAACACCCCGCTCCGCCAAGCGGTCCACGGCACGATGTTCGCCGATGCCGACAACACTCCGCCGGCGCTCGCCGCGGCCGTCACCGCCGACGGTCCCACGCTGCGGCATTTCGACTTCAGCGTCCCGGGTCTCCTCGCGCCCATCAACGGCGGCTTCCAGCCCAACCAGACACTGACGCGGCTCGAACTCGCCGTCGCGCTCGTGCGCGCGCTCGGCCAGGACGCGCAAGCCCGCGCGCTCGCCGGCTCGACGGTCACCGCCACCGACGCCAACGGCAACGCGCTCGCAGTCGCCGACCTCGCGGACATTCCCGCGGAATTGCGCGGCTACGCCCAGCTCGCGCTCGACAAAGGTTTCCTCGTGCCGGTGTTCCTCGCGCCCGACACCGTTCAGTTTCGGCCTACCGACACGCTGAATCGCGGCGAACTCGCCGCCTCACTCAACAGCTACCGCGACAGCTTCTCACTCGAATGAAATTTGTCCGGTGTTAGGGAAGCGCTGAACGACGCGGCTTTTTCTCCTTCCGGCTGCTGCGAGCCGAGTCGCGGGTGCTTTTCGCCGCTGCGGGCGACTGGCATTCCCCGTTCGCCGTTCGCGACCGCTCCGGAGCACCGCGGCCTTCAAGTTGTCCGGCACGAGCGTGGCGGTGACGCCGCCAAAGTGCCGGAACACGTTTTCCAAACCGCAAATGAACATCTCGGTGTCCTGCCGCCACGCGACCTCGCCGTAGGCCCTGCGCGAGTATCTGAGTCCGGCGCGAAAGAGAGGCGGCCGGCGGCGGCGCCCGCCCGGATCGGCGATCCACGCCCCCTGCCCAAAGTCGACCTGCAACTCCTCGCCGGGCTCGCACACCATCCGGCGGAACGGCAGCTCCTGGACCTGCACCAGTCGGGGAACGAACCGCTTGACCGAACCTAGGCATCGCGGAAACTATGCTAGATTCCGCAGTTGGGATTGGTTTTTAGGCGCAAACTGGAGCGGTTTGGGCCGTGGTGGGCGTGGTGGTTTTCAACTGCGGCGCAGTTGAGTGGATCCACTCGTGGAGCCGTAGGTAGCCGTCCTTGAGTTTTTCGAGCCAGCCGCCGCTGACGGCCAGTTGCAGTTCCTTCTGCCGGCCGCGTTGCACCAACCGGGCGGCGATGAGCAGGAACCAGCGTCGGCCCCGGCCGGCTTCAACGTGGGCCTTCGGTTGGAGAAAGCGCACGAAGAGCACCCACAGGTTGTAGACCAGGAGCAGCAGCCGGGCGGCCAGTTCGGTGAGCGCGCGCTTGCGGCCGCAAAAGCCGCTGAAGCCCCACTGGTTCTTGAGTTCATCGAACACGTTCTCGGTGTCCGCCCGTTGCCGATACAGCGCCATGATCTGCCAGGCGTTAAACTTTCCTTCCGCCAGGCGGAACGATCCTCGTGTGATCCACGCCCTTCTGAAACGTCGCCTGCCAGAACGCTAAACCTGTTCGTTCTGATCTGAGGCGTCTGAAACGTGGTCGACTTTCTAGTTCATCGCCTCACCGCGCCGCCACGGTCTCTAGGTTCGCCCGGCCACGGAATCGAAGTCACTCCGGCATCACAATCGGTATCGCTTGTTTCGCCGCCGCCGGTAGCGCCGGAAGTCGTCGTCCACCGTGATCAGTTTCGCGCGGGGAAACAGTTCCGACAACACGACGAGCGGCGCGTCGCCCGCGTCCATCTCCGGATATCTCGCCAGCAACTCGCCGACTCGCGCAGGCTGTTCGGCAGATGCCGGGACGAGGAGCCGACGCCCTTCTTTCGCCGATCGGAGGATCACGCCCGGCGCCGGACGCAATTTGCACAGCCGGTGACACGCTTCGACCACGACGGTCTCCACGGTTGCCAATGGCTCGTCCGAAAATTCCAGCGTGCGAGTGCTCCACTCGTGCCACTGATCAACGGTGTCTAGAAACCCGATGAGCGGGCCGGCATCGACGAGACAATTAGTCGCCGAACCCTTCGCGCGTAGAAAGATTCCCGATGCCCGAGCTGACGATGCCCGCATACTTGCGCGCCGCTTCTCCGAAGGCCGCCGGGTGGCGGAACTGCACCGGATCGCCCGACTGCGCCACCGCGGCCGTGCCATCGCGTTTTCCGGCCGAGCGACGCTTACCCGGAGACGACTTGGTGGTGCGAAGGGCAGCCGTGCACCTGCGCGGAACTTCGCCCGATCAAATCTTCGCGTCAAGTCGCGTCGTTCTAGTCGACGCGCACGACCATGACATCCCAGCGGCGCAGGTTCACCGCGTCTCGCCAAAAGTGTTGCTCAACTCGGTCTCGCGCGCCGTGTGTTTCAGGCTGCCGGGTGGCGCGGGCGACACTTCCTCGCTCAAATCGTTCGGCGCGATCTGCACCAACCTCTCGCGGATCGACACCACCACGCGCTCGCGGGTCTTGAGCACGCTGCGGGTGAGCCGGCTGAAACTGGCCTTGGCCATCGAGGCGGTGAGCGTCTGCATGGCTCGGGAGTGAGTTCGCCTTTCGGTTCCGGTCGAGAGCTTGGACCGGGCAACGGCATCGGCTTTTCAAGTTTGGCGTCAGGCTACGCTCCTCATCGCCCGGGCCGCGAATCCCGTCACACCCTCGGCCAGCGGGCCGGCGCGAAATCCTTTGCCCCCGCGCCCGGCCGGGGCTCAGATGGCCCCACTTTTCCATGAACATCCACGGCCAACCCTGGCGCACGATCTGGCCCGAGACCGACGGCGAATCCGTCGGCATCATCGACCAGACTCGCCTGCCGCATGAGTTCGCCGTGCTCACGCTCCGCTCACTCGCCGACGCCGCGCACGCCATCCAGTCGATGCAGGTGCGCGGCGCCCCGCTCATCGGCGCGACCGCCGGCTACGGCCTCTGGCTCGCTCTCCGCGCCGACCCGTCCGACACCGGCCTCGCCCACGCCCACGCCCTTCTCCTCGAAACCCGGCCGACCGCCATCAACCTCCGCTGGGCTCTTGATCGCTGCCGCGCGCATCTCGCGCCGCTCCCGTCCGCGCAACGCGCCGCCGCGGCCCGCGCGCTCGCCGCCGAGATTTGCGACGAGGACGTGGCCATCAACCGCGCCATCGGCGAAGCCGGACTGCCGCTCCTCCGTGCGCTCGCCGCCCAAAAAAAATCCGGCGCACGCCTCAACCTCCTCACCCATTGCAACGCCGGCTGGCTCGCCACCGTGGACCGGGGCACCGCGACCGCGCCCATCTATCTCGCCCACGACTCCGGCCTCCCCGTCCACGTCTGGGTCGACGAGACGCGCCCGCGCAACCAAGGCGCCAGTCTCACCGCGTGGGAGCTGCTCAACCATGGCGTGCCCCACACCGTCATCGTGGACAACGCCGGCGGCCACTACCTGCAACACGGCGAAGTCGATGTCGTCATCGTCGGCACCGACCGTGTCACGGCGCACGGCGATGTCTGCAACAAGATCGGCACTTACCTGAAGGCGCTCGCCGCGCACGACAACGGCATCCCGTTCTACGTCGCCGCGCCGTCGCCGAGCATCGACTTCTCGATCCGCGACGGCCTGCGCGAAATCCCCATCGAGGAACGCTCGCCCCGCGAGGTCACGCACCTCACCGGCCGGCTCGACACCGGCGGCCTCGCCACCATCCGCGTCACCCCCGACGGCAGCCCGGCCCGCAACCCCGGCTTCGACGTGACGCCCGCGCGGCTCGTCACCGGCCTCATCACCGAGCGCGGCGTGTGCCCCGCGACCGCCGCCGGCCTTGCGCAACTTTTCCCCGACCGGCAGTAACGGTCCCCGGGACGGCTCCGGGACATTCGCCCAATCCCCATGCAACTCACGACCATCGCCTCACCCGGGAGGGATTCCGCTGGCCAGCAGAATGTCGTCCGTTTGTTCGCGATCCGCGGACCGGACGGAGCCGGTCCCTCCACCCAAACCAAGCCTTCTGCTGATCAGCATTCTGCTGGCTAGCAGAACGGGATATCCGAACCCACCGCGAATGAAAAAAATCTCCGCGAAGCTAACCGCTGCCAAAGCCGCCGACCTGAAACTCCGCCGGCAGATCATCGCCACGTGCCTCGAACTCGACCGCCGCGGCCTCAACCAAGGCACCTCCGGCAACGTCAGCGCGCGCGTCGCCACCGGCTTTTTGCTCACCCCCACGGCGCTGCCCTACGACCGGATGCAGCCGGCCGACATCGTCCACCTCACGCTCGACGGCCAGCCCTCCGGCCGCCGCCCGCCGTCCAGCGAATGGCGCTTCCACCGCGACATCCTCCGCGCCCGCCCGGACGTCGGCGCGGTGGTGCACACGCACAGCATGTTCGCGACCACGCTCGCGTGCCTGCGCCGCGACATCCCGGCGTTTCACTATCTCGTCGCGCTGTTCGGCGGGAACAATCTCCGCTGCTCGGACTACGCCACCTACGGCACGCAGGAATTGTCCGACCACATCCTCCGCGCCCTCGCCGGCCGGCACGCCGCGCTCATCGGCAACCACGGCCTCGTCGTCACCGGCCCCACTCTCGAGCGCGCACTCGCGCTGACCATCGAGGCCGAGACGCTCGCCGCGATGTATTGGCGCGCCCTCCAGGCCGGCGCTCCGGTGATTTTGTCCGACGAAGAGATCGCCCGCGTCCGCGAAAAATTCGCCACCTACGGGAGCTACGGCGCCGCGCGGGCGTGAACGCGCGCCCGGCCGCCCCGGCCGGCGCCGAAGAGTCTGTCCGGGCAATCCCGTCGTGATTTCTTGGTGGGCCAGCGAGCTTGCTCGCGCGCTCAGTCGCTCCGCGCGAGCAAGCTCGCTGACCCACGGGCGGCCGGGTCCCCCGCAAATTTATGACGTGTTTCCGGCTGGCGCGGTGCCGCGGATTTTTTCAACCTGCCCCCGCATCAGGAAAGGATCGACGGAGCAATCCGGCGGTTCTGCCAACCGGGTCGAGGAGTGATCACGGTGGTTTCGAGCGGTGAAAGCCGCCCGGATGTGCGAGGGGTCAAACCCTCGAACAAAAAAACTCCTCCGACAAAACGGCAGGCCGCCTGATGATCTCAGGCGGCTTTCCGTTTTTAGGAACCCTGGTGCGCGAACGTTCGAACCAAAAACTCAACCGCTCCCGCATCATGTCCAACGTCATCACCCTCGCCGCCCTCCGCCTCAACCCGGAGAACCCGAATCACCATCTCTGGAACAACAACGGCACGTGGTTCCTCCACTACACCGTTTATCCGACGCCGTTCACCAAAGAGCGCATCCGCCGCTCGCTCGGAACCAAGGATGTCGCCACCGCGCGCGAGCGCCGCGACTCCTTCTTCGCCCACCTGCTCGGCTCGGCCGCGACCTCGCGCCAGACCGCCGTCGCGTAGCCCGCAAACTGTAGGAGGGGCTTTATGCTCTGTGGGTCCAGGACCCGTTCTGCTGGCCAGCAGAATGCTTCGGCTCGGTTGGAGGGCTGTGGGAGCGTGCTTGCACGCGACGTTTGGCGGGCGAGTCGCGACCAAGGTCGCTCCCACAAGGTCGGAGAGAAGCTGTTGTGACCAAATGCCTCGGGGCTTGCCCCGAGGCACATTACGCCCCGATGGCTGG
>JACQFT010000119.1 GCA_016199925.1 Opitutia bacterium | reverse complement strand
GCAACTCACGACCATCGCTTCGCCTTGGAGGGATTCTGCTGGCCAGCAGAATGTCGTCCGTCTTTTCGCAATCCGCGGACCGGACGGAGCCGGTCCCTCCACCCAAACCCACCCGGAGCGGGCGCCGGAGCATCGGGCCGCGGCGAAGGGACCGACCAACGGCGCGGCCGTTTCCGGCCTTGGTGCATCCGGGCGCGGCAGGAAAACGTCGGGCTCCGATTCTCGCGTTCAAGAATAGTTGGGAAAATTTCCAGCGGCGAAACCGATGGTGGACAGGGGTGAAATTAACTGCTTGAGTTCGCCTCTCACTGCAACCCGCGCGGCGCCTCCCTCCCCCCGGCCCGCTCCGCGCTTTTCCCACCTCAGCTTCTTTTCTCATGGCCAAACCGTCTCCCGCTCCCGCGGAAAAGCAGGAGGAGTTCTCGCTCCCCCTGTTCGCTCTCACCGTCGTCCTCTCGCTCGTCGCCTGCGCCGGCGCCCTGTGGCTGCTCGCCCCCGCCGCCGTCTGGCACGTGCAGGTGACGGCCCGCTGGTGGAAATACCTCGTCACCTTTCTCGGACTGCACCTCTTCATGTGCTTCATCGAATACGTCTTTCACCGCTACGTGCTGCACAAGCCGGTGGTGCCGTTCCTCAGCCGCTTCTACCGCCAGCACACGCTGCACCACAGCCTGACCAGCATCACCAGCCGGCGCTCGCCCGGCGGACGCGAGCTGATGTGCGTGGAGAATCTCTACCCGATCACCGAGCCGCACCAGCAGGAAGCCGCGTTCTTCCCGTGGTATACGATGCTGATCTTCGCCGTCATCCTCACGCCCGTCTTCGCGCTCCTCCAGTGGGCGATGCCGTCGCTGCCGTGGTTTGCCGGCGGTTTGATGGCGCTCACGACCTCGCTGACCCTCTACGAAGTCTTCCACGCGATCGAGCACTGGCCGTTCGAGGTCTGGGCGCCGCTCGTCGAGAGCCGGCGCATGGGTTGGCTCTGGAAACACATCTACAGCTTCCACCTGCGCCACCACGCCGCCATCCACAGCAACGAGGCCATCTCCGGTTTCTTCACGCTGCCGATCGCCGACTGGGTGTTCGGCACCGCGGTGTTCCCGAAGGATCTCTACAAGAATGGCGAGAAATGGCTGGAGGAGAACTTCACCAACCCCCGCCCGATCTTCGTCATCCGTTGGGCGGACCGCTTCACCGACTGGATGGTCAAGCGCCGCCGCGCCAACGCCTGAGCCCTCCTCGCGCGAGCAAACCGGAAAGCCCTGCGCCCCCGACGCCATCCGCCTTTTCTTTTTGGTCGGACCGCGTATCGTGCGGGCAGATGCTGGCCGACCTGTTCAACTTCAAGGAGCCCCGCGACCCCGCGGAGTATGACCACGCCTTCATCGCCGACGTGCAGGTCAGCCGGCCGACGCCGCGCGACCCGAAGGTTGAGCGTTTCATTTTCATCTGCTGGGTGCTCATCGCGATCAAGCACGTCGCCGTCATCTGGCTCGTGCAGCACTACCGCGTGCCGTTCCACCAACTCTGGGTGAACGCGCCGACGTGGCTCCTCGGCGTCGTGGCGACGCTTCTCTACTACCACCGCGAGTGAGACGAACCCGGAGCCCTTGCAGCAAACCGTAGGAGCGGCTTGATGCCGCGATGGGGATCGTGCTGAATCGCGGCATAAAGATCCCCGGAGCAAGCGCCGGGGCATTCCAGAAACCCTTCCACTGTATTTGTGGGAGCGACCTTGGTCGCGACACGCACATCACACTGAGTCGCGTGCAAGCACGCTCCCACAGCCCAACCAAACCGGAGCAAGCGCCCGGAGTATTGAACCCATAGGGAAAAAAGCCGCTCTTACACTCAACCTCGGCAAAGCCATTTTGCTGGGCCGCTCTGAGCGCGAGTGAGGGCCACGCGTTTGTGGCGTTGCGTTCGACGGGCGACTTGCTGAATCCTCGGGCACTCCGCCATGCCTCACGTCCCCGGACTCCGCAGTTGCTACGCCAAGGTCGGCCGCCTCGTCTACTTCGGCCGGATGCTCGACAAGATCCGCCTCCACGCCGCCGGCGCGCTGCCCGCCGACTACCAGCCGAATTTCGGCCGCGGCTTCGACGGCCTTTGCTGCCGCTTCCTCCGCGTGAAACACGACGCCGTCAGCGCCCGCGTCGCAGCGGGCGGCACGGACGACGAGATTCTCGCGTGGGGCTTCGAGCAGGGTGGCGCCCGCACGAGCGAGGAGTGCGAGATCTGGAACAACTTCATGATGAAACGCGGCTGGCGCGACGGTTCCAGCGCACCGCTCGCCGAGCGCATCGTGGCGTTCGGCCTCGCCGGCAAAACCATCGAGACTCTCTTTGACCTGATCGAGAACGACGAGGGCCGCGACCCCGCCGTCACCAAACCCTGGCTCGCCGAAAATCCATGAGCGCCCTGCAAAAACGTTTCCAAGTCCTCTTCTCCGTCCTGAGCGTGCTGCTCCTGATCGTGATCGCCGGCGGCGTCTACGCGTGGTGGGAGATTCGCGGCAGCCTGCCGCAGCTCGACGGCGAGCGCGCCCTCCCCGGCCTCTCCGCTCCGGTGCAAATCGCCCGCGACGCCCTCGGTGTGCCCGCGATCACCGGGGCCACCAGGGCCGACGTCGCCCGGGCGCTCGGGTTCCTCCACGCGCAGGAACGCTATTTCCAGATGGACCTGCTCCGCCGCTCCGGCGCGGGCGAGTTGAGCGAACTCTTCGGCAAGGCGGCGGTCGACTACGACAAGTCCCGCCGCATGCACGGCTTTCGCCGCACCGCCGAGAAGTGCGTCGCACAGATGAGCCCCGCCGAGCGCGCCGTGCTCGAAGCCTACACCGCCGGCGTCAACGCCGGCCTCGCCGCCCTCCCGAAAATTCCGTGGGAATACCTCGTCGTGCGCACGCCGCCGCAGCCGTGGAAGCTGGAGGACAGTTTCCTCGTCATCTTCGCCATGTGGTTCGATCTCCAGGACTGGCGCGGCGCCGCGGAACGGAATCTCAGCGCCGTGCGCCAGGCCCTCGGCACGCCCGCGATGAATTTCTTCGCCCCGCCGGGCGACTCGTGGGATGCCGCGCTCGACGGCTCGACGTTCCCCCCCGCCCCGCTGCCCCCGCTGCGCCTCAAGCCCGCCGAGGAAGAAAAACCCACGGCGTCGCTCGGCGAGCCGCCGTCCGACGTCATTCTCGGCAGCAACGCTTTCGCCGTCTCCGGCGCGCACACCGCCAACGGCGCGGCGATCCTCGCGAACGACATGCACCTCGGTTTCAGCGTGCCGCACATCTGGTATCGCGCCGAGTTCAACTGGCGCGACGAGCGTGGCACGCACCGCGTCGACGGCGTCACGTTGCCCGGCACGCCCGCGATGACCGTCGGCAGCAACGGCCGGGTCGCCTGGGGGTTCACCGACGCCTACGTCGACACCACCGATGTCGTCGTCGCCGAGACCGACGGCATCGGCCAGATCCAATATCGCACGCCGCGCGGCTGGGTCGATATCGAGGACCGCCCCGAAGTCATCAAGGTCAAGGGCGGCGCCCCCGTGAACTTCGTCGCCCGCTGGACCGAGTGGGGCCCGATCATCAGCGGCCCGGAGGACGGCAAATATCTCGTCCTCAGTTGGACCGCCCACGCCCCCGAAGCGACCAACCTCACCGCCCTCGAACTCGAAACCGCGACCAGCACCGAGGCCGCGATCGACATCATGCACCGCAGCGGCATCCCGAACGAGAACGCCCTCATCGCCGACGCCGACGGCAAAGTCGCCTGGACCATCATCGGCAAAATCCCGCGCCGCATCGGCTACGACGGCCGCCTGCCCGTCTCGTGGGCCTTCGGCGACCGCAAATGGGACGGCTGACTCAAACCCGAGGAGGTTCCCGTCCTCCGGCCCGCCGACGGCCTGCTCTGGAGCGGCAACCAGCGCGCGGTCGGCGGGGCGGCCCTCGCCCTCCTCGGCGACGGCGGCTACGATCGGGGCGCGCGGGCCGGCCAGATCCGCGACGACCTCCGCGCGCTCGCCCGCACCGGCAAGAAAATCACGCCCGCCGACCTGCTCGGCGTGCAACTCGACGACCGCGCCGTGTTCCTCGCCCGCTGGCAGAAATTTCTCCTCACCGTGCTGACCGACGAGGCCGTGGCCAAGAACCGGGACCGCGCCGCGTTGCGCGAGACCGTGCGCTCGTGGAACGGCCGCGCGAGCCCCGACTCCGCCGCCTACCGCCTCGTCCGCGCCTTCCGCAGCCACACCGCCGAGCGCGCGTTCCAGCCGTTCTTCGCCCGCGCCGCCGAGACCTACGACCGCTTTTCGTGGCGCCGCTTCCACTACGAAGACGCCCTCTGGCAGCTCGTGCACGACCAACCCCCGCGCCTCCTCAACCCCGCCAACCCGTCCTGGGACTCGCTGCTCCTCGCGGCGGCCGACGACGTGCTCGCCGACGTCGAACGCGCCGGCGTGACGCCCGCAAATTTCACCTGGGGAAAATACAACACCCTCAAGATGCAGCATCCGTTCGGCCGTTTCCTGCCCGGCCCGCTCGCGCGCCTGCTCGACATGCCGGCGGCACCGATGGCGGGCGACAGCGACATGCCCCGCGTCGCCGGCCCGAGTCACGGCGCCTCCGAGCGCCTCGTCGTCGCGCCCGGTCATGAGGCCGAAGCGATCTTCCATATGCCCGGCGGCCAGAGCGGCAATCCGCTCTCGCCCTACTACCGCGCCGGCCACGACGCCTGGGCGAAAGGCGAACCCACCCCGCTTCTCCCCGGCCCCGCCCAACACACGCTGATCTTAAAACCCTAACCCAGGTCGCCGCGGTCTTTATTCTGGCTCCTGAATCCTGAATTCTTCCTCTTATGCCGCTCCTTGTCCTCGCCCACCCGCTCGGCGCCCACGTCCTCACGCACCTGCGGGACCAGACGACGAAGCCCGCGCTCTTCCGCACGCTCAGTTACCAGATCGGCCTGCTCCTCGCGCTCGAAGCCACCCGCGATCTCACCACCGTCGCCAAATACATCGACACCCCGCTCGAGCCGATGGCGGGCCGCGTGCTCGCGCAACCGCTCGCCATCGTGCCCATCCTCCGCGCCGGCCTCGGCATGGTGCAGCCCTTCCTCGATATTTTTCCCGACGTGTCCGTCGGCTACGTCGGACTCGAACGCGACCACACGACCGCCATCGCGCGCAGCTATTACTGCAAACTCCCGCCGCTCGCGGGCAAACGCGTGCTCGTCGTCGACCCGATGCTCGCGACCGGCGGTTCCGCCGCGCAGGCGATCGACGTCGTGAAAGCCGCCGGCGCGAAGGAAATCGTTTTCGTCTGCATCGTCTCCTCACCGGAAGGCGTCGCGAAACTGCAAGGTGCGCATCCGGAAATCACGATTCACACCGGCGCGCTCGACCGCGAACTCAACGCGAAGAAATACATCCTGCCCGGCCTCGGCGATTTCGGCGACCGTCTCTACGGCACGTGAATGGCACTCGCGCGGAGCCCCAAAAGTCTAGCCAAGCAAAGGCCACCAAGGTTCCGGACCTTGCTTCGTTCCCTTCGTTTTCTTCGTGGAAACTTTCCGTCCCGCTTCCGTCCCTCAGCTCTTCCGCGATTCAGCGATCTCTACCTCAATTATTCGACCACGGATTTCACGGATCGCACGGACACAGACCGTGGAGCCGGAATCTCCGCTCTGCTCGGCCATCGGTATTCATCCGTGCCAGCCGTGGTAAAAACTCCGCTCTGCTTCCGTCCCTCCGCCTGACACGCCTGCGGTCCGGTGACCGCCCGCGTCCCCGCCTCAGTGCCCGAGCACCTTCAGTCCGCGGATCTCGCGGAAGTGTTTTTCGTTCCGCGTGACGAGCGCGCCGCCGGCGTCCAGCGCCGTGGCCGCGATCCACAAAGCGTTCTCGCCGGTCAGCACGCCGCGTTTGGGCCGGTCGCGGAAGACTCCGGCGGCCCGCCAGGCCACGGCATCGTTGAACGGATAGATCACGAAACGGTCGCAGAAATCCGCCCAGGCGCTTCGCGTCGCGAAACCCCGGGCCAGTTCCCCCCCGGTGATCTCGCTCATGCCCGGAACCTCGGCGGCATGGGCGGCGTGAAACTTGTGCGCCGGCCCGGCTGCTCCACGCTGCAATTCCCGGTGCAAGGCGACAAAGAAGGCGGAGTCGAAGATCACGGCGCATCATCCCACGGCGAGCGGGCGGGAGCCGGGTGGCGCTTGCTGTCCCCGAGCCACGCCGCGCCTTTGTCCGTCAGGAAGCCCTTGCCGCGATAAGCCGCGAGACCGGCCAACACGTCGCCGCAGGTCCGGCGGCTCTTCTCGCGCGGCTTTCCGGTTTGGTTTCGTCAGTGTCGGCCAGCGCGCTTGCGAGCGCGGTTTGGGGCGCGCAAGCGCGCTGGCCGACGAGGGAACTGATTGCACGAGCAAACCGGAAAGCCCTGAGAACAAACTCTCCGGGTGAGCCGCGCCGCTTCCTCGGTCTCCGGTTCGGCAATTAGCGGAGATTAGCGAAGACTAGCGGTTCAAAAGTCTGGGTCCGGTTCGATCGCGGAAGAAAGACAAAATAATTTCTCAACCGCTAATCTTCGCTAACCGGCGCTAATCCAGAGCGAGCCAGCGGAGCGGGATTTCGTCCCGCCGGGGCGATTACATCTGTGTCCGCACCCTGTGAAACGCGCGCATAGGCGCCGCGGGCAGGCAGGCAGGCAGGCGCGGATTTAGTCACGCCCCGCGCGCCGCCGCTCAGCGCCACCAGCCGCCCGTCGCCTGCACGGGCGTGAGTTCGCCCCGCCGCGTCACCCACACCGCCAGCGCCCGGCGCGTGACACCTGCGACTTTCACCGGCGTCAACGCCAGCTCGGCGGCGCCGGTCACCAGCCGCGTGCTCTGCAAGCTCAGCGCCACAAATTCGTGCCGCAGCGTGAGCCCGCCGTTTTCCCCCGAGCGCACATCCGACGAGATGCCGCCGCCAAGCTGGGCCACGTGCACCTCGAATTCGCCACGGCCCGCGCCCGCCGCCGGCGCGAAAGTCACCCGGCACGCGCCGTCCTCGCCGCACTCCACCGCCAGCACGCCGGTCTTCTCCGTCGCCGGGGCCGGGGCGCGCCGGCCGAAACTCTCGCGCCACTCGGCGCCGTCCTGCACGAAGCACGGCGTGTAGACCGAGCCGCTGCCCCACGCGCTCGCGTAGGCGTATTCGCGCTCCGTGCCCGCCTGGCTCGCGAAGCGGTCCTTCCAGCCCAGCCGGTCCCAATAGACGACGTGGAATGCCACCGGCACGAAGTCGCGCCACAGCCCCGGCGCCTCGCGCAGCGTGCCGAGCCAGGCCTCGGCCGGCGGACAACTGCTACAGCCTTCGGAGGTGTAGAGTTCGATGAGCCGCGTTTTGGTTTCGCCGCTGGAAAATTTCTGCGGCTCGGCCGAAGCCGTCGCGGCAATGAGAAGCAAGCAGAGCGATGGGATGCGCACCCGGGTGGGAGCGGCTGGCCGGCCCTTCTATTCCCCGCGACGGGTGCCGTCCGCAGGGCAGTGTCAAAGTCGTTCTGCGATCTTTCCGCTTCCTCTTAATCTTTCTCTTTCGTCAGGGTTTGTCGGCCAGAGAGAAAGAATAAGAGAAAGATCGCTGGGCGCGAAACCCACTTTGACACTGCCCTGGTGCCGTCCGCCGCCCGCGCGAAATTGACTTGGAGCGGGCGGAACAAACCGCACGCTGGCCCCGATGCCCACCGCCGCGCCTGCCCACCCCGCCCGAAAAACCACCGTGCCGGCGCGAGGGACCACGGCGGTCGTCAACCGGCTGGCCGCGGAGGACCGCGCCGCGCACGAGTGGTATCGCTTCGTGCTCTCCTACCCGCCGCATCTCGTGCGCGATTATCTGGAGCGCTTCGGCCTGGGGCCGGAGTCGTGCGTGCTCGATCCGTTTTCCGGCACCGGCACGACGGTCGTCGAGTGCAAGAAACACGGCGTGCCCTCGCTGGGCTTGGAGGCCCATCCGCTGGCCCATTTCGCCGCCTCGACCAAGGTCAATTGGTCCGTCTCGGCGGCGGTCCTCGCCGCGGCCGCCGAACAAGTGAGCGAAGCGGCGCTGCGGCAATTGCGGCACGACGGCGTGCCCGACGATCCGCAGAGGTTTTTGGCCGGCGAAGGGCCGGCGGAGTTCGCGCTGCGCAGCCTGCCCGCGGAACAGCTCGACCTGTTGCTGGAAAATTCCATCAGCCCGCTGCCTCTCCACAAAGTCCTCGTCCTGCGCGACGCCATCGCCGCTCACGCCAAGCCGGCGGTGCAACCGTATCTGCAGCTCGCGTTGGCCAAGGCGCTCGTCGGGCCGGTGGGCAATCTGCACTTCGGCCCGGAGGTCGGGGTCGGGCCGCTCAAAGACGATGCGGCGGTGGTTTCCAGTTGGCACGAAAACGTCCTCGCGATGGCCGACGACTTGCGCCTTTTGCGTCCCCGCCGGGCCGTCCGCGCGGTGGTTCACCATGCCGATGCCCGCAACGCCGCCCATTTTCTCCCGCCGGCGTCCATCGACGCGGTGATCACTTCCCCGCCCTATCCCAACGAGAAGGACTATACGCGCACGACCCGCCTCGAGAGCGTGCTGCTCGGCCTCGTCACCACCAAGAAAGAACTGCAAAATCTCAAACGCACCATGCTGCTCCGCTCGAACACCCGGGGCGTTTACAAGGGCGACGGCGACGACGCCTGGGTGGCCGGGCACGCCGAGATCCAGCGGATCGCCACCGCCATCGAGGACCGGCGCATCGCGCTCGGGAAGACCAGCGGTTTCGAGCGCCTTTATGCCCGCGTCACAAAGCTCTACTTCGGCGGCATGGCGCGCCACTTGGCCGAACTGCGCCCGGCGCTCCGGCCCGGGGCGCACCTCGCCTACGTCGTCGGCGATCAGGCCTCCTATCTCCGGGTGATGATCCGCACCGGCCAGTTGCTCGCGTCCCTCGCCGAGGAGCTTGGCTACGAGGTGGTCGGCCTCGATTTGTTTCGGACCCGGCTCGCCACGGCCACCAAGGAGCAGCTTCGCGAAGAAGTGCTCCTGCTGCGCTGGCCGGGCTGACTTCGTTTTTTATATGGCCAATCAACCCTCACGCTACAGCCAGATCATCGAACGGATCTTCCTCAACCATCACCGGCCGAAGCTGACGAGCTTTGATTTCATGCGCGACGAGATTGAGAGTGTCGCCGATGCGCTGCGGGTCGCACGGCCTAAGAATCTGGGGGATGTCATCTACTCGTTTCGCTACCGCACAAAAGCGCCGCCGCAAAAAATTCTGGCCGCCACGCCAGCGGGGAAAGAATGGATCATTCGGCCTTGCGGGCCGGGGCGCTACCGTTTCGCCCTGGTGCGCGAATGGAAGCTCAGTCCGAACCCGGCGATGGCGCAGATCAAGGTGCCGGCCGCCACGCCGGGCATCATCACCAAATATGCCTTGTCGGACGAACAGGCGCTGCTCGCCATTCTTCGCTACAACCGACTCGTTGATATTTTCACCGGCGTCACAGCCTACTCGATGCAAAGCCATCTGCGCACCGCCGTGCCGGACCTCGGACAGGTGGAAACCGATGAAATCTACGTCGGGGTTGATCGCCAAGGCACTCACTACGTGCTCCCGCTCCAGGCCAAGGGTGGGAGCGATCGGTTAAGCCGCGTGCAGATCGAGCAGGATTTGGCGCTGTGTGCCGCGAAGTTTCCCGCGCTGGTTTGCCGGCCCTTGGCAGCACAGTTCGTGGAAGACTCGCTCATCGCACTGTTCGAGCTCGAAGTCGACGGGGACGAACTCCGCGTTCGCACCGAGCGCCACTACCGGCTGGTGGAGCCCCAGCAAATTTCTGACGAAGAACTGCGCCGTTACCGAACACTTGCGCCTTAGCCCCGCCCCATGATCACCGAACGTCCCGGACTGCTCGTCGCCGACCGCTGGCAGGATTACCAACTCCTCGACTGCGGCCACGGCATGAAGGAGGAGAAATGGGGCCCCTACACGCTCGTGCGCCCCGATCCCCAAATCATCTGGCCGCGCAGCGGCGGGCAGCAGCGCTGGGAGGGCTGGGACGGTTTCTACCACCGCGCCGAGACCGGCGGCGGCAAGTGGGAGTATCGCCAGAAACTTCCCGAGCAGTGGAACGTCCGCTACGGCGCGCTCACCTTCCGCATCCACCCCACGAGCTTCAAGCACACCGGCCTCTTCCCCGAGCAGGCCGTGAACTGGGATTGGTTTTCCAAGAAAATCCGCGACGCCCGCGACGCCGGCCGCGAAGTCAGCGTGCTCAATCTCTTCGGCTACACCGGCGCCGCCTCCGTGGCCGCCGCCGCGGCGGGCGCGAGCGTGTGCCACGTCGACGCCGCCGAAGGCATGGTGAAGTGGTGCCGCGAAAACGCCGCGCTCTCCGGCCTCGCCGCCGCGCCCATCCGCTACATCACCGACGACTGCCTGAAATTTGTCCGCCGCGAAATCAAACGCGGCCGCAAATACGACGCCATCATCATGGACCCGCCGACCTTCGGCCGCGGCAGCGGCGGCGAGATGTGGAAACTCGAAGACCACCTCTGGGACTTGCTCGCCGAGTGCAAACAGGCACTCGGCGACCGGCCGCTCTTTTTCATCATCAACGCCTACACCGCCCGCCTCTCGCCCACCGTCGTCGTCAATCTCCTCGACGGCCTGATGCACGACGCCGGCGGCCGCGTCACTGGCGGCGAAGTCGGGCTGCCCATCCAACGCGACAGCCGCATCCTCCCCTGCGGCATCTTCGGCCGCTGGGAAGCAGCCTGAGTCAGCCGCAGTTCCAAGTTGGCCGCACACCTCTCTATGCAACCCATCCACGCCCCCTCCGCCCCGGCCGCCATCGGGCCCTACTCGCACGCGATCGCCGCCGGTCCGTTCGTTTTCTGCTCGGGCCAGACGCCTATCGATCCAGCCACGGGCAAATTGATCGACGGTGACATCGAGGCGCAGACCCAGCGCGTGCTCGACAATCTCACCGCCGTCCTCGCCGCCGCCGGCCTCACGCTGCGCGACGTCGCGAAGACCACCGTTTTCCTCAAAGACATGGGCGACTTCGCGCGGATGAACGCCGTCTACGCCGCCGCGTTCGCCCCGCACAAACCCGCCCGCTCCACGATCCAGGTCGCGAAAAACCCCCTCGATGCCCGCATCGAGATCGAGTGCATCGCCTGCCGCACCCCGGCCTGACGCCGGCGGACCGTGGCCGCCCGGCGCCAGCGAGTTCAGCCGCGCGGGCCCGCGCGACGCCGCGCGCCCGGCGCCGGGAAAAATCCGGCTTCGGGCGGCCACGGAAAGCATCACGCTTTTCCGGTTTGGTTTCGCCAGGGCGGGCCAGCTCGCTCGCGAGCGCGGTATGGCGCGCGCCAGCGCGCTGCCCTGCGAAGGCACGCTTTGCGCGGGCCGGCCGGAAAGCCCCCACGGAAAACATCCCAGGCCCGAAAAGAAACTTGGGCTGGCCGGGCTTTCGTGTTTCTCGTGTAGTCCGTGGTGACTCAATTTTTGAAAATCGGCGTCGATGGCGGCGGCTCCAAGACGGAACTCATCCTCGTCGACCCGGCCGGTGCCATCGTCGCGCGCCACACCGCAGCCGGCACCAACCCGAGCCTCGTCGGACCCGAGCTGGCAGGCAGCACGCTGCGGGCCGCGCTGGACGAGTTGCTCGCGCAATCGCCGAGCGCCTCGGACCAGATCGCCTCCACCCGTCTGTTCATGGCGGGCAGCCCGCCGTTCTGGCGGCAGTTTGCCGAGAGCCTGCAAGGGTTCGGCGAAGTCGTCGCCGCGGACGATTCGCTGCCGGTGGTCGAACTCGCGACCAAGGGCGCCCCGGGCCTCATCCTGCATGCGGGCACGGGCTCGTTCGTCGCCGCGCGCGCAGCCGACGGCGCGCTGCACTACGCCGGCGGGCTCGGGTGGAAGCTCGGCGACCCCGGCAGCGCGTTCGATGTCGGCCGGCGCGGCATTGCGCGCGGCCTGCTCGAGTTGCAGGGCTGGCTCCCGCCCACGCCGCTCGCGGAGGCGCTGGTCCGGCACGCCGGTTTGGGCGACGCCGCGATGATCACCCGCCTCTTTTATTCGGCCGACGACGCCAATGTCCGCATCGGCGCCTTCGCGCCGGTCGTCACCGACCTCGCCGCGCAGGGCTGCCATCCCGCCCAGCTCGTGCTCGTCGAATCCATCACCGGACTCGTCGAGCTGGCGCGCGGCGTCACCTCCCGGCTTTTCAAGAACCAACTCGTGACCTGCGGCGTCAGCGGCGCGCTGCTCAACAGCGCGCCCGCCGTCCACACGCTGCGCTCGCTCGTGACGACGCACACGTGGCCGGTCGGCCTGTGCTTCATCGCCGAGCCGCCCATCGAGGGCGTGCGCCGGTTGCTCGCGAAGGCCCGCTGAACCGTGGTCGCGCCGCCCGCAGTCACGGTGCTCGCCGAACCCGAGTGGCAGACGCGGCGCCGCGCACACGAGCAACGCGTCTCCGCGTGGACCACCCCGCATCAGCAACGGGCGGCGCGCGGCGAAAAAAATCCCGTGGAAGATTTTCTTTTCGGCTACTACCGCCACCGCCCGAGCTGGCTGCGCCGCTGGCATCCGGGCCCCGAGGTCGTGCTGCAAGGCGAGGCGGCGAAGGAGTTTCTCCGCCGGCCCGAATACCACGAGACCGCCGGCGGGGTGGCGCTCAACCTCGCCGCGCTCGCGCCGAAACGCCGCGAGGCCGTGGCGTGGATTCATAATTTGCTCCAGCTCACGCGCGACCGCGCGCCAGTCTTCGGCTGCTTCGGGCTGCACGAGTGGGCGATGGTCTACCGGCAGACGCCGGAGCAGGTGCGGCACGCCCAGTGGCCGCTGCGCTTCGCGCCGGAGGAGATCGCGCGCATCGTCGAGGCGCAGCCGGTGCGCTGCTCGCATTTCGACGCGTTCCGCTTTTTCACGCCGCCGGCGGCGCCGCTCAACCGCCTGCAACCCACGCGCGCGACGGTGCCCGAACACGAGCAGCGCGGCTGCCTGCACGCGAACATGGACCTCTACAAGTGGGCGTTCAAACTCGCGCCGTTCACGCCGAGCGAACTCACGGCCGACTGCTTCGCGCTCGCCCGCGACATCCGCGAGGTCGACATGCGCGCGAGCCCCTACGACTTGGCGGGACTCGGCTGCGCCCCGATCAAGATCGAGGCGCCCGAAGGCCGCGCCGACTACGAGCGCCACCAGCGCGATTTCGCCGAGCGCAGCCAGCCGTTGCGCGCCCGCCTCCTCGCCCTCTGCGGGCGGCTGCTGGGCTGAGGTCGTCGCAACGGGTCGAATGCCCCGTTCTGCCGGCCGGCGGAATGCCTCGGCTCGGTTGGGGGCGGTGGGAGCGTGCTGGCACGCGACGTTGGGCGGGCGAGTCGCGACCAAGGTCGCTCCCACAAGATCGGCGCGCAGCCGTCTTGATCAAACGCCCCGGGACCTGCTCCGGGGCGCTTTATTTCGAACGGACGTCGCTGATCCGGAAATAGACCGGCACCCTCATCCGGGTGTCGACCATTCGTCCGCCTTTCCGGCCGGGAAGAAACCGCCAGCTCTGCACGGCCTGCACCGCCGGTTCGGCAAATGCCGGATGGGAACTCTTCACCGCCTTGGCTTCACGGACGCGACCTTGCGTGTCCACGACGAATTCCACCAGGACGTCTCCGTCCGTCACGGTCAGGCGAAAGACCGTTGGGAAAATCGGTTTCACGAGTTTGATCGGGACCGGCATCCGGTCGTCGGTCGCGTCGCGCTCGGCCTCCACCCGTGCGGCCGCGAACCTTTGCACGTAGCGGTCTTCAAACGGAACCGTCATCACCTGCTTGAAAGCCTCGCGAAGCGCCATCCCCTGCGCGGAAAAATCGAGCACTTCGCGGGCCACATGTTCGCCCGCGGCCTCCGCCCGGCCGAGCCATTTTTGGGCGAGCTTTTCCGTCTCGGCCGGATCGGACCGGTCGGTCATCGTTCGGCCCAACGCCAGATAGAAAGCCGCGGCACCGTTGCCTCCTTCCGCGGCCAACTCCAGCCAGCGCAGCCCGGCCTGCACGTCCGCCGGGCTCGGTTTGCCCTTCAGGAAAGTCGCGGCCATTCCCAACATTCCGCGCGAGTAGTCTTGCTCGGCTGAAAGCTGAAACCAGCCGCGCGCCAGACTCATGTCGTCGCGCTGGCTGATATTTTTCATCACCAAGCCGCCTTTCGCGACCTGTCCTTCCGGGTCGTTATCCCTCGCCGCTCGCTCGGCCCAAGCCGTCGCTTCCCGGAGGTCCGCCTTGGTTCCGACGCCGACACCATACATGCCGGACAACACAATCTGGGCCGGGTGGTAACCGGCCTCACCGGCGAGACGGATGAGCGCCACCGCTTTTTCAGGATCGCGAGGCACGCCCCAACCCTCGAGGTGCAAAATCCCGAGGCGCAGGTTGGCCTCGGGGTCGTTCAGTTCCACGGCCCGTTCATAGTGCGCCCGAGCCTGCCGGAAGTCCTGCGGCAGGCCATCGCCGGTTTCGGCCATCATGCCGAGGCGGATTTCAGCCACGCCGGCCCCTTGCTTCGCGGCGAGCGCATACCACGCGGCGGCTTTGGCGTGGTCGGCGGTCACCAAGCCGCCTTCGTCGTAGGCGAGCGCCATCTCCAACTGCGCCTCGACCAAACCAGCCCGCGCCTGCGCCTCGACCTTGGTCAATTCGGCCAGATCTTTGACGGGAGACAGCCTGGCCGCGGGCTCGGCCGCGCCCAACGTCATCGCGACGAGCACGGTCGAAACGGCGGTCGCGGTTTTTAGGCGCCCGGTGAAGATCATGAGGGCGATCTAATTTCACCTCACCGGTCCCGGCAAGCTCCGGTTGTCAACTCAGCCCCGGCGCCGGCGCCGCAGTGCGAGAACGATCATCCCCAGTCCCGCGCCGAGCAGCGCGTAGGTCGAGGGCTCGGGAACGGCAGTGATCGCGAATTCGGAGAGGACGAAGTTGCCGTTGCCTGCGCGGCCCGGACCACCGTTGGGCAAACTTGCGTCGACTAATACTTCCAGCCGAAAGCCGGTGATGCCCGTCAGGTTTGTGTTCGCGGAAAAGGTGTAGATGTCGATGCTGGGCACAGGGCCGCTGGCGAGCACGGAGCCGTCGCCGAGCACAGTGAGGGTCGAGCCTGCGGACGAGACGAGATTGGTCAGGTTGAGCACGGTCCAATTGGCCGCGACCGCTCCACCGTTGGCCAGACCGTCAGCAAAAAGGCTGCGGTCATCCGTGGTCGCGGAAATCCGAAAGCGGCCGACGATGTGCGTGGGATTGATCGTATCCACGTTGGAGATCGTGAAATTGTAGGTGGAGAAACTCGCATCGCTGACAGTCTCATAGACCGCCGCATCGTTCTGCGTCAAACCGCTGTGCGCCCAACCCGTATTCGGCGCGGTGCTGCCGTCGATCGTGGCACTGACAGAATAACCACCTTGGGAAAAAGAGGCCGTGGCGTTTTGCAGCGTGAGGATGACCTGCGCCGACGCCGTCGACGCCGTCACGAAAAGCGCACTGGCGAAGCAAAGGAGGAAGGGGCGGCCGCGGGACATGGGGTGGGAGGGAGGGGGAACAGCAAGCCGCAGGCCGCGTGCCGAGGCGGGCAAAGAGCACCCGCCTGCTTCACCTTGTCGACTCAATAAGAGCGGACATGAGCGCGGTCGGATCCGGCGCGGCGCGGTCGTTGGCCGGCAAACGTTTGGGCGCAAAAAAACAGCGGCCCCGGCAAAGGGGGCCGCTGGAGGGACCAACCGACAAACGGGGCGGCGGGCGCCGCCTCAGAATTGCTTGCGCAATTGGAGATAGACGAACCGGCCGATGTTGTTGTGGGTGCGGGTGTCGATGTTGTCGTTGAACCCGCCGAAGGCGAACGGGGCGAGCTTGTCGAACAGGTTCGTGGCGCCGAGCGTCAGGTCGATGTTCTTCAGGTAGGCGCCGTAGCGGGTGCCGAAGCGGTAGGTGGTTTGCAGGTCGAGGGTGGTGAACGCGTCGATCGTGTGGTTGCCGCCCACGCGGGGGTTGACGAGCGCGCCGGCCGCCAGGTAGGCGACGAAGGCGGGGTTGGAGGTCGTGGCGGTGCCGGCGTCGTAGAACGCCTTCAATTGCGGCGAGAGCACGAAGAGCGGGTCGTCCTTGTAGGCGCCGATGTAGTTCAGCACGACGTTGGTCGAGAAGTTCCGGTAGTCCCAGTTCACGCCGAGGTTGCCCTTCCAGCGCGGGATGCTGCCGGGGGAGATGGGATCGCCGACGGTGCTGACGAACTTGCCGACGAAGCTGACGGGCGCCGTGCCCGGGCCGAGGGTCTGCTCGAATTTCAGAAACTGGTTGGCGGCGGCGACGACTTTGACGCGCCCCCAGTCCTGGGTGGTGAAGTCGTAGCTGGCCGTGTATTCGAGGCCCTGCACGTTGCGGGAGGCGATGTTGGTGAAGTCGGAGAGCACGGCGCCGCGGGGATTGCCGGCGCCGAGATTGCCGGCGGAGTTCAACTGGCCGTTGGCGCGCCGGGCGATGAGGTTGGCGAAGGGCGCGGCGGGGTTGATGGTGGCGGCGTTGCCGGGGATGAACCCCGCGCCCTGCCCGGCGGCGTTGGCGGCGAGGATGGACGCCGCGTTGCCCGCGACGATGCCGTCGACCTTGATGTCGTAGAAGTCCACCGAGAACGAGAAACCCTTGAGCAGGTCGCGCGGGGTGCCGACGAGGCCGAAGGACACGGCCTTGGACTCTGCGGGCTGGAGGTTGGAGTTCGGGCGGATGACGATGGTCGTCTGCGGATTGGTCGCGAAGCCGAGCGGATCGGCGAGCGTGGGGTTGCTCTGGCCGGCGGTGCCGAAGACGGCGCCGAGGCCCGGCGCGAGGAAGCCTTTGCTCCAGGTGGCGCGCACGAGGTAGTCCTTCGTGGGGGAGTATTTCAGGTTCACGCTGGGATTGACCTTGGTGTAGGTGCGCGAAGCGTCGCCGTTGGTCGCGGCGTCGAAGCCGGTGTTGGTCTGCTTCTCGCGGCGGGCGAGGGCGCCGATCGTCAGGCTCTCGACGAAGGGAATTTTCTGCTGCGCCGAGAGGAGAGGCACTTTCACTTCGGCGAAGAGCGATTTGCTTTTCGTGGTCTGCGGCGGGGTGTCGCTGAAGGAGTTCAGGCCGAGGACCGAGCCGGAGGCGTAGAGGTCGTCGGCGTCGAGCGAGCTGGTGGACTGGTAGGATTCCCAGCCGGCGGCGACCCCGAGATCGCCTGCGGGCAGTTCCAGCAGGGTGCCGTTCACGCGCACATCCCAGAACCGGTTTTTCGTCGGGGCGAAAAATTTGGCGGTGATCTCGGAGGCTTTGAGGGCCTTGGCGTTGTCCCACGTGAAGGTCTGGCCGCCGATGGTGGCCGAGCCCGTGGAGAACGCGGGCGCGAACGGATTGAAGCGCCCGGCGGTGACCTCGGCGTCGAGCAGCGGGAGCGAGGGCACGCCGGAATCAGACTGGGCGAACTCTTCGTTTTCCAGGCTCATGGCGGACTCCCAATGCCAGTTGGCCCCGAGGTCGCCCTTCAGGCCGACCTGCATGCGGTAGTCGGTGAAAGTTTGCTGGTTGAGGCGCGGCCCGAGTTCGAGCGAGCGGTAGCGGAAGAAATCGCTGTCGTCCTGGTTCAGGAGGCCCTGATTGTAGGGGCCGAAGAAGGAGAGGCTGCCCACCGCCGGGCCGCCGGCGGCACCGATCGAGCTGAGCGCGAAGGGGGCCGGCGCCAGACCGTTGCTCGTCGAGAGCCGCGAATAGAGGAAGCTGGAGAAGAGCGAGAGGTGCTCGGTGATCTTCTGGTCGAAATTCACGAGCAGCGAATTGCGCTTCTGGCCGGGGGCCGAGGGCGAGAACTGCCGGAAGTTGAACAGTTGGTTCGAGCTGAAGCCGTTGTTGTCCATCGGCACATAGTCCGCGAGCGTCGGCGTGGCGCCGGTCGTCGGAAAATTCGACCGGAGGATGCGCGGGGTGCCGCCGCCGTTGATCGCGATCAGCCCGGGGAACGTGGGCGAACCGCCGTTGAGGCCGCCGAGCAGACGCAGGTCGGTCTGGGCGGTGTTGGGCCGGCTGGCGGAGAACAGCGTGCGGTTCTTGAAGTAGCTGCCCGAGACCATCACCGAGGTGTCGCCGTTCGCCGCGCCGGCGGCAAACGACGCCTGGAAGGTTTCGCGGCCGCCCGGCGAGCGGGTGGCCCCGCCCACGCCGAGGTTAACCACCGAGCCGTTGAAGGATTTCTTCAGGATCACGTTCACCGCGCCGCCGATGGCGGCCGAGCCGTAGATGACGCCCGCGCCGTCGCGCAGCACCTCGATGCGGTCCACCGCCTCGATCGGGATGAGCTGGATGTTCGAGAACTGGAGGGTGACGCGGCCGTTGAGCAGCACGAGCGTCTGCCCGGCCCCGAGGCCGCGGAGGCTGACCGCCGTGGCGCCCACCGCGCCGTTGGAGTCGTTCTCCGTCGGGCCGGGATTGCCGATGAACGAGGGCAGGCTGCGCAGCGCCTGGATCGGCGTGAACGCGCCCGTCGCCCGGATGTCCGCCTCGGAGAAAATCGCCACCGGGCCGATCGGTTCGGCCGTGGAGACCGGGATGAACGAGCCCGTCACGACGAATTTTTCGAGCGTCTCCACTTTGTCCTCCGGCTTGGGGGCCGGGGGCGGAGTCTGCGCGAACGCGGCGAGCGGCAGCGACAACAGGAAGGCCACAGTCAGGCCAAAGCGGCCGACACGCGGCCGCGACAAGCACGAGAGCTTGGGATAGTTCATTAGGGGGTGTGGGTGTTAAACCGGGCGGACGGGATGGTCCGACCCGTTGGCGCGACAGCGTGCGCACCCGCGCGGCGCACCCAACGCTACGTCGACAGACCCGGCAGAATCGCCGCCGAAGACGGCAACCGCCGCTGCGTCGCCGACATTTCTGCGATGAACCGCCCCGGAGCAAGCGCCGGGCCTTCGACCCAAGCACCCGCAGCGGCCCACCCTCGCTTCGCCCGGGAGGGACGACCTCCGTGTCGTCCGTCTTTTCCCCATCTTCGGGCCGGACGGAGCCGGTGTCCCTCCACGCCAACCGCCCGACCGACGCGCGCCTCGAAACGGAGGACTGCCGGCGGAAGCGCGCGGGCCCGCGCCGGCCACGACCAGACGCCCCGGGCTTGCGCGGGGAAAAGCTTACTTCAGCCGGTCGAACACCGAGCGGTAGCTCGGGCCGATGATCAGCGCCTTCCCGTCGTCGAGTTCCATGCCGTGGCTGCGCTCGCGCATCGGCACGACGCGGCGCACGGCGCCGAGGTTGACGATGGTCGATTTGTGGATGCGCACGAACTGGCGCGGGTCGAGCGTGCCCGCGAGGCTGTTGAGCGTCTTGCGCACCAGCAGCCCGCGCCCGCCGACCAGGTGGATTTTCACGAAATCGCCCTGCGCCTCGATCCAGCGGATCTCCGTCTGATTCAGAAAATGCAGTTGGCCGTCCGCCTTCACGACGAGGCGCGCGTAGTCCCGCGCCGGCGCCGGGGCGCCGGCCGCCGGGGCGCCGCTGCGCTGGAAATGTTCCAGCAGCGCCCGCAGCGTCCGCTCCGTGGCGCTCAGCGTGCCGCCATGCACCCGCCGTTTCGCGCGCGCGAGCGCCGAGTGAAACCGCGCGTCGCTGAAGGGTTTCACCAGGTAGTCCACCGCCTGCACGTCGAACGCCGTGAGCGCATAGTCGTCGTAGGCGGTGACGAAGATGATTTCCGGGCGCTCGCCCGCGGGCAGGCGGGCCAGCAGCTCGATCCCGGAGAGGATCGGCATCTGCACGTCGAGAAACATGAGGCGCGGCCGGCGGCCGGCGATCAGCTCCAGGGCGCGCTCGCCGTGCATGGCCTCGCCCACCACTTCGATCTCGGGGTCTTTCTCCAGCAGCCCCCGCAGGACGCGGCGGGCCGGTTTCTCGTCATCGACGATGAGGGTCTTGATTCGTTCCATAGGGGGAAAATTTCCTAGCCGTCGGCCGCCGGCGTGAACCGCAGGGGGATTTCGAGGGTGATCACGGTGCCGGCGGGCCCGTCGATCTCGCTCTCGAATTTGTGCCGGTCGCCGAACGCCCGCTCCAGCCGGGCCCGGGTCGCCGCCAGGCCGATGCCGTGATTGTCCTGTTCGCGGGCGCGGCGGCCGCCTTCCGCCGGATCGTTCGTCACCCGCAGCACGAGCGTCTCGCCGGCGCGATGCGCCGTCACGGCGACGCGGCCCGGCGAACACCGCTGGGCGATCCCGTGCTTGATGGCGTTCTCGACGATCGGCTGGAGGAGCAGCGTGGGCACCAGCGCCGGCAGGCAGTCCTCGTCGGCGTCGAAATGCGTGATCAACCGGTCCTCGAAGCGCACCGCCTCGACGTCGAGGTAGCAGCGCGCGTAGTCGAGTTCGCGCCACAGCTCGATCTCCGGCTGGCCGGCGTTCGCCATCAACTGCCGCAGCAGCGTCGAGAGCCGGGCGATGGCCTCGACGCCCTTCGCCAGTTCCCCCTCGCGCAACGACGCCGAGATCGCGTTGAGGGCGTTGAAGAGGAAATGCGGCTGCACCTGCTGCTTGAGCGCCGCCAGCTCCGCCTGCGAAAGCTGGGTGCGCAACTGCTCCGCGCGCAGCTCCGTCTGCCGTTTTTGCCAGCCGAGATCCGTGACGTAGCCCGCCCCCAGGACCACCCAGTAGATATAGAAATCGATCAGCGTAAAGGAGGTGAACATGCTGAAAACCGACTGGAGCCCGAAGTAGCGGAGCTCCCAGTAGCCGAACAAAATTTCGATGAGCCAAATGCGCAGCACGTTTCCGAAGGCCAGAATGGCCAGCGCCGCCAGCACATGCAGCGCCACTTCGCCCGCACGCGGCGTCCGGCGGGCGATCAGTTCGCGGCGCAGGGCGAACACGAACGGCGTCAGCGCGGCCCAGATCCACGCGCGCAGAAACTGCGACACCCAGCTCGTCACGTGCTCCATCCCCGTCCAGTGCTCGCCCGCTGTCGCCACGTAGGTCTGAAAAACCAGCAGCAGGCCCAGCCCGGTCCACAGACCGAAAACGAAGCGCCAGTTGAGTCGACGGTATTCAGGCATCTCCACGCTTAATCGGCCGAATTTTCCCAAAGGCAAGCCCCTCTGCCGGCCCGGCCGCGCGGCCCGTCGCACTCCTGGCGTGGTTTCAGTGCGGTCTTGTCGGTTTCATCCCGCAAACTGTCGTGGTTATCGACAATCAAACCCGCCTCAGCGCGCCGGAGCCGAGAACCGCCGCACGCAGAGCGCGATGGGCAGGCCGACGCAGGCCAGATGGATCACGAATTGAATCCAACCCATCGGCGGCGCGTATCGCCACGGCGCCCCGTAGCAAAAGTGCCGGAAAACTCCCAACCCCGGCAGCGTGACGAAATTCATCGCGCCGAACACCGCCGCCCCGAACGCGAGGCCGCTCAGCACCGCGTGCTCCGTCAGGAACACCCTCCGCCGGCTCAGCGCGCAAAAGACAACCGTGGCGGTTGTCGCGACCGTGAAATGCAGCGCGAGCCCGAGCGCCGCGACCGCCCAACCGCCCTTGGCCGCCGACGCCCCGAGCACCGCGCCCGCCACGCCCCTGAGCACCATGGCGGGCGCCGCCCCGCGCACGATCCACGCCTGGATGCACGCCCCGCTGATATCGAGCCCCCCGCTGATCAACGCGCCCCAGAAGATGGCGCGGCCAATTCTGTTTTTCGCCGCGGAGTTCTGTGCCGGCAGGGTCGTCGTCATCGCACCCCACCGTCGCCGACGGCACCTCCCGGCTCAACCCCGCAGCGATCAATCGCCCCGCCCAGCCGGTAACGCCGACCCTGGTCGCGACGAATCCGCCCGCGGCTTGCTACCAACCCGCGCCCGCCTACGCTGCGCCCATGGAAGAGCCCGCGGCACCCGCCCGCCGACGCACGCAGAAGAAACCCACCATCGCCATCCGCGGTGCGCTGCGCGACTACCTGCGCCAGTTCCACCGCGAACGCGAACTCCCCGTCAGCTACGCGCGCCTCCGCGATTTCCACGAGGCCGTCCCGCTCGTCGACGCCGCGGGCCGCAACACCCTCTGGGAATCCGTCGCCTATCGCGCCGAGGAGATGCCGGCCATCAACGACGCCCTCAAACGCGTTTACGCTCTCCTCAAGGTCGACGGCGATTTCTCCGTCGTGCAACACCTCTACATCGACCGCGTGGATTTTTGCTCCTTCGGCAACTCGATGCCCTTCCGCATCCGGATCGTGAATGCCTACAACGACAACCAGGACTATTTCTACGTGAAGCAGGGCGACGCCTCGCGCGTCTACGGCCTCGAGCTCGAGCACCTCCTCTCGCCCAACCGCCTCAACTTCCTCACCCACGGCGAGACCCTCGTCGAGGAGCACATCGTCGGCATCCCCGGCGACATCTTCACCGAACGCTGGCTCCACAACCCCGAGCTGAAACCCATCCGCATCGCCAAGGAGCTGGTGAAGTTCAACGAGCGCTGCTTCGTCCGCCTCCTCGGCGACATGCGCAGCTACAACTTCGTCGTCGTGCTCACGCCCGACTTCGAAGGCTGGCAGGTGCGCATCCGCGCGATGGATTTCGACCAGCAATCCTACAACGCCCGCAAAAATTTTTATCTCCCGCAGTTCTTCAAGCAGAACGCCCCGCTCGTGCTCTATTGCCAGAAACTGCTCAACCCGAAAACCGCCCTCCAATACCAGCGCGAGGAGCAGACGCTCATGCTCCAGCGGGCCGAGCTCTCGCCGCGCCGCCTGAACCCGCTGCTCGCCGCGATGTCCGCCGACCCCATCGCGCCGTCCGAGCACGTGCGCCAGCTCGCCGCCGATCTCGCCGAGCATTATCAGTCGGCGCGCTTCCGCCACTGCACCGGCATGGGCGAACTCGTGAGCGAGAGCCTGGCGATCCTCCACGAACGCCACGCCGCCACCGGCCCCGACGCCGCCCCGGAGATGATGATGTAGGGCGGCCAGCCCTGCGACGCCTCCGCCGCATCGGGGCGCAGCAATTCTGCGCCCCTCTCCCGCGTGATGAATTCTGCGCCGTGGACTACCTCCGCAAACCCGGGGCTCGTCCGGGCCGTCGCCCGACATAGAATCGCGGCATAAAGCCGCTCCTACAGTTTACTGCGCGCCTCCGATCATCCGGATTTTATCCGTGAAATCCGCGGTCGAACTCTGCGGCCCTATTCGATCCACGCCGCGCTTGCCAGCCGTGGCCTCGGCGACGGTTGGTCGTCACCTACTCGATCCGGCCTTCGTCGAACTCGATCAAGTCAACGACGCTGACGATCTGGCCGATGCGGTCGGCGCAGCCCATGTTGGTCAGCGCCTCGGCCAGAAACTCGCGGCCGCTCGGCGCCGAGCCCTTCTGCACGTAGTCGCGGTTCCACTTTGCGGCCCGCACATCGGCGGGGAAAAGTTGGCGGAGCTTCGCGTCGATCTCGGCGTCGGTGGCGGACTCGAAAACGATTTTTTCCACGGCGGCGGGCTCGATGCCGAGGTGCAGGCAGAGGAAGCGGTCCATCCCGCGCTTGAAATTCTTTGCGTAGCTCGGCGGCAGCGCGCCGTGCTCCTTCACGTATTGGCACTTCGCGAGGAACCGCGGCAGGTGCAGCAACCCCGTCGCCGCGTGCGGCAGATACGCCGACGGCAGACACGTGAGCACTTCGCCGGTGGAACCGGGAATGGGTTTCGAAGCCATACTAGAGGCAGAGAGGTCTTATTTTCACTATCCGCATTAAGCCGATTTGACGGCTTGGTTTGAAACGAGACGGCGCTTCCCTTTGGTTCGCGGCGCGGAATACCGACCCTGCTGTTCTTGCAGCACAAGCTCGACCTGTTGGTGTGCAGCGTTCGCAATTTTTTCCCGGGCCCGCCCCTTTGGGATATTTCCAGGCGTCCAATGTCCGCAATCATACCGAGACTTTAGGACTGCCGGCGGAAAGAGTGCATTTATCTCACTGCGATATTCATCAAGAAAGCGTCCTTCTATTTTCAAATTGCCCGGTTCCATTCTGGCGATGATTTGATCTATTGGCCCAAGCTCCATGCCCAGCCAGCGCCTCTCTTTAATCTCCGCGACCGCATAGGTGCTCCCCGAGCCGCCGAATGGATCGAGCACCAGATCGCCGGGTTGTGAGGCCATCGTGATCACGCGATCCAGCAATTTGATCGACAGTTCATTGGCATCGGTCCGGCGCTTAAATTTCTGGTGCCTCACCGGCGGGATATCCTTCCAAACATCGGTCAAACTCACGCCGCCTGGATTCATTTTATCTTTATAGCCGCCGTAATCTTTCAGTTCTCTAAAACAGTGCGGGCATGTCGCCATAGCCAACCGATCCGGCGAGAAAACCCGCGGACGGGGCCCCTTGCAGTAATACAGCAACGAATAGTGGCTCGGATAAAGTCTCCCCGCAATGGGCAGCGTGTAGGTCATCTCTATCGCGATAAGATGACGGAAGGTCAGCCTTTCGTTCAAGAACGCCCCCAAAGCGACATTCCATTTGGGCAAATTGTAGAGAAAGAAGCTCCCTCCGGGCTTGAGCACCCGAACACACGCCTCAATCCATTGCCTCGACCAGGAAAGATATCGCTCCGTCGGGACAGCGTCGTCCATGCCCGAAGCATATGACTTCCCCAAATTGAAAGGTGGATCGGCAAAAATCAAATCCATGGACTCGGCTGCCATTTGCGGCAGCAGGTCCAAGCAATCGCCGCGATACAGCGCACCCAAAGGCGTGCGGTGATCTGCAATGCGCGGCTCGGCGTTGGACATAGCGGGAACTTAACGGGCTCCGTTTCGAGTGCGAGCATCAGTTTTTCGCCATTGTAGTCAATAGACTACATCTATCGCTGCAGAAAGTCGCTACGCTGTCGGCATGGACAAACTCGACGAACGCTTGCTGTGGCACGGGGACGCCCACATCGATGAGGCGACGTTCAATCGCATATTTGGCCGCGTGCTGGCGAAATTGCGCGGCTCCGACGACTTCAACCCCACTCGCACCGCACAGCACTCGGGCTTGGATCGAGCGTTCCTCTACGCCATTGAGCGCGGTGAGAAAGGCGTGTCGTTGTTTACGCTCTTCCGAATTGCTTCGGCCTCCAAGCAATCGCCCGCCGAGATTGTTCGCCTCTTGGATCGTGAACTGGGCAGCGAAACCAAGACATCACCATGAAACTGGTTCACGAAGAATTTCTTCTCGGCCAAGCGTCTTCCGCCACAACCGGCGAGTTCGCGGATTGTCTGTCCGATATTCGCAGCGCCATTAAAAACGTCGTCTGGCCGGAAAATTCCCGCACCTTCACGATCCACCCGGTCGTTGATGGCAACGGCGTGTTGCCGATCAAGGTGTGTTTTGTGCGAAAATTAAAGACGCTTGGGTGGAGATTGGAAGATCGCCCTGTTCTGGCCCAAGGGCTCGGACCGGGAAAAATTGATGCGCTGAAACCGTTGGCGGATGGCAGACAATTTGCCGCCGAGTGGGAGACCGGCAACATTTCCAGCTCCAATCGGGCACTGAACAAAATCTGCATGGGAATAATTGAAGGCCAGCTAGCCGGTGGCGTGCTGATCCTACCTGATCGCGAGCTATACCGCTTTCTTACCCAACGGATAGGAAACTACAAAGAATTGGCTCCTTATTTTCCCGTCTATCGGCATCTCAAAGCCATGAATGGGCTGCTTGCCGTGTTTGCCGTTTCATTTGATCGCACCTCTTCCAAGGTCGCCCTAATTCCGAAGGGTATGGACGGCCACTCGCTTCAAAGGCGGTCTTTTGGAAGATAGGTTTACTTGCAGACCAGTGACGCAGACCGGCCTTGCCGGACGGACAGCTTCGGTCGATGCTGCCGGCGCGATGCAAAAGCACTCCCTGGAAAAACACCGCATCAAGTTCCTCCTCCTCGAGGGCATTCACGAGAAAGCCGTCGAGGCGATCACCGAGGACGGCCACTCGGCGGTGAAAGCCCACGCCAAGTCCCTCGCGGGCGACGCCCTGAAAGCCGCGCTCGCCGACGTGCACTTCCTCGGCATTCGCTCGCGCAGCGAAATCACGGAAGAAATGCTCACCGCCGCGCCGAAGCTCGCCGCCATCGGCTGCTTTTGCATCGGCACCAATCAGGTCGATCTCGCGGCGGCGGCGAAACGCGGCATCCCGGTTTTCAACGCGCCCTACTCCAACACCCGCAGCGTCGCCGAGCTCGTGATCGGCGAAATTATTTTTCTCCTCCGCGGCATCCCCGGCAAGAACGCGCTCGTGCACCGCGGCGGCTGGACGAAGAGCGCCGAGGGCAGCGTCGAGGTGCGCGGCAAGACGCTCGGCATCGTCGGCTACGGCCACATCGGCACGCAGGTCGGCATCCTCGCCGAGCATCTCGGCATGCGCGTCATCTACCACGACATCGAGGGCAAACTGCCGCTCGGCAACGCGCGCCCCGTCTCGAAACTCCCGGCGCTGCTCGCCGAGAGCGATGTCGTGACGCTCCACGTGCCCGAGACCAAGGCCACCACGAATCTCATCGGCCGCACCCAGCTCGCCGCGATGAAGAAAGGCGCGCACCTCATCAACGCCGCGCGCGGCACCGTGGTCGACATCGACGCGCTCGCCGACGCGCTCCGGCGCGGACATCTCGCCGGCGCCGCCGTCGACGTTTTTCCCGTCGAGCCGAAGGGCAACGACGAGGAGTTCGTGTCGCCGCTGCGCGGTTTCGACAACGTCATCCTCACGCCGCACATCGGCGGCTCCACCATCGAGGCGCAGGCCAACATCGGCGTGGAGGTCGCCGAAAAACTTCTGCGCTACTCCAACAACGGCACGACGGTCACCGCGGTGAATTTCCCCGAGGTCACGCTGCCCGAGCACACCGGCAAGTGCCGCCTGCTGCACATCCACCGCAACGTGCCCGGCGTGCTCGCGCACATCAACGAGCGTTTCAGCCGCCACCGCATCAACATCAGCGCGCAGTTTCTGCAAACCAACGCGCTCATCGGCTACTGCGTGATGGACGTCGATGCGTCCGCGAGCGAGATCGCGATCGACGAGTTGCAGACCGTGCCCGGCACGATCCGGGCGCGCGTGCTCTACTGAGCGCCGGCCCGTGGGCGGCGAGCCCTACAGTCTTGTCGTGGGTCAGCGAGCTTGCTCGCGCTCTTGCGGCGCCGGCGGCCCTTCAAAGCGGAAGCCGGCGCGCGTCGGCCCCGACGCGCTTGTCCGTCGGAAGCGTCTTGAGGCCGAGCCGCTCCGCCTTGCGCCGTCGCTCAGGGGTGTGATTAAAACCGGCCAGGTTCCAGTGAAGCGCGCCTGGGCGCGCCGGGTAGGGCGAACCCTCCGGGTGAGCCGCGCCCTGGTGACGCCATCGCCTGAACGGCTCAGCCGGAGGCTTCGCCCTACCAGGGGCGGCAGTCAGGCACAGATTTAATCGCACCCGTCGCTCAGGGTTCCAGGAACTGCGTCAGCTCCGCCGCGGTCGGCATCTTCTCCAGAAAGCCGAACGTGCCGTGCCGGAGGGTTTCGCTCGCGGCCCCGAGCAGTCCGCCCATCGCGGCGCGATACAGCGACGGCCCGAGACTGATCCGCCGGACGCCTGCGGCGGCCAGTTCGGCGACGGTGAAAGATTTTCCCTTGAGACCCGCCATGAAATTGACGGGCTTCGAAACCGCCGCGCACACGCAGCGCACCGCCTCGAGACTGGGCAACCCGGGCGCGAACAACACGTCGGCCCCGGCTTTTTCGTAGGCTTGCAGGCGCGCGATCGTGTCGTCGAGGTCGGGATTCCCGCGCAGGAAATTCTCGGCGCGGGCCGTGAGCACGAACGGCACCGGCAACGCCCGCGCCGCCTGAACGGCGGCGGCCACCCGCTCGACCGCGAGGCTGACCGGGTAGAGCGGCTGCCGGCTGTCGCCGCTCGCGTCCTCGATCGAGCCGCCGGCCAGACCCGCGGCCGCGGCCAGCGCGATGGTTTCCGCCACGGTGCCCGGATCGTCGCCGAAACCTTTCTCCAAATCGGCCGAGACGGGCAGCTCCGTCGCCGCGACGATGGCACGGGCATGGGCGAGCGTCTCGGCGCGGGTCGTCCGGCCGTCGCGGCGGCCGAGCACGCCCGCGCACGCAACGCTCGAGGTGGCCAGAGCGGAAAAACCGAGGGCGGCGAGGAGGCGCGCGGAGCCGGCATCCCACGGGTTGGGCAGCAAGAAAACGCCGGGCGCGGCATGCAGTTCTTGAAAGCGGCGGACTTTGTCGATCAGGCAGGTGTTCATCGGGTCGGCTCCGCAAGGCACGGCCCTCCGGCCAGGTGCCGGAGTTTTTCGGGATTGCGAACCAGAAAGATAGCGTGAATGCGCTGACCCCGCAGGTCAAACGACAGCGCGTCCGTGACCCGGCCGGCCGCGAGCACAAGCGCGCCGGCGCGGCCATTGATACGCGCGAGGCGGACCTCCGCGGCGACCGGCACGCGCCGCCGGATGCCGACGAAGAAGCGGCTGATGTGATCGGCACTGCGAATCGGCCGGCCGGCCGCGGCGACGCGACCGCCGCCGTCGGAGAAGAGCGTGGCGTCGTCCGTCAGCAGCGCGAGGAGGCGGCGCACGTCGCCCGTGGTCGTCGCGGTGAGAAACTGGCGCACGATGCTCTCGGCCCGGTCGCTCGGCGGCGCCGGCTGCGGGGGCGCGCGGTCCAGCTGCGCCCGGGCCCGGCTGACAATCTGGCGGCAGTTGGCTTCGGACTTGTCCACGATGCCGGCGATCTCCGCGTAGTCGTAGGCGAAGGCCTCGCGCAACAGGAAAACCGCACGCTCCGGCGGCGACAGCCGTTCGAGCAGCAGCATGAAGGCCATCGTCAGCGAGTCCGCCAGCGCCGCCGCCTCGTCGGGCGGTGCCGCGGTTTCCACGAGCGGCTCGGGCAGCCACACACCGTAGTAGTCGGTGCGCTCGCGGTGCGTGGCGCGGAGTTGGTCGATGCACAAGCGCGTGGTCGTCGCCACGAGCCACGCCCGGGGTGAACGGACGCCGGCCGGGTCCTGCCGCTGCCAGCGCAGCCAGGCCTCCTGGACAATATCCTCCGCCGCGGCGACGCGGCCCAGCATCCGGTAGGCGAGGCCGAAGAGCAGCCGGCGATGAGCAGTGAAGGAGTCCGTCACGGGGCGAGAGGCTGGGACCAGCACGACTCAAAACCCGCCCGGCGGCACGCGAAATCCGACGTTGAGGCGGTTCCAGCCGTTGATCGCGACGATCGCGAGCGTGAGTTGAAACAGCTCGGCGTCGGTGAACTCGGGGCGAACGGCGGCGAACACCGCGTCGGGCACGCCTTCGCCCGGCAAGCGGGTCAGCGCCTCGGTCCAGCGCAACGCAGCCCGCTCGCGGGGCGAATAGACCGACACCTCCTCCCAGGCGTCGAGCAGGTAGAGGCGGTGGTCGTGCTCGCCGCGTGTCCGCGCCTCGCGGAAATGCATGTCGATGCAGAAGGCACAGCGGTTGATTTGGGAGGCACGGAGCCGCACCAGTTCGAGCAGGGAGGACTCGAGTCCTCCCTGGTTGACGGCCTGCTGCAAGGCGAGCATGGCCTGCAACACTTCGGGTGCGGCGGCGTTCAAGTCCGCATGCGCGGGGCGGACTGTCGATTCGGTGCTGGCGGTGGTATTCATACCACACCAGACGCGCGGCGGGTCCGATTTGTGACAAGGCGGGCGCCGGGGAACGAAGGTGTGATTAAATCTGTGCCGGTAGGGCGAACCGTCCCCGGTGAGCCGCGTGCGATCTGCGTTCGGCCGCACGGCTGAGCCGGAGGTTTCGCCCTACCCGGGGCGACCGGCTGGCACAGATTTAATTACACCCGGGGAATGAAGGCGGGGTGCTTTCGCCTCGCCACGGCGGCGAAGCTGGCGCTCCATGACGGCGTTGCATGAACGGTTATCTCAGCCCCGGTGACTGGCTCGTGATCCTCGGCTACCTCGGCGCCGTCGTCGCGCTCGGGGTGTGGTTCGGCAAGGACCAGCACAACACCCGCGACTATTTCCTCGGCAGCCGCAACATCCCGTGGTGGGGCATCGGCCTCTCCATCGTCGCCGCCGAGACGAGCGCGCTGACGATCATCGGCGTGCCGGCCATCGCCTACGGCGGCAACCTGATGTTCCTGCAGATGATCATCGGCTACGTGATCGCGCGGATCATCCTCGCGGCGGTGATGGTGCCGCACTACTTGAGCGGCGAAATCTATTCGCCCTACCAACTGCTGGAGCAACATCTCGGTCGCGGCCCGCGGCGGCTGGCGGGAATTTTCTTTCTGTTTCTCGAGACGCTCGCAGCCGGCGTGCGGGTGTTCGTGGCGTGCATCCCGATCCGGCTGATGCTCGGCGACCGAGTGTGCGGCCTCGGCGGACTCGTCGATCCGATCCTCGGCGCCATCGGACTCTTCGTCGGCCTGTCGCTCGTCTACACCTACATCGGCGGCGTGAAGGCCGTCATCTGGACCGACGTGGCGCAGTTCGCACTGTTTGTCGGCGGCGGACTTTTCGCGCTGATCTACATCCCGACGCAGATTGCGGGCGGGTGGAGCGGCGCGATGGCGCAGGCCGGCGCGGCGGGCAAACTCGCGTGGCTCAACCCGTCGTTCACGTTCTCCGCACCGTTCAATCTTTGGATGGGCGTCATCGGCGGCACCGTGCTGGTGCTCTCGACGCACGGGGCCGAGCAACTGATCGTGCAGCGCGTGCTCGCCTGCCGCAACGAGGCGGACGGCCGCCGGGCGCTCGTGCTGAGCGCCGCGATGATTTTTCCGCTGTTCCTGATCTTCCTGCTCGTGGGCGCGCTGCTGTGGGTGTTCTACCAGGCGCACCCGTTCCAGCTTCCGCTGCCGGAGAGCCGGCCGGGGATCAAGGCGAACGATTTTATTTTCCCGGTTTTCATCCTCACCGAAGTGCCGCACCTGCTGCGCGGATTTCTGCTCGTGGCGATCCTCGCGGCGGCGATGTCGTCGATCAGCTCGGCGCTCACGGCGCTGGCCTCGGTGTCGACAATGGATCTGCTGAAGCCGCTGCTCGGGGCGCGGGACGAGAAATTTTTCCTGCGCTTCAGCCGGCTTTCGACCCTCGCGTGGGCGCTCGCCCTCGTCGGCGTGGCTTGGCTGTCGCGCGAGGTGGAGTTCGTGCTCAACGCCGCGTTCTCGCTGCGCGGGCTGACGAGCGGCGCTTTGCTCGGCGCGCTGCTGATCGCGCTCTTCTGGCGCCGGCTGGGCCCGCGCGCCGCGATGGCGGGCATGGTGGCGTCGCTGCTGGTGATGAACGTGCTCTATTGGCCGGCCAACCTGCCGACGACGCGCGCGTGGTGGCTGGCGCTGTTCGGCGGCGAGATTTTCTGGCCGTGGTTCACCCTGATCGGGACGCTCGTCACGCTCGGCGTGGCCGCAATCGCGCGAACGATCTGGCCGGAGAAACAAAAGGCCGGACTCAGGTAAGTCCGGCCGGCGAAATCAAAATTTACCCGTCGCTCAGAAGAAGCGGACGGGCTTGGCGGCCATCTTTTCGTGCTCTTCGTGGGAGCAGCCGGCGTTGAGGTTGGCATCGACCTTGGCGGTCGTCGGCTTCACGAGATTGTTCGCGAGCAGGTAGTTTTCGACTTCTTCGCCGGAGATGTCGGCGAGCATCACGCCGTCGAGTTCGACGCAGGGCGAGAGGGGCTGGGCGGACTTGCGCACCATCTCCTCGTAGTTCGCGCGGTGGTTGATGATGTCGATGTCGTCGAAGGGCAGGTCGTATTTGCGCAGGACGGCGCGGACTCCGTTGCTCCAGCCGCAGCTCGGCTTCAGGTAGGCTTTGATCTTCATGGTGTGGGTTGGCGGAATGTCTCCGCCGGGGGGGACCATACACGGGGGCTTTTGTTCTTCAACTGAAACTTTTTCCCCCTAGCCTCCCGCCGATGCCCGCCGTCCCCCAGTCGCAGCTCGGTCCAACCCGCGCCGCCGAGTTTGCCCGGCTCGGGCTCGGCAGCGTGCAACGCGAATACCCGCACCTGCTCCAGCACGTCCTCGACGGCCCGGGCGACGCCCAGCCGCCCCGCGCGCTGCACCCGGCTTTCTACGGCAGCTACGACTGGCACTCCTGCGTGCACCAGCACTGGATGCTCGTGCGGCTCGTGCGGGTTTTTCCCGACCTGCCCCAACGCGACGGGATCGCGCGTGTGCTGCGCACCCATCTGACGGCGGAGCATCTCGCGGCCGAAGCCGCCTATCTCGCGACGCCCGGCCGCGAGACCTTCGAGCGGCCTTACGGCTGGGCGTGGCTGCTGAAGCTCGCCCAGGAACTGCGCGCCTACGATCCGGCGCTCGCGCAAAACCTCGCCCCGCTCGGCGCTGCGATCCGCGCGGGTTTCGTGCGTTACCTGCGCACGCTCCCCCACCCCGTCCGCCACGGCGTGCACGGCAACACGGCGTTCGCACTGAGCTTTGCCCTCAACCACGCCCGGTCCGTCGGCGACCAGGAACTCAAACTGCTCTGCACGAGCCGGGCCGCCGCGTGGTTCGGCCACGACGCCGACTACCCCGCGCACCTCGAGCCCGGCGGCGAGGATTTTTTCTCCCCCGCGCTGGTCGAAGCCGGCCTGATGGCGCGGCTCCTGCCCCAGCCCGCCTTTCTGAAATGGTTCGACCGCTTCCTGCCGCGCGTGGCGCGGGGCGAGCCGGCCAATCTGCTCCAGCCCGTCACCGTCGCCGATCCGGCGGACCCGCGCATCGGCCACCTGATCGGGCTGAACCTCAACCGCGCCTGGGTGTGGCGGCGGCTGGCGAGAATCCTGCCCGCCGGCGACGCCCGCATCGCGGTGGTCGAAGCGGCCGCCGAGAGCCATTTCGCCGCCGCCCTGCCGCTGTTGAGCGAGACGGATTTCAGCCGCGCGCACTGGCTGACGACTTTCGCCGTCTATACGCTGACAGAGTAGCGCCCGGCGCCAGGCCAAGCCAGTTTGTAATATAATGTATTACAAACGCCCAGGCGCGGCCGGGCGGGCGCGGGGGGTTTCCGGCTAGCGCACGGCCGGACCCCGCGCCTAGAGTGCCCGCATGGCCACGATCCTCCTCCTCACGCTGTCCAACGTCTTCATGACGTTCGCCTGGTATGGGCATTTGAAATATCTGCACGACAAGCCGCTGTGGCTCGTGGTGCCGATCGCGTGGGGCATCGCGTTTTTCGAATACTGCCTGATGGTGCCGGCGAACCGGCTCGGCTACGCCCACTACTCGGGCTACCAGCTCAAAATTATGCAAGAGGTCATCACGCTCGTCGTCTTCGTGGGCTTCGCGTGGCTGGTGCTCGGCGAAAAGCTCCGCTGGAACTACGCCGTGAGCCTCCTTTTCATTCTGCTCGCGGTGGTTTTCGCCTTCGGGTTCGGCAAGCCGGCGGGACCGGCCGCTTGAGCGCACCCGGCGAGATGCAAGCGCTATCATCGCCTGATTTTAGGTGGTCGTTTCCCCCACTCCGCGCTTGCCCGGCCCGCGCGCCGGAGAAAGTCTCCTGACACACCGCTGTCAGCGCCCTCTGCTAAGTTCTCCTCTTAACCCGACCCGCCGTTCCCATGTCCAAAGCCGAAAAAGCCTCCAAGTCCACCGACTCCCGCGTCGCGCCCGCCGAAAAATCCGGCGGCCTCGCTCGCGAGAAAAACATCGAGCTCGCCGTCTCCTCCATCACGAAGCAATTCGGCGAAGGCTCGATCATGCGCCTCGGCAGCAACACCCGCATGAAGGTCGACACGCTCTCGACCGGCTCGCTCGCGATCGACCTCGCGCTCGGCGTCGGTGGTCTGCCGCGCGGCCGCATCATCGAGATCTACGGACCGGAGTCGTCCGGCAAAACCACCTTCTGCTTGAGCGCCATCGCCGAGGCCCAGCGTCAGGGCGGCCTCGCGGCCTTCATCGACGTCGAGCACGCGCTCGATCCGAAATATGCCCGCGTCGTCGGCGTGAACCTCGACGACCTCCTCGTGTCGCAACCGGACTCCGGCGAAGACGCGCTCAACATCATGGAGACGCTCATCCGCTCGAACAGCATCGACATCATCGTGCTCGACTCCGTCGCCGCGCTGATCACGAAGGCCGAACTCGACGGCCAGATGGGCGACATGACGATGGGCAGCCAGGCCCGCCTGATGTCGCAGGCCATGCGCCGCCTCACCTCGGTCGTCAGCAAGACCCAGTGCGTGTGCATTTTCACCAATCAGATTCGCGAGAAGATCGGCGTGATGTTCGGCAATCCCGAGACGACTTCGGGCGGACGCGCCTTGAAATTTTTCTCGTCGATCCGCATCGACATCCGCCGCAAGGACCAGCTCAAGACGCCG
>JACQFT010000122.1 GCA_016199925.1 Opitutia bacterium | reverse complement strand
TCGGGCCGGGCGCCGGGGCGGGTGCGCGCCGTGGCGAGCATCGCGGGGCTGAAATCGACGCCGAGACCGCGCGCCGGCTGGAGGCCGGCGAGCAGGTCGCCGGCGCCGCAGCCGCATTCGAGGACGCGGCGGCCGGCGGGGATGTGGCGGCGGTGGAGGGCGAGCATCTGGGCGTGAAAGTCGCGCTGGGCCGCGCGGGCGCGGGCGTCGTGGGCGGCGACCCAGTCGAAGTGTTCGCGCGGATTGGTCATGCTGGGCGGGGAGTCCACACGTCAACCGCCGGCGGGGCCAGCGCTTTTCGCCGGCGGCAGGGCGGAGTCGTCCACGGCCACGAGCCGGCTGATGCGGGTGAGTTTGGTGCCGAAGCGTTTTTCGGCGAGCAGCTGGAGGTGGAAGCCGGCGGGGAGTTTGTCCTCGGGGAGCAGTTGGTGGTCGCCGTCGGCGGTGGTGGGCCGGAGCGACTGGACGACGAGGATCTCGGTGAAGGTGTGGGCGCGGAGCTGAGCTTGGACGCGGTCGGCGACGAGGCGGGCGCGGCTGACGAGGATCGAGGGGATTTTCTCGATCAGCCACGGGAGGGTGGACTTGTTGGTGATGACGAGGCGCGGGCCGGGCGGGCGCGCGGCGACGACGCGGCTTTCCCAGGAGAGCTCGTCGGTGCCGAGATGCGAGTAGAGGTGGTAACCCATCTGGGCGGCGCTGAAGCCGACGGTGTAGAGGCCGAGGGCCGCGAGCACGACGGGCGCGAGGCGGAAGCGCCGGTGGAGGCGAGCGACGAGAAGGACGGCGGCAAAAGCCAGCAGCAGATAGAACGGAAGCGCGAAGCGCGAGGCGATCGGGTCGTCGAGTTTCGACCAGTAGTAGAACATGATGAGGACGGTGTTCGCGACCGTGCCGAGGCCGAAACAGAAGAGCGCGAGGCGGTCGGGGTCGGCGGTGCGCAGCGCGGGGCGGGTGCGGAGGAGACGCCAGGCCACCCAAAGGAGCGCGCCGAGGCCGAGGACGGAGAGGAGCGCGGAGTTAGCGAAGGCCGGGGTGAGGTTGAAAAAGAAATGGGCGGCGCCCCGGAGGTTGCCGTCGAGGTAGGCGGTGCTGAAGCGCGAGTCCTGGTGCTCCTTCAGTTCCCAGAGCACGGGGGTGTGGGCGAGCACTTTGTTTTGGAGCGCGCAGGGGATCAGGAGCAGGGGAGCGAGAATCGCGGGCCACGAGAGCACGATGCGGCGCCCGCGCCACCAGCCGAGCGCGATGACGGCGGCGGCGGCAGCGGCATAGAGGGCGGATTCGTAGCGCGTCTGCGCGAGCAGCACGGTGCCGAGCACGAGGGCGGAGAGGCGGGTTTCGTCGGGTTGGCGGAGCCAGGCGGCGGCGAGCGCGGTGACGCCGAGCAGCAGGCAGACGTTGAGCAACTCCATGCCGGAACCGGTGGCGCTCTGGGCGAGGAGCGGCAGCGAGCCGAGCAGCAGCACGGCGACAAAGCCGCCGAGCCGGCCGGCGAGACGGCGGCCCTGGTAAAAGGCGAGCCCGAGTGAAACGGGCAGCAGCACGGCGTTCAGCGCAAAGGCGTTGGCGACGCGGTAGCCGGTGAAGTCATGCACGAGCGAGACGAGGAACGGGAAGAAATAGGGGCGCTTGTCGAGGTAGTTGTCGGTCGAGAGGAAGACGCCGAGGATGTCGTAGCCGCGCACCATGGTGGCGACATCGCGGAAGAAATGCATGTTGAACGCCGTGGCCTGGAGCACGAACTCGTCGAAGAGAATTTTGCTGCGGAACGGCTCGGCGGTGAGCGCCATCAGCGTGAAGAGGGCGAGGGCGAGGGGGGCGAAGATTTTTTCGCGGCGCGAGAGCGGGACCGCCGGGAGGCGCGTGCGCCACAGCCGGACGAGCGCGAGCACCCACAGCGCCAGCGTCAGCAGCATGACGTAGTAGCCGCCGCGTTTGACGACCTGGTCGGCGGTGCCGACAGACAGGCCGATGAAGCCGAGCCAGACGGCGGCGAGGGCCGCCAGGCCGAAGAGCACGAGGCGGGCTTCCGGGCGGTCGCGCAGGCGGACGAGGGACTGGAGCAGCGGGGACAAGGTCGCGGGGCCGGCCGGCGGCTCAGGGAAGTTTTTTGATGAACTGGTCGTAGTAGCGGAGGCGGATTTTCTCCAGGTCGTCCTTGGAAATTTTCTCCACCGGCGCGGCGACGGCGCGGGGGGCCGCCGTCGGGCCGGAGCGGATCGAGACGACGCGGCTGATGCGGCTGACGGTGAGCGGGGTGAAGCGGCGTTCCCAGACGGTCTCGAGCTGGTAGTCGGGGCCGAGGTCGTCGTCCTTTTGCACGACGGGCCGGCCGGTGGCGGGGTCGATGTCGAAGCGCTGGAAGGCGTAGATGCGGGAGAAAATCCGGTTTTGCAGGCTGAAGACGATGTTCTCCTTGTGGTCGAGGGCCTGCTTCACGGGCGTGCCCGAGACGAGATGGGTGATCCAGATGATGGAGTTGTTGTCGATGAAAAGGTAGTCGCGCTCGGGGTGCGCGGCGATGAACTCGCGGCGCCACTCCATCTCGCGGCCGACATAGTATTCGAGGGAGTAGCCGTGGCGCGCCATCGCGGGCAGCGAGCTGGCAAAGAGGCCGAAGCCGGTGAGGGCGGCGAGGACGCGCCAGATTTTTTCGGTGCGGCCGAACTCGGCGGCGACGGCGACGACGGCGAGCACGAGGGTGAGGTTGAAGGGCAGGCTGAGGCGGCGGATGACCGGATCGTCGAACTTGCCCCAAAAGTAGCAGAGGTAGAGGGCGGCGTGCAGCGCGAGGCCGAGCGCAAAAATGGCGAGGGCGAGCCGGGCGGGCGGAGCGGCGGCGGGGCGGCGGAGAAGCTTGGCGGCCCAGAGCGCGAAGAAGGGCAGCGCGAGGAAGCCGAGAACAGAGAGGACGAGGGAGTTGGACTGTTCGCCGGTGGTGTTGAAAAAGAAGTTGAGCCAGTGGGAAAAGTTGTCGGCGGCGTAGGAGAGCGAAAAGACTTTCGCCGCGCCGGGCTGGCCGGCGAGTTCCCAGGAGGACTCGCGGACCGCGAAGACCTGGTGCTGCAGCGCGTAGGGCAGCAGGTAGAGCGGGGCGAACACCGCGACCCAGGAGAGGAGCGGGCGGCGCTCGCGCCACCAGACCCAGAGGATCATGAGGCCGACCGGCAGGAGGAAGAGCACCGACTCGTAGCGGGTCTGGGCGAGCAGCACGGCCGCGAGGCAAAGCGCGCTGAGCGTGCCGGCATCGCGGCGGGCGAGCCAGCGCATGCCGAGGAGCAGTGTGGCCAGGATCATGACGAGGTTGAGCAGCTCGAAGCCGCCGCCGGTGGCGTTCTGCGCCAGGAGCGGGAGACTGGTGAGCAGGAGAACGGCCACGGCGCCCGCGGCGCGCCCGGCGATCTGGCGGCCGGCATGATAGGTCAGCGTGAGCAGGACAAACGTGAGGCCGACGTTCAGCGCAAAGGCGTTCTCCGGCCGGTAGCCGGTGAGGTCGTGCAGGGTGCTGACGAGGAACGGGTGGAAGAGCGGGCGCTTGTCGAGCTGGCCGGCGAGCAGTTGGAAGGCGCCCTGAATGTCGTGCCCGCGCATCGGGACCAGCGCGGTCTTGTCGAAGTGCATGCTCATCGACGTGCCGAGGAGCATGATTTCATCCATCAGGATCTTGAACCCGAAGCTTTCGTGGACGAGCAGCAGGAGGCCGCACACGGCGACGAGCGCGGCCGGCCAGCGCGGCCAGGTGCGCCAAGCGGACCACGCGGCGGTCTCACTGCGGGCGATCCGCCAGAGCGACCAGCCGAAGAGCAGCGTGAGGCCCAGCATGGCCCAGTAGCCGCCGTAAATCACCAGTTGCAGGGAGCGATCGGCGGAAAAGGTGAAGAAGCCGAGCGCGAGGGCCAGCGCCGCGTTGAGGGCCAGCAAGGAAAACAGCCGGCGGTCGGGGACGGGGATCGCGGGTAGGCTCATGGGAAAG
>JACQFT010000121.1 GCA_016199925.1 Opitutia bacterium | reverse complement strand
GGGCCGGCAGGTCGGCGAGGAACTGCCCGTAAGCTTTGGCGAACTCGGCATCGTCGGTGATGGCATCGAGCGCCGCGACGCGCTCGATGGCGGGCTTCAGCGCGACCTGATCGGCCGCCGTGAGATTAGCCTGACTCTTCGCAAGGAAACGTGCCTCGCGGCCGGCGGTGCCGGCGCGGTTCACGATGCGGCGGTTGGCGATCACCGTTCCGTCCTGCTGGCCGGCCGGTGTTTGTCCGGGGAACTGCTGCGCATTCCCCGGCAAAGGCGCTGCCTTCAGCGTGAGCGTGTAACCCGTCTTCTGGCTCGCCTGCTGCGGATCGACCTGGAAGCCGGCATCGGAGAGTGTCTTGATATCGGTGATGATTTGGCTGACGTCGGTCTCTTCGTTCGCGGCGAGGCCGAAGTAGGCCAGCTGCGGCTTGCCGGGAAACGCGGCTTCGAGCCACGGCTTCACCAGCTGGCGGTTGAACACCTCGCTGATGCGGCGCGCGTCGGCCGCCACTACGGCATCGAGCACATCGCTGTGCGCTCCGCCGGCGAGAGTGCCCGAGCCTGCCTCGGTGAGCATCGTCAGCTTGCCGCTCGTGCCGGCGAGCACGAGCCGCTGCGAAAGATAATCCAGCCGCTCCTTGAACGGATTGGTGCCGCCCGGCGCTTTGTTCTGCGTGTAGGTCGAGCCGTGAGGCAGATAACCGCTGCCGCCCTCGGCGATCTCGTTGGCCGACGACTCATACTCCGCCTCGCGATCAGCAGGAACGTCGGGTGGGCCGATGATGACGCCGCTCGGAATGCCGAAGATCGCGTTGAACGCGTCCCAGTCGACATTCGCCAGGTTGTCGCGGACGAACTTGTAGAGCGCGATCCGGTTGATCGGGCGGCGCACCTGCCGGAAAATGAAATTCTGCTGCGGCATGAGCTGCTCGTCACCCAGTGCGCGGAACGACGTGCTCTTCGCCGACGGATTGTATTTCCATTCGCCGACGAGGCCGTCGCGCACGACGTTCCACTGGTCGACGATCTCGAGATGCGTCAGCTCGCCGCCGGAGATCCATTTCTCGCAGTGCGCGAAGCCGCGGAACGGCGCGTAGCCGAAGTGCTCGATGGAATCATAGAGGTTGTCGATCGCCGCGAATTTTTCTTCCAGGCATTGCCGTTGCTCGTCGGCGAGTTTTTCGTCGGCGTCTTCCTCGGCGGAAATGTTGTAGTCCATCTCGATCAGCCGGCCGAGGCGCAGCTCAAGCAGCGCCATCAGGTCAGGATCGGTTTGCTCGATGAAGAAAAAAGTCCACTGGAGATCGGCCATGTCGCCGCGGAAATAATCGCCGGCCAGCCTGACGGCCTTCGCGAGCGTCAGAGCCTGCAGCGGATTGAACTGCTCGCGGAAGCGCGAGAGCGCGGCGACTTTCTGCGCCAGCGTGCGGCTGCCGCTGGCCGTGGACGGAGTCACGGCTTTGCCGCTGCTGTTGAGAATCGTGCCGGCGGGCAACTTGCGGCGAAACGGTTTGGCCGTCTCGGTTTTGAGTTTGAGGCTCATGCGATGACGCTCCGGTCGCGCCGCGCCCGGAGGCGCTCGCGGCATTGCTGGTTGGGTTTGGGCATCATCGGCGGCGGGCCGGCTTGCGTGGCCGCGCGAATCGCGAGGGCGACGGACCAGAATTCGTCGGCGTGGCCGGCCTCGTCGCGCGTGGCGGCGATGGAGACCCGGCCGCCGGGGCTCACGATCTTCTCCGGCTTGCGCAGGGAATCGCGCAGCGTCGGGTCCATCGGGATTTCGATGCGGTGATCCTCGAACACGCCGAGCATCTCCGTCGCCATGATCTCGGTGACGCGCGCCGTCTCGCCGCGTTTGCCGTCGGCGCGGAGTTTCTTCGTGATCGGTGATGCCCGTCATGTCGATCTCGCCGCGCACGAATTTCGGCAACGTGGCGATGCGCTTCAGCTCGCGGCACTGCGCAGGCAGGCGCATGTTCTCCATGCGCAGCATCGCGACGACACGGTGCGCGTTCCCGATTGTTTCCAGCACGGTCTGCACCGAGAGATCGCGGTTGCGGCCGACGTCCTGGCCGACCGAGAGAACGCCGATGGTCTTCGTCGCGAGGCGCACGAGCGTGACCTCGCTCCACGACTGGTCTTCGATGACGACGCCCTCGCGCTGCGCGGCGTTGATCAGTTCCTGCGTCAGCAGCGCGGTATTTTCGTCATTGAACATGCACTCGTAGTTCTGATCGTAGGCGCGCTTGTCGCTCGCCTCCGCGCGGGCCTGCGCCGGCGTGATCTCCTTGCCGGTGACCGCCGAGTAAATCTTGATCTCGCCCGCGGCCCACGCATCGGAGCGGCGCACGCGATAGTAGGGAATGCGGCCCTCGCTGATGAGCTGGAAGAACATGTTCCGCTTGCCGTTGCCGGTGCTCGCGATGCGGCAGAGGAAATCCGGGTTGCTCGAAATGATCGGCTCGGCCGCTTCCCAGATCGCGGCGCTGTTCTCGTGAAACGCGAACTCGTCCATGATGAGGTCGCCCGAGAAACCGCGCGCGGTGCGCGGATTCGCCGCGAGCACGAGGATGCGGCCGACGACGCCCTCGACCGTGATGCGGACTTCGCCGCGCATCAGGTCGTATTTCATGTCCTCCGAAATGTCCGTGCGCTTATCCAGCTCCGCGTGGTTGCTCTCCAATTCGATGGCCTGCCCGAGTTTGCGGCAGACCTCCTGGCACTTGAGCACGAACTCCAGGCCGTTGGCCCGCGAGTTGGAGAGCACGGTGACGAGGCGGCCGGGATTCATCAGCAACCGGTCGACGGCCCACGCCGCGAGGGTGTAGCTCTTGCCCACCTGCCGCGACCAGTGGATGATCAGCGTCTTCGTGACGTGGTCCCAGAACACGCGCTTCTGGTATTTGCGGAACGACACGAGCGCCTTGCTCGTAATCGGCGCGGTCACGGCCGCAGCCATCGCGACCGCAAGCGTGGCCGCCGGCGCGACGCGCGCGGCTTTCTTAAGGAGATTTTTGCCGAGCTTGGTCATTCGACTTTCGCTCCTGTGCCGGTGACCGGTTTGAAATCGGCGGGCTTTTCGCCGAAGAGAAGTTTGCGCACGCGCTCGGTTTTCGCCGGGCCGTCGAGATTCTTGTCGGCGATGACGAGGCGGACTTCCTTCGCGTGTTCGAGCACGGCCTTCGCGGCATCGAACTGCACGAGTTCGAGCCGGCGCTCCAACAGCACCGTGCGTTCCTCGGTCGCGATGCGTTTGCTCTCACTGTCGGCGAGTTTGCGCTCAAGGTCGGTCTGCTGCCGGCGCGAGTTCTCGCGCATCGAGATCGCGGTGCGGAGCTTTGTGAGCTGGTCGATCACGAACTTGATGTCGATCTCGCCGCCCTCGGCGCCGATCAGGTGGTCTTGCAACTCCAGCACCATCGCTTCCTCGATCGCATCGAGCGGATGCACGCCGGCGCCGGCGGCGGAGCACAGCGCCTCGCGCGTCTCGCGCCCGGCGTTGAGGCGCTCGACGTAGCGCTTGAACGGGCCGTCGCGAAGGGTCTTCGCGGCCATGATGGACGGCTGGCCGTTCTTCGCCGTCGGGGAGGTGACCCCGTAGCGCACCATCACGCCGGCGATCTGCGCGAGCGTGGGTCGCGCGGAGAGCGCGCGCAGCTCTTCGAGCATGGCGTCGAATTTCGGGCCGGAGAGTTTTTGCGTGAGCGCGGCCATTAGAGTTGGGCTGTTGTCCCGTTCCGCACTGCTGTGCGGCCGAGATTTGTCCGCATAACTGGCGCGCCATTCGTCGCCCTTCTGCGGCAAAGCACAGAACCGTGCGCCCCGCGCACCGCGGGACGCACGGCCTGTTGTTCGCACGCCGCGGCGACACCTGGCACCGCGAGAACACTGTTGCTGGTTGCTACCTGCCCGGTGTTTGTCCGGGCCAGTCGCCCGGCAAAAAGTTTTTCCCGGCCGTGGCCGCTGCGCAGAGCGGTGGGCAATGAAGCGGAGTCGTTCTCCTCTGGATGGCGGGGCGCGGCGGGAAAATTCAAAAGAGTCACGAGCGCCGCCGCACACGCCAAGCGGCCGGCGGGCTGGCACGACAGAAAAGTGAACGCGGCGAAGTTCACGCGGTTTGCTCCACGAGGAGGTCTTCGCCGAGCGCGGTTATGCGCCAGCGCATATCGCCGCCGAGCGGAGGTTGACGACCGGAAATCCACCCGGCATCGGCGAGCGTCTGCAGCTCGACACGGAATTGCGGAGCGGAAAAAGGAAAGCCTTCCTCCTTCACCGACAGCAGCAGCCGGCTTTCGGGTTCACCCAGGGTGCCGGCAGCGCGCAGAGCCTTGAGCAGCCCCACGCGAAAGAGCAGTTGTTCCTTCGGCGTCATCATGAGATCAGGCCCTTTGTGTTTTTGAGCAGCGCGATGGTGCGTTCAGGCACGTTGTCGATACGGTCGTCGAGCCGCTCCGCGAGGTTGTCGATTTTGCTGTGGATGCCGGCGACCGACACGCGCCGCTCGTTGTCGATCTTGGCGATTTCCTCTTCGAGCTTGACGTGCTGTTCTCGCGTCACGAATTGCTCGGTGAAACTCACCTCGCGCTTCTGCGGCGAGCCGCCGCGCACTCGGTCTACGAAACTCCACCCGATCTGCGCGATGACCAACACGGCGGCGCCGATGACGAGCCATTCGCCAAGCGCGGAGGATTTCACACTGTCGGTCGTGCTCTCGGCTACGAAAAGCGGCAGCGTAGTGAGACCCAGTTTGATCGCGGGCGTCATTTGTTTTTCGGTTCGCGGCCCATGCGGTGCCACTGGTTGAGGAGGATGAATTTTTGCAGCGCCTCGCGGCTGATCTCGAAGTTCCCGTCGGCGCGCGGGGTGATGCCGTAGTCGGCCGTGAGAGTTGGGAGGAAGTCGCGGCCGTAGATCGCGATCAGGCCGTTGTAGCGCTCGTGCGCTCGTGGCGTGATGATCGCGCCGCCGGGGATCAGCGCCACGACGCCGCTGTTTTGCGCGCCCTCGTCGAAGCTCGCCTGGTGCGACTCGACCGCGGCGGGCGTGATTGTGCCGGCGCAGCCGCTGAGCGCGATGAATGCGAGCACAGCGCCGAGAATGGCCACGATCAGGAAGAAGCGGAAACGCTTCTCGTCGCGCTTGCTCTCGCACTCGGGACAAGGACACGATTTCCAGTGCGTCCGTGGCGCTGGCTCCTGACTCCTGGATTCTGGATTCTTCATTGCCGTTTACTCCGCGAGGTCTTTGCGAATCTGATCGAGGTTGCCCTCGCCGATGTTTTTCGCCGCGGCGTCTTTGATCTGCTGGTCTGTCGCGCCGGCCGCGCGCGCCTGCATGTTCGGCGCGTTGTCGAGCGCCTGCTTGTCCGCCTTAAAGCGGAAGAACTGCATGATCGCGCCGAAGAAATTGGAGAGGGTCTGCATGGGATGCTCGCTACTCGATGCTCACTACTCGCTACTCGCGGGCGTGGCGGGCAGCGCCGCCAAGGCCCGCGTGATGCCGTTGGCCACGGCGGCGAGGAAGAGCTTCACGTCGGGCCTCACGCTCGCGTTGACCTGTTGGGAGTAGCGGCGCGCGTAGGTGTCCCACGCGGCGTTGACCAGCGCGGCGATGGTGCGGGAGTCTTCGGGCGCGAGAGTGGTCTTAGCGAGGAACGCCGCGACATCGGCCGGCGCAAGCGTGGCGCCGTCGAACGAAGCGAGCGCGGCCGCGATGCCGCGCGCGACCGGCGCGTAGTCGGGGTTCTTGGCCAGCACCGGCACGAGGCCGATGCTCAGGGTGTCCTCGACGGCGTTGGCGATCATGGTTTGCCGGTCGGTCGCAGCGACCGGGGCGGTCGTGCAGCCGGCAAACAAGGCGAGTGCCGCGAGGCTGAGAATCAGGAGGGGTCGGGTTTTCATTTCTGGTCGGGGGTTGAGGGGACGGTCGCCGTTGCCGCCGCGCGGCGGCGCACGACATGCACCGGGGCCTTCGCCGTGACGCGGAAGACGATGGCGAGGAAGATGCCGCAAAGGGTGACGGCCTTGCCGGCGGCCTCGGTCGGCACGTTCAGCAGGTCGAGGATCTGGGGCAGAGCTGCGACGAGCGCGGCCCAAAAAGTTTTGGAGGCGAAGATCGATTTCGAATTCATGGGCGGGAGGCGCACACCCGCTCGCGAGAGCACCGCCGCACAGCGCCCGTTGACGACGGGCCCTGAAAATGCGAGGGTGTGACTGTCGAGAGAACGGGCGCGGGTAGCACGCGCCGAGACTAAACAAAACCGCCGCTCCTGGCCAAGGAACGGCGGGGACGGCGGGAACGGCGGCGGGTATTTTTAGCTCACACGCCGAAATCCTGGCGGGTGAGGCCGCTCTGGCGGATGATCTTGGCGAAGGTGCCCACGGGCACCTCGCGCTCGCCGGCGACCACGGTGACGTGACTGGGACAGCCCGGCCTGGTGAACACGCGGTGGCTGCCCTTCTGCCGGGAAAAGGCGAAGCCGTGCTGGGTGAGCACGGCCTCGATCTCTCGGCTGGAGAGCCGGCGCGGCATGGCGCTACAGCGCCACCTGCGCCATGCCCACGACCTCGGCCGGCACGGCGAGGCGGCGCGCGCGCTCTTCGTAGTGGATCTGCACGGCCTCGTGCAGGCGGGCGAGCGCTTGCTCGGGCGTGCGGCCGAAGGATGATTCGTCCACCGTGAGGCACTGGGCCACGTAGAGATCGTCCTCCTTGACGACGACGGCGTCGATCACGGCGGGCGGGGTGGCGGGATTGGGGAACGAGTAGTCGCCAGGGCCGCCATAGACGGCCAGCCGCCAGGTGGCCGCCAGCTCGGGCGAGGGGGGCGAGAGCTTGAGCTTGCGGCGGGAGGTTTTGCGGGTGGCAATCATGCCCCACCATCGGCCCAAGCGCGCGCCGGGTCAAGCGCGGGCACGGCGACGGGTATTTTTACTGCGGCGTGGCATCAGGGAACAGGGCAAACCCGCTGCGCAGCGTGTTTGCTCGGATCGAGGTGAACAAAACGCAAGCTGAGCTATTGAGGATACTGGTTGAGGATCACTTCGGTCACGCCTTCCGCTGAGACCTCAATCAGTTGACCGACGATTCCGCCCTGCGGGCCGTGGTAGGCAACATCCCAAGTGATTTCTGTCCGCACGTAATATTTGCCCGCCGGGAGATTCGAAAACCGGAATTTGCCGTCAGCATCCGCAACAACTGTGCGTCGCGCTTTCGCAAATGAAGGTGAAGGCGGCGTGAGCATGCGGTGCGCCCATTTGGAGCCGGCCTTGCCCCACCACTCATTACCGAGCGTCGTGGCCGGATCGAGAATCACGTTGCGGCCGGCAGCTTTCACGACACCGCCGCCACGTTGAGCGAGAAACGCCTGGCCGGTGAGAGTGCCGGAGCCGGTGCCGAGGTAAGGTTGATATTCCGCTTCAATCTCCGCGGTGACCGGATTCCAGACTGGCGGCGGTGACGGCGTTAAAGTTTCGCAGCCGGATAAAAGAGCCAGCGCGCAGGCCAGCCCGAGGAGGATTGTTATCTTTTTCATGGTAGGGTTGGCCCGTTGAAATATCGAATCACTCCAGCCGCGGCTTCGCGCGGCCGCGCGCCGACAAGATCACGAGCGCCGGCTCGGCTGATCGGAGATCCCGCGCGATCAGCGCCTCGGCAAGCGCGTTGACGCTCAACCCGGCCGCCCTCGCGGTTTTTTGCGCGCCCGCGCGCAGATGGCCGCGCCAGTAGCACGATAAGGCGACGCGCACCTCGCGGGGCGAGTCGGGCTCGGCGGAAATCGCGAATGGCATCTGCGTGTAATTCCAGACCAGGATACCGATGTAGCCGCTGATCGTTTGGTTGAGCTGCGCGGCGCGCGCCGGCACACGTCAGTCGATCTCCGGCAGCACCTTGAGGGATGTGGTCCGCGACACGGCATGAGTAAACTTTCCCAATCGGCACGGTGCGATTGCCGTTGAGCGATTGATTCAATCGCCGATTAGAAAGGTTCACGGGCCTAACCATGAGGAGCAAACAAAGATGTCAGTTGCTGAACGGACGGATGAACGCGAAGTCTGGCGGGAACTCGCCCGATTGAGCGCGGAGAATGCGGAACTGCGCACTATAATCGCAGATTTGGAGTATGTCTCGCGGGTGCATTGGCGGGATGCGCTCAGGCGTGCCGGCGTTTCTCCTCGGGCGCAGGCTCGGCCGCTCGGCGCTTGACCTCGCGGTATTGCTCAAGGATCTCGTCGTGGATCCAGCCAAGCCGGCCGATATTCTCGCCGGCCAACTCGAGCATGGCTTCGAGCACCTGCCGGCTTTTATCGCGCAGCTCCGCCGCGGCATTGAGTGGCGCCATGTGGTCAGCCGCAGGCTCCTCAACAACTTCGCTTCTTACGGAAAATCCGAAAGCAAGCCGGCGTGGATCAACGCCCAGAAGCGTGCCCAGCCGGACGATTTCTTCAAGTGAGGGCTCCGCTTTACTTTTCTCCCAGTCGCTAATCGTCGCCGCGCCTTTGCCCATTTTCTCGGCGAGCTGCACCTGCGTAAGGCCGGCCCCACTTCGGGCAAACCGAAGGCGTTCGCCAAATAATTCGACTTTATCGTAGTTTTTGCCTTGCACGACTTCGGGTAATCCGTAGAAAGTTTATTCACCCAACGAAAACCCCGTAACATGCAGACGTCAACCTCAGATTTTCCGAAGCTCGTGCGCGCAGCACTAATCGCCAACGGGAAATCCGTCCGGCGCTGGGCCATTGAACACGGCTACCGGGTTTCGACGGTTTATGCCGCGCTACACGCAAGGCGCGCCGGAAAGTTGGCCAAACAAATCCGCTCATCGCTGCGGAAGCTCATCCCTCATGACAACGCCGTTTGATCGCATTTCTGCCTTTATCTTGGAGCACTCTGCGGAGCTTCCTCTCTCCAAGCGAGCCGGTCTCTACCGCGACATGGCGGACCTAACCACCGATGAGGCGCGCGCCGATACGCTCACCGCTCTCGCCGACGACCTGGCCGCGATCGAGCAGCGCCACGACCAGCTGGTGTTGGATTTCAAACGGAGGGCCGAGGGATGAAGGCTTTCACCAATTTCCGCGTTCCGAATCGTAGCGCCAGCCAGCGAATGGTATCGCGCAGCCCGCTGCTGGGGCGAGGGACGGGATACGCTGTCCCTTCGGGCTGAAGCGCGGGCGTGGCGAGCGCTGCTGCAAATCGGTGGGCAAACTTCAGCCGCTGCTCCGCAAAAAATGCGGCGCTGGGTTCGCTCTTGGGCCATAACCCTGAGTGTAAGAATTGCTCTAGGCATTCTCGTGTGCGCGGAGCGGCTTCTTCCTCAAGCGCTGCGCGCTCAGCCTGCTCCTTGTAGGCTTCGCCCGAATAAGGAAAATGCACATAGTCGGGCTCGGTCGTTGGCGGAAGCAGTTGCTGGAACTCTTGTATCATCGCCGCGCACCACGCCCATCGTTCATGCGCAGGCGCATTCTTCCCCGGAGCGGCGGGTAATGGATCTTCTTCATCTGGCGGCGCAGCCATTCGCTCAGCCTGCGCAACTGCGCGCCGAGGGGCAATCCTAACATGCCCGCCCTCGCCACCGCTCCTGCCCGTTTGCCCGCCGCCGTGCGCCACGCCGCCGCGCGCGCCACGCTCGCGCTGCCGTTCCGCGTCCCTCCGCAGCAGTGGTTTTCCATCCGCGAGGCCGCGGCGGCCTCGGGCATGAAGGAGACCTTCATCGAGGAGTTGTTCGATGCCGGCACGCAGCTCTCGGGCCACACCCACAACGGGGGGGCAGGGAAGCGCCGCACCAAGCGCATCCCGCGCGTGTGGCTGGTGGCCTACCTCATCCACACCGCCGACTACACCGACGAGAGCCTGGCCGACGCCCTCCTCTCCTGCCTGCCCCACCTGCCCGCCGCGACACTGCTGCGCATCGCTGAGCACTGCCGCCGCCTCGCCGCCGCCGCGCACGCTCAGGCGCAGAAATAATTTTCGCACCACCATGAATACACCCGCCAAGAAACAGACCACAGGTCCACGGACAATCCGCAGCGATTTTCGCTGCTGCCTGATCACGCACAGCTGCATCATGGAAGCGCTGCACTGGCGCCTCGCATGGACGCTGGCGGTCATCTACCGCTGCCCGAAACGCTACCGGGCTTTCGTCCGCCGCAAGATGCGCGAGGCCGCGGTAGCGGCGGTGTGTCTCGCGCGTCATGAAGCCGCGCGCCGCATGGCCTCCTCTCTCGCCGCCTGAGCATGGACTCTCCGCTCTCAGTTCCCCGCTCCTCGCTGTCGACCCGCGCCCTCGCGGCGAACGCGCAGCAGCGCGTCATCGAGCGTGCGGCCATCGCCGCCGGGGCGCTCGATGAAACCACTTCCCAGCTCACCGTTGCTGCGTCCTCCGTTGCGGCGTCCTCGCCGCCCGGAGCCTGTCCCGCTTTCTTGCCAGGGCAAAAAGCTGGCACGTCGCAGCCCGGTGTTTGTCCCGCCGCCTGCGCGGCGGGCAAACCGGCTGGTCACCAAAAGCCGGCAGAGTCGCCTCACGCCACTGTCGCGACGAGAAGCGACGCGGCTCTGCCGGCAAATTCTCAACCCGACTCCGTTCCGACCGACACCGTTGCTGGCTGCTGCCAGCCCGGTGTTTGTCCGGGCCAGTCGCCCGGCAAATGACACGCCCGCGCGTCAACTTCGCGAACACCGACGCCGCTTTCTGCGAGAAGGTCACGCGCATCGCGACGGCGCAGGGCTGGAGAGGCGAGCACCTGGAGTCGCAGGTCGGGCACTCCTTCGCATTCGAGCACCCGGACCACCGGCGCGTTGCCGGAGACATTTTCAAACAGCAGCACGCGGCGCTCGCCGACGCCTGCAAGCGAATCCTGCCTTTCATCTACCAACATCTCTGAACCATGAACCAACTTGCTCTGAAGCCCAATGCCACCGCGGTCAAAGTCGACGACCGCAAACTCGGCAAGCAACTGACCGACCAATATCACCGCGCGACCGACGGCATGGTCGAGTATCTCGCCTTCGGCGCGCTCGCTATGAACGTGCAGGAGCTAGTTGACTCCGCACGCGGAGCCAACTCCCCCCAGCGCGGTCCGGAGACCAAGGGCACAGGCCTGAAAGGTTGGCTGAAAACTTACGCGCCGGAGATCACCGAGCCCACCGCCTATCGCTACATCGAGATGGCCGACGGCGTTAAGGCCGAATTCAAACTCGGGCCACGCTCCGACCTCTACGCGATCCTGAAGGGCGACAAACCCGAGCCGAAGCAGCTCGTGCTCCGCGATAAAATTTCCGGCTTCGTCGACGGCAAGAGCCAGCGGCAGTTGCTCGTGAGCTTCGGCAAGTATGATGCCAAGACGGGCGGCAAGCGCGACGCGAAGACCAAGCCGCCGACCGAGGCCGAGCGCCGCGCCGCGTGGCTCGAAGACGCGCGGCAGCGTTCCATCGCGACGTTCTCCGGTCTGCACGATCTGGAGCAGCGCTGGAAGATTCTCGACGACGCGCAGCTCGCCGTCGCCGTCTCCGACGCGGAGGCGTTCTTAAAGGACGCCAAAGCCTGGCTTAAGACGCCCCCGCCGGCGCGCGCCGCGCTCGACGTGGAGAAACTCCTGCACGCGGCCGACGCCGCCGACCAGGGAGGAAAACAATCATGAACGCGCTCGCCCTCGCCCTCCGCGACCCGATGATCGAGAAAGACCTCTCCGACGAGGCCCGGCGCGACCTCGACTACTGGCGCGGCCTGATCGGCCCCGTGCTCCAGGAGAAGCGCGGCATCCGCGCGCATCTGCTGCGCATCGCGATGATGAGCGGCCAGCCGTTCAAGACCGTGCACAACCGTTACTACGCGGCGAAGAAGCACGGCCTGCTCGGGCTCGTCGACAAGCGGCTCGCCGGCCCGCGTTTTTGGAAACTCCGCTCGCACCGCGTCGCCGCGCACGTGAGCCAGAGCCGCGGCCTGCAGGAGCTGTGGAAATCTCTCTGCGAGGCGAACCAGCGCAAATGCCGCCCGCAGTTCAAGGTGCTCGTGCAACTCTGGAAACAGCGCAGCCCGCGCATCGGCGCGATCCCCGAATACGCCGACTTCCCCGGCTGGCCGAAGCTCCCGCCCGGCTGGACCTACGGCAACCTGATGCGCTACGCGCCGAGCGGCTTCGAGCTGACGGCCGCGCGCCAGGGCAAAGCCGCCGCCGCCGCGCACCGCCGCACCGTCTTCACCACGCGCGTGGGCTGCTACGTCGGCTCGCACCTGATGATCGACGACAAGTGGAACGACTTTTTCGTGAACTCCTTTGCCGACGGGCAGGCGGGCCGCCCGCTCGAAGTCTATACGCTCGATTATTTCTCGGCGCGCAAATGCCGCTGGGCGACGCGCGTCCGCACGAAGGACGAGGCCGGCAACTACAAGGGCATCGCCGAGATCATGACGCGCTACGTGCTCGCCGCGCATCTCTACCTCGACGGCTACTCGCCGCGCGGCACGGTGATCGTCGCCGAGCACGGCACGGCCGCGGTGCGCGAGCGCGTCGCCGCCGCGCTGCACGAACTCTCCGGCGGCCTGATCACGCTCAGCGAGAGCGGCATGACGGGCGACACCTCGCACATCGGCCAGTATCCCGGCCTCGTGCGCGGCAACCCGCGCCACAAGGCCGCGCTGGAGAGCAACAATAACCGTGAGCACAATGCGTTCGGCGCGCTGCCGGGCCAGACGGGCATGAGCGTCGAACGCCGCCCGGAGGAACTCACCGGCCGCCTGGCCTACAACGCGCAGCTCCTCGCCGCCTACGCGCAGTTGCCGGCCGAGCGCCGCGCGATGCTCGACTTCCCCGTGCTGGAGCTGAACCAGTATCTCAGCGTCGCCGCGCACGTCTACAAACTCCTCGAAGACGACCGCCAGCACGAGCTGGAAGGCTGGGTCGAGGCCGGCAACGTGGTGCAGAGTTACCGCTTCGGCTCGCAGGATATTTTGGAAACCGAACTCACGCCGGAGCAGCGCGCGGCCATCGTGCCGATGCTGGAAGCCAGGCTCATCCAGGCGCGCCCGCTGCGCATGAGCCGGCGCGAAGTGTGGGACCGCGGCGCCGGCGAACTCGTGCGCCTGCCCGGCTGGGGCGTCGTCTCGATCCTCGGGGCCGATCTCGCGCGGCCGGTCACTGTCGTCGACAACATGATTTCCCTACGCGACTCCGAATGGTGGCCGGGCACCTACAGCTTCGAGACCGATTGCCGCGACGCCGAGGGCCGCCACCTGCGCCTGCCCGAGGGCGAGACCTACCAGGCGTTCATCAATCCGTTCGCCGCCGGCACGCTCTTCGTGAGCGATGCGAAGGGCCGCTACGTCGGCGAGTGCCGGCGCATCCACGCGCCGAGCCGTGGTGATCTCGACGGCGTCCGCCGCGCGATGGGCGAGGCGGCGAAGGACGAAGCCGCGATGCTCACGCCGCTGCGCGCGCGCCACCTCGACGAGGCCCGCGAGAAACGCGACCGCCACGTGCGCAACGCCGAGGCGATGAACGACCGCGCCGCGCTGCCGCCAAAGCCGAGCGCCGCGCAGAACGAAAAAAACCAAGACCTCGCCGCCGCCCGCGCGG
>JACQFT010000003.1 GCA_016199925.1 Opitutia bacterium | reverse complement strand
GGCATCATGAACATCATGCTCGTCTCCGTCACCGAGCGCACGAAGGAGATCGGCATCCGCAAATCCATCGGCGCGCGGAAAAAAAGCATCCTCGTCCAGTTTCTCATCGAGGCCGTCGCCATTTCGCTCGCGGGGGGGCTCATGGGTATTTTCTTCGGCGTGCTCGTCGGCAACCTCGCCGCCATGTTCCTCAAGGCGACTGCGGTTTTCCCCTGGGATTGGGCGCTCATCGGCCTGGTCGTCTGCTCGGGCATCGGCGTCGGCTTTGGCTTCTACCCGGCCTGGAAAGCGTCGTCGCTCGATCCGATCGAGGCCCTCCGCTTCGAGTGAGGCCGCCCGCGGGCGCGTGTCCTCCGAGGCGCGCCCTGCCGCCGCCGCAGGGCGCGGTTCGCCGCCGCGCCGATTTCTGGCTTCACCGTCCTCCCATCGCTCCGGCTTTGCCGGGTCGGGAGGGACCGGCTCGTGATTAAATCTGTGCCTGAATGCTGCTCCAGGTAGGGCGAAGCCTCCGGCTGAGCCGTTCAGGCGATCGCGCAACCAAGGCGCGGCTCACCCGGAGGGTTCGCCCTACCCCTCGCGCTTCACGGGAAGCTGGCACAGATTAAATCACACCCGCTGGGTTGGAGCCTGTGGGAGCGTGCTTGCACGCGACTGTCGCGACCAAGGTCGCTCCCACAAAAACCAAAACGAAAAGAAAATGGTGGAAATGCTCCGGCGCCTGCTCCGGAGATGTTGCGGCGGGCAAGCTGGAGCCGCGCCGTCCTCGCGCAGGGCGGCGCCGAAACCTGGCGCGGGTGCCGCTTCCTCCAGGTATGCCGCACCGAGACCACGAACCCCGGGGCCGCGCCGCGCGCCTTCGTGCGCCGCTCTGAGCTTGGCAGCGGTGCGCGCGGGGCCCACCATCCCGCCGCGTGAGACTCTCGGTTAAATTGAATCCTGCCTGGCGGCGTGACAGCACCGGCGCCGATCGCCGCCTCTGGATTTTGCGCACAGTGGCGCTGCGCGTCGAGGCCCACACCAATCCGCTCTGGAAATTCGAGGTTTACTGGAAACGGCTCCTGCTGCTCCTGGTCGGCGGCGGGGTGGCGGCGTATCTCGCCGCCACGCTCAGTCTGTGGTTTTTTCTCCAGCGCAATCCCGCCAACCAGGTCGGCTGGGCCGATGTGCTCGCGCTGCCGTTTGACCGGGCGGCGTTCCAGCACAAACGCGGCGACACCGCGGTCCGCACCGGCCTCCGTCAGTTCAAGGAGCGCGAATACGCCGAGGCCTACTTCAATCTGCGCGCCGGGGTGGGGCGCTCGCCGGGCAACGTCGAGGGCCGCCTCCTGCTGGCGCGGCAAATCGGCTCCGCCGACCTGACCCGCGCCATCACGCTGCTGGAAGAGGGCGTCGCGCCGACCCACGGCGACGTCCGCGTGCTCCGGGCGCTCTTCAGCTCCTACAATCTGGCCCAGGCGCGCGAGCGGGCGCTTGGGCAAAGCGGCGAGCTGCTCGCGCAGACGGGCGATCGGGCGTTGCCGGCCGCCAGTCGCGCGTTCGTCGTCGGCGCCCGGGTCGCGCTGCTGCTCGAGCTGGGGCGCGCCGCCGAGGCGCTGCCGTTGCTGGCCGGCCCCGGCGCGCCGCCGTCCGACCCGGGCGTCGCGCGCCAATGGCGGTTGCTCGAGGTCGAGGCGCTCCTGCGCAGCGGCCGGGCGGCGGAGGCACGCACGGCGTTGGAGCAGTTCGCCGGCGCCGGTCCCGCGGCCGCCGACACGCTCTATCTGCAAGCCGAGATCGCGACCGCGTTGGACGACCCCGCCGCGTTGCAGAGCGCGCTCGTCAAGTTGCGGGCGCTCTCGCCCGGCAGCCCGGGACCGCTGCTCTACGCGTTCCGCGCCTGGCACCGCCTGAAGCGCCCGACGCGGCGCGACGCCGTCGAGCAGGATTACTGTGCGGCGTTTGGCGCGAACGACGCGGCGTTGCAGGCGTTCGCGGCGCTCCTCGTGAATCTCGACCTGCCGGAAGTCATCGCCCGCGTGCAGGCGGTGGCGGCGGCGGCGCGCCTCAGCCCGTTTGCGTTTCAGGTGCATCTCACCGAGGTCGCGTTGCGCCGCGGCGAGTTCGAGCGCGCCACGCGCCTGCTGCGCGGCTGGGAAAACCAGGTCGTCACCCTCGGCGGCGGGCAGAAATTTTATCCCGAGTTTCTCAAGCTGCTCACGCGCGCCGCGTTCACCGGCAGCGAACAGCCCGTCACGGCGCTGGTCAGCCACCTGACGGGCAACCACGGCCAGGTGCCGTTGCCGGTCTATCTGTTGGCGGTCGCGGTGCTCGATCGCGCCGCCAGCCTGCCGGCCGAGCAGCTCGTGCTCCGCGCGGCGCTCGCCCGTTTTCCGTTCAGCGATCCGCTGCTGGCCGCGCAAAAAAACCTGGAGGCGAGGCTTGCCGCTGCCGCCACCAAACCGGCGGCCGCTGTCGCCGAGGCCCCGGTCGCCGTGCCGCCCACGGCCGTCGCGGCGCTTCGGCAGATCGACGCCCTGCTCCAGGCCGACTCGCTCGCCGCGGCGCGCGACCTGCTCCGCGCCATTCGCGCGGCTCGTCCGGCCTGGCTCGCCGCCCAAGACGCCGAGTTCAGTCTGCGCGAACTGCGACTCGCGCTCGCCGCCCAAGACCTGCTTTCCACCCGCACGCAGCTCCGCCAATTTCTCGACCGTTTCCACACCGAGCCCGACGCCCTCGCCCTCGTGCGCCTCGCCGCCGGCCTCGTGGCGGACCAGCGTTTCGACGCGGCCCGCGTCGTCCACGACGAGGTGCGCGTCCGGTTTGGCGGCAACATCCGGGTCGTCACGGCGCTGCGCGAACTGCAGTTGCCCGACGATCTCGCGGCGACGGCGGCGGACGCCACCGGCACGCTGCGCACGCTCGACCAATGGCTCGACACCCGCCAGCTCGCGCAAGCCGAGCGGCTGCTCGCCTATCTGCGCGACAAGCCGCCGCAGTGGCTCGCCGCGGTGAAGCACGAAGTCCGCGTCCGCGAGGTGCGGTTGAATCTCGCGCTCGACCAGGCGCCGCAGGCCCTCGTGCTTTTCCGCCCGGTCGTGCTCCAGCCCGGCGCGTCGCGCGGCGCGGCCTTCCGCCTCGTGCGCGAAACCTTTGCCCGCGGCGAACAGGCGCCCGCCCTCGCTCTCGCGGCCGAGATCGTTCGTTTGCTCCCCGACGACCAAGCCGCCGCCAAACTCCTCAAAGAAGTCCGGACCCCGGTTCCGGCCGCCGACGCGCCGTGAGCGTGGATTGCCGGCTCGGCTGTCGGGCCGCTGCCGGCCGGCACGCCGGCGCCCGGTCGTGCGCTGTCCCGGAGAAAACGCCTCGCCCCCGCCTCCGCCGGCCTTCCGAAAGTGTCATATAATAGGTGACACTTCCCTCTGACGCGCTCTGCGGTTTGGCGTCCGTGACCGGACAACGCATCGGGGGAGGGGCCTGCGGTTCGCCCGGCCGGCGGCGGCCCCGGCCGGTGTTGTCGGGCGAACCGTCGCTCACCCGCGCCGGATCTCCGAGCCGCGGAAGCGGATCGTGATGCGGTAAACTTTCTTGGCGCGGGAAGTGATCTTGCCGGTCTGGAGGTCCACCGTCTCGGGGATCTCGATGCGGTGGACGTCGACCATCGCGTGGTAGCCGCGCTCGGAGAAAATATCGATGAGCATCGCGAGCGCCGTGGGTTCGTCGAGGAGCGTGTCCTCGCTGTTCACCTGGGCGTAGCCGGAGAGCGCATGGCGGATCACGATCGGCATGATTTTCTTGTCGATCAGGGCGACGACGCGCTAGAACACCTCCGGCATGGTGAGCGCGTAGCCGTCGAGGCGCTTCACGAGTTCCTGGCGGGCGTGGACGATGATTTCGCTCGCGAGCGGGAGCATGCGCAGGCGGTCATAGGTGCGCGGGTCGAGTTCGAGCGAGCTCTGGTAGTCGAGTTCCTTGACGATGTTGGCCTCGACCTCGTGGATCGAGCCTTCGGCGTTGATCAGGTGGTAGTGGAAAATGTCCTTGAGCGAGAGGAGGGCGTCCCACGTTTGCTCCTTGAAGACGCGGTAGCGGCGGGCGGCGAGGCTCTCGTCGAAATCGGTGACGCGCTCTTCCCAGAGCTGGCCGTGGCCGGTGCGGCGGACTTCGGCGTTGTGGAGGGTGACTTCGCGGCCGCGCTTGAGCTGGCGGGCGACGCTCTCCTTTTCGTCGACGAAGAGGACGACGATCTGGATGACGGGCTGACGGAAGTGGATGCCGAGCGGGGTGCCGTAGAACTCGCGCCAGAGCTGAATCATTTTCTCGTAAAGCATCTTCAGGCACTCGACCTGCACGGTCGTGCGCGGGAAGCCGTCGAGGATGACGCCGTCGCGATACTCGGGCTTGAGGAGGCGGCGGAGGAGCAGGGAGAGGACTTCGCGGTCGCCGATCATGCCGCCGGCGTCCTTGATTCGTTTCATCTCCGGGGTGTCGAGGAGCGAGCTCATCACGATCGGCGCGCAGGTGAGGCCGCGGGCCTTGGCGATGAAGGGCGTGTTGGTGCCCTTGCCGGCGCCGGGCGCGCCGCCAAGGAGGATGATCTCTTTGGGGAACCGCAGGCGGTCGCGGCCGTAGTCGGCCTCGAGGTCGGCCCAGAGCGGGTCGAAGATGATCTGAGCGTCCTTGATCTCGACTTCGGGTTGGAGCGCGGTCGGGCTGGGGGCGGGGGATGTCGGGGTGGGTGTCATGCCTACGCGGCGCAGAGTAGGCGGGCGGATGTTCGCGAGGCGACAAAAAAGCCCGCCGGGGCGAAACTTCAGGCGCCTTTGCGCGGGAGGGTCTGGGCGGCGGTCTCCAACTGGCCGCGGGTGACGCCGAGCTGGTTGATGAGTTTGAACTCGCGCCAGAACTCGGCGCCGGAGATCTCGCCGCGGAGCAACTGGCCGTAGCGGCCGACGACGCGCCGCAGCTCGGCGGCGTCCTCGTTGAGGAATTCGAGGCGGAACGAACGGGCGCCGAGGGCCAGGAGCCGGCCGGCGAATTCGGCGCCGGTTTGCGCCCGGGAATTATAGACGGTGTTGCGGCAGCCGGCGTCGGCTTTCAAGGGATGCTCGGCGCCGACGCGGTCGCGCAGGCTGACGGCGTGCTTGTCGCACGGCCGGCCGCAGTCGCGGTAGTCTTGGCCCGTGGAAAGGAACGCGCAGAACACGCAGTGCTCCATGTGAAACATCGGCACGTGCTGGTGCAGCGTGATGTCGAACCAGGCGGGCGGTGCCGAGCGGAGGAGGCCCTCCAACTGCGCGACGTTGAGGTCGTAGGAGGCGGTGACGCGTTCGAGGCCGTAGCGGCGGATGAAGTAGTCGGCGGTGACGGCGTTGGCGACGTTGAGCGAGAAATCGCCGCGCACGCGGCGGCCGGCGAACGCGGCGAGGTGGTCGTAGTTGCGCACGAGGTAGCCGTCGGCCTCGCAGGCGAGCACCTGCTTGATGATCCACTCCTCGCCGGGCTTGAAGACGCGGGGCGGGATGACCCAGAGGGAGGAGGAATTTTCGATTTCAGATTCTCGATTTCCGATTGATGAGGCCGAGCCATAGGCGGCTTGGAGTTCGCGGAAGCGCACGACGGCGTCGCGGTATTTCTTCGGGTCCTCGAACTCGGCGTAGATGGTGCGCGCGCCTGCCTGCCACGCGGCGTCGAGCTGGTGCAGGTGGCGGATGACGACGATGAGTTCGGCGGCGGCGGCAGTTTGCTCGGCTGTAGGAGCGGCTTTTTGCCGCGAGGCTTGGGCAGAATCGGGGCGTAAAGCCCCTCCTACAGTTTCGGAATCGCCGGCTTTGTTGATTGTCCACCGCAACGGCGCGGCGCGTTGGGCTTCGAGTTCGATCGCGACGCGGCGGCGGAGTTCGTTGAGCTCGCTGACGGGCAGGATGACTTCGCCTTCGAGTTTGTTTTCGAGGGTGCCGAGTTGGAACGGAGTGCCGCCGAGGCGGCCGAGTTGGTCGCGCAGGCGCTCGGTCGTGAGCGGCGTTTTGTCGGCGAGCGCGAGCGGCACGGCGGAGTCGGCTTGGGCGACGTGACCCAGTTGGTCGCGGGCGATGAGGGTGAGCGGCGCGCCGGCGTGGCCGTGAACCTCGAGATGAATGTCGCGGCGGAAACGCACCTTGTCGCCCGCAAAAGTCTGGCGGACGCGGTGGTCGAGCGCGGGGTCATTGGTTTTCCAGAGGCGGTCGCCGACGTGGAGGCGGGAGAAATCGATGTCGTGCCGGCCGAAACGCAGCACGGTGTCGCTGCCGCGTGTCTCGACTTGGTAGACGCGGCCGCCTTCTTCCTTTTGGTCGGGATGGCCGGCGTCGAAGACGAGCCCGTCGCCGGGTTTGAGCGGAGCTTCGAGCTTGAGTGCAACGGAGTCGCGGTCGACGCGCGTGATTTGGCCGAGGAAGACGCCGCGCTTGGTGCCGAAGCGTGCGTGAGCCAGCTCCTGGTTGCGGATGCCGCGGAACCAGCCGGTGTAGAGGCCGCGCGAGAAACCCATTTCGAGGTCGTAACGCGACTCGGCCCGCACGCTGGCGACCGTCTTGGCTTCGTCTGCGACGGCGCCGAAAATCTCCGTCATCACGCGGTCGAGGGCCGTGCGGTAAACGCGGGTGATGTTGGCGACGTATTCGGCGCTCTTGAGTCGGCCCTCGATTTTGAGCGAGGAGACGCCGGCACGCACGAGGTCGGGGAGGACTTCGAGGCCGGAAAGATCCTGCGGGCTGAGGAGGTAGCGGCGGTCGCCGAGGTCGACGGTGGCGCCGTCGGACACGAGCTCGTAGGGCAGGCGGCAGGCTTGGGCGCATTCACCACGATTGGCGGAGCGGCCGCCGAGCGATTCGCTGGTGAGGCACTGGCCGGAGTAGGCGACGCAGAGGGCGCCGTGGACGAAGACCTCCAGCGGCATGGGCGCTGGAGTCGAAAGTCGAGAGTCGAGAGTCGAAGGCGCGAGGGTTTCGGAACCAGGCGGTCTGCCTTCGGCGTTCGGTCTTCGACTGGTCGCGCCTTGCGCCGCCTGGATCGCGGCGATTTCCTTGAGCGAGTTTTCGCGGGCGAGGACGACGAGGTTGGCGCCGAGTTCGCGGGCAAACTCCACGCCGGCGGCGCTGGTGACTGTCATCTGCGTCGAGGTGTGGATCGGGAAATCGGGCGAGAGCTCGCGGATGAGGCGGCAAATGCCGATGTCCTGGACGATGGCGGCGTCGGCGCCGGCGGTGACAATGGCGCGGAGGTAGTCGCGGGCGGCGTCGATTTCGTCGGCGAAGACGAGCGTGTTGAACGTCACGTAGCCGCGCACGCCGCGCCGGTGGAGGAACTCCATGAGCTTGGGCAGATCGGCGAGGGTGAAGTTTTTGGCGCGCATGCGGGCATTGAAACGCTCGAGGCCGAAGTAGATCGCGTCAGCGCCGTTCTCGACGGCGGCGCGGGCGCATGCCCAGTCGCCGGCGGGCGCGAGCAGCTCGGGACGGCGCACACCGACGGGCGGCGTCGCGGGCGAGCTGGCGGGTTGGGCGGTGGCCGACATGAAATTGTTTCTAGGCGGCCGGCTCGACGGCGACATCGGCCGGCGAAGCGGGCGCTCCGGCGACGCGCAGGTGGCGGATGAGCACGACCGACACGACGATGGTCGCGAGCGAAAGCCAGCCCGCCCGCGGGAAACCGACGAGGCGGCCGTGGTTGTCCGCGGTGACGAGAATGGCCGCGGCCGAACTCGCCACGCCGCCCGCGATGCTTTGCACGGAAGAGTTCACGCTCATGAATCCGCCCCGATAGCGAGGCTCGACGCTGGCGGTGATCATGGCCATGGCGGGCACGAAGCGGCCGGAAGTGAAGATCATGTAGTTGGTCGTGATGACGAGCACGAGCCACACCGGCATCGGCACGATGTAGACGATGATCATGGTGGGCACGGCGGAGATCAGCACGAGCCAGGTGAACACACGCAGCTTGCCGAGCCGATCGGCCATTTTGCCGAAGTAGGGCGAAGTGAGCAACGTCGCGGCTCCGCCGAAGAGGTAGATCAGCGACATCGCGGACTCGGGCAAACCGGCGTTGGTGACCATCGACGGCGTGAGATACGGATAAATCAACGCGCTCTGCGCCGCGAGCGCCGCCATCAGCGCGAAGGCCCACCGGTGGTTCGGGCGCGAGAGGATGGTGCGCATCTGGGCCCACGCTTCGTGTCCGTCCGCGTGGGTGTGGGCGGGCAGCGAGGGCAGATTGCGCCACGCCACGAACAGAATCACGAGACCCAAGCCGACGAGCGCGAGAAACGGCGCGTGCCAACTGAATCGGCCGGTGAGGATGAGCCCCAGCGGCAATCCCAGAATGGACGCGAGCGAAAAGGCCGTCATGATCACGCCCATGCCGTGTCCGCGGCGTTCGTAAGGAATCACGTCGCCGACGATGGCCAGCACGACGGACGCCGCCACGCCGCCGAAGCCGCCGGCCACGACGCGGGCAAGGAGAAGCGAGGAGTAGTTCGGCGCGAGCGCGCAGCACAGCGTGCCGACGATGAAGCCGCTGTAGAAAAACAGCAGCGCGCGTTTGCGGTCGAACTTGTCCATGAAGAATCCCGCCGCGAAGCCCAGCACGCCCGCGCTGAAGAGATAGGAGGAAACGAGGAAGCCG
>JACQFT010000153.1 GCA_016199925.1 Opitutia bacterium | reverse complement strand
CCGCAGTTCATCACCACCGAGCGGCTCGCGCCTTACCAGACGCGCGGCACGGAGGTGGGCGTCGTGCTCGACCTGATGATCCACGACATCGGCATCGTGCTCGCGCTCGTGAAGGCGCCGATCCGCAAGATCGACAGCGTCGGCATCAGCGTGCTCTCGAAGACCGAAGACATCGCGAACGCGCGCATCGAATTCGAGAACGGCGCCGTCGCCGTGCTCAACGCCAGCCGGATGAGCCTGAAGAAGAATCGCGAGATCCGCGTCTTCCAGGACAACGCCTACCTCTCGCCCGATTTCATGAACCAGAAAGGCCACCTCGTGAAGAAGAGCGACATCATCGCCTACGGGGTGAAGCTGAAGATCGGCCTCGCGAAGGCCGGCGACGCCTCGTCGATTCCTGTGCACGAAATTCCCATCGAGAAAGGCGAGCCCCTTGCCATCGAGCTGGCGCACTTTGTCGAGAGCGTCGCGCAGGCGAGCCAGCCGAAAGTCGGCGCGGCGCTCGGCAAGTCGGCCCTCGCCGTGGCGATCACGATCACGGAGCAGATCCGGAAGGCGCAGAAGGCATGACCATGCGGAACCTCCAAACGCCAATCTCCAAGCTCCAGTGAAGATCCAAGATTTCAATCGGCAACGCTTCCTGGTGATTGGATGCCGGATCGGTGCTTCCCTGGATGTTGGAGCTTGGAGCTTGGTGCTTCGAAGCCGTCGTGGCTGAAATATGTGCGCGAGGCCCCAACTCCCCTTCGGACTGCCTGACCCCGAACACGGCTCCGTCGACTTGCTGATCATCGCGGGCGAGCACTCGGGCGACGAACACGCGGCGCGGATGGTGCGCGAGCTGCTCGCGAAGAATCCCGCGCTGAGAATCTGTGCGCTGGGCGGACCGGAGCTCGCGGCGGCGGGCGCGCAACTGTTGCACGACCTGACGGCGACCTCGGTCGTCGGCTTCGTCGAGGTGCTGAAGAATCTTTCGTTTTTTAACGCGCTGGCCGACGCGACCCTGCAGTGGATCGCGCAGCACCAGCCGCGCGCGGTGTGTTTCGTGGACTATCCCGGTTTCAACCTGCGGGTCGCCGCCAAGCTGCGCTCGCGCAAGCTGAGCGTGAAGGGCGGCGGCAAGATCAAGCTGCTCTACTACATCTCGCCGCAAATCTGGGCGTGGAAACCGCAGCGCCGTTTCACGATGGCGCGCGACCTCGACGGCCTCGCGGTGATTTTTCCCTTCGAGCCGGCGTGCTACCGGGACACGACGCTGCCGGCGGAGTTTGTCGGGCATCCGTTTCTTGCCGCCGGTTACGCCCCGCCGGTGCGCCACGATCCGGCCGGGCCGGTGCTGTTGTTGCCGGGCAGCCGGGTGCAGGCGGTGGGGTTCATCCTCCCGCTGCTGCTCGCCGGATTCGCTCAATTCGCGCGGGAAAATGCCGATGCTAAGGCGGTGATCCTCTTTCCCAGTGAAGACGTGGCGGCCGTCGCGCGCCGCGTGCTGGCGCGCTGGCCCGCGCTCGCGGGCCGGGTCGAGTTGCGCGCCAATGCCGGCTGCACCGCCGCGGCGGCCGTGCTCACGAGTTCGGGCACGATGTCGCTGCATTGCGCGCTCGCGGGCATCCCGGGCGCCGTCGTTTACAAGACCAAGACGCTGACTTACTGGCTCGGCCGGATGCTCGTGAGCATCGAACACATCGGCATGGCCAATCTCCTGCTCAAGGAGGCGATGTATCCCGAGTTTATCCAGGGCGCGGCGAAACCCGCGGCACTCGCGCGCGAACTGCGCGCCTGCACCGCGGACGAGCTGCGCCGCGAACGCACGCGGGCGCAGGCGGCGAAGCTCCGCACCCTGCTCGCGCAGGACGCCGAGCATTCGGCGGCCGGCTGGCTCGCGCGGCAGTTGGCCGGACCTTCGGGACGCGAAAAGGGATAAGTCGAATCCAATTCAAAGCGCAGTTTGCGGATTTGCCTTGGGGCGAGGCTCTGGCCCGCCATCGCCAACGGTAACTACTTGATTCGCCATTTCGGCCAGATCGCGATCATGCGTAGCCACGATGATGCACATTCCACACTGCACCGATTCTCGTATGTAGGAGCACACTTTGCGCCGTTGTTCCGATCCCAAATTGAGAGTCGGATCTTCCAGCACTATGCCGCCGGTTGTTTGGTAGAAAGCCCGGATCAGCGTCAACAGTCGGCGCGCTGCGGGATTGAACAGATAGCTCCCGTGTCCGATTTCCGTATGCAAACCTTTGGGCAGTGATAACAGCAGCTCCCAAAGGTCAAATTGTGCGCAAAGGTCTTTTATACGAGCCGCATTGGGAACGGCGTCCCAGTTCGTCAGGTTTTCCAGCAATGTTCCGCGGAGCAAGTCCGCTTTGGATGGAGCCCACGCGATTGCGCACCTCATTCGGTTGATGTCATATTCTTTAAGATCAATGCCGTTGATCAGAATCCGTCCGCTCGCGAGGGTCCCCAGCGACTTGATCGGCCTGACCAGCGCGTTGGCTATCCCGGGGCTATGCCCCAGCAAAACGGTGAGCGTGCCGGGCCTTGCAATGAAGCTGATCGCTTTCGGGTCGGGCGCTGGATTCTTTGGCGGGAGTGCGACCGATTGGTATTCGATGGATATCGGCTCATCCGCTGGAAAATCGAATGCACCACCGCTTTCCTCATGAGGCAGCGTGACCATCTCGTGCAGTCGGACGAGGGCGTGAAAAGCCTGGGCCCAACCGCCGCAGGAGCCCGCCAAGCTTACCAGGGGTTGGGCGATAAAGGCGGCGGTAGCATATACGGCGAAAAGTCTGCCCACACTCAATTCAAGATCCATGACCGCTAGCGTGCCCATCAACAGCACCCCTATGGAAATCATCATAGGCAGCATCCCGGTGATTGCCTGAAGTTGCGACCTGCGCCGACTCATGCTCTCGGCCACCTCGCCCAGAGCGGCGAACCGCTCGGCGAGCAGGCTAAGTGAACGGTCTTGGAGCCCAAGAGCCCGATAGAGCGCGGATCGAGCGAACGATTCGTTCAATTGCAGCGTCAACCGGGATTTTTCCGACTGCACCCCCTCTGCGTGACCGGCCAATTTGAGGGCAAAAAACGCAATACCCAGCAAAGCCGCAACAACGGCGCCAAATGCAAGCCCGCCCAACCGCAGGCTCTGGGGTTGACCGAATACTCTATCGGTAAAACGGATGAACAGGCTGACATCGAGGTTGTGCGTGATGATCGAGATCAACTTTGCTTGAACGAGGAGGACCGAAAAACGTAGGACCAAAATCACGCCCATCGCCAACGTGGCCAACCGCAAAAGCGGCAGATTGCCAAACGGGATGACATAATCGACGATGACGCGCAGATAGATGGTGAGGGAAAATGCGAGCAGCGAAGCAAATCCGCCGCAGCCAACGGCGAGACCATAGTTTGTTCGTTCCGCCATTATCGCTTCCCAGAGGAGGTGCCACGGTGAACCGGATTGCGAATCAGTCGGCGGCGCGGGCCGGGGCCGGATAAGGATTACCGCGCCCAAGCTCCGCGCCGCATATTCCTGCCCCGTCAGCTTGTGCTCCACGCCGCCTTCCGGATCAAGAACGACCACCTGCCCCTTCCGCACTTGCCGAACCACCACATAATGCGGCGCGCCTGACGAATTTCTGACATAAGCGATGTGCGGGCAGGGCAGCTTTCTCAGCTCAAGTTCTCTCACGCGGTAAGCCCTGCCCTCGAATCCAAGCTCACTGGCCGCAGCCAGCATACCTTGGATCGAAGTGCCCCGATCCGTCGTGCCCGCCTTTAGGCGTATCTGGGTCGCAGATAGGTTGCGGCCATGCAGCGAAGCGAGCCACGCAAGGGCCGCGGGTCCACAGTCCGCTCGATCCCGCTGCTTAAATCGGATCATGCACTGTGGGCGCGAGCCCAAGGAATAGCGCGCGTCTCGATCACGCGCAAGGGCCCTTCGACAAGATATTCCACATCTTTCAAAGGCGTATCCGGATCGGCACCTTTCCAGTAGGCCCGGCTACGGGCTTGCAATTCCTCGAGCGAATAGCAGCCGATTCGGACCAGCTTGGCGTCGGCCGCGTGGACCTTCCCCTCCGCCTCCACCAGACACAGTGTGCCCTGAGGATTGCGCATACGCTGCAGCCAGATCAGCGCGATCTCCTCCTGTGGCGGCAGCGCCCAAAAGCAATTGGTGCGGGACGGACGATAGGGAAATTCCCTCGCCCGGACATTTTCAAACACCAACTCCCGCACGATTTTCAAATGATCCTCAAAGCCCCTGAGCAGCGCACCCAGCACCAAGGGCAGCAAGCGATGGGCTTCTCCACGGGAGCGCGCCGCCCCCAGGCGCGCGTCATCCTGTCTGCTTTCCAGCGAACGCCACAAGGTGCCGGCCACCTCGTTTACTCCCACCTCCTTTCCATTTATCCTATGCCGATGTGTGAGAATCTCCAAGGCCCGAGTATAATCATTACGATCTCGCACTCCATTCAGTGTGTCCCCGGCGGCTGGTGGAGCACTCCTTGCATCGCTGCGATGAATATGAAACAAACGCCGGCTTGTCATTGGGAATCTGTCTTCAGATGGCGGGCCCATCAGTTTTCGAAGCAGCGCTCGCGCCGAGCGTGCGCCGTTTTTGCTGCACCTTGACGAACGAATAGATCGCACCCGAAAGTATGATAGCAACAAACAAGGCATCAGCTGCATAGGACCAGCGAAGCTGCGGATCGGTGGTATTCAGCCATTCGGAGGAAAAGCGACTGACGAGGAGGCGTGCAACATAGAAGAAGATCATTCCTAGGACGAGACCCGCAGGAAGCATACGTCGCCCGCCAAGTCGATAGGCCACGAAAACGGCACCTAACACGCCCAAAATCTTGCAAGCTTGAAAAGCCGTGGAAATAACCATGGGCGAAAGTTGCCCTTCTCCCCGATAGATCAGAACATTTGCGACTGCCAGTGCTGTTTTTGAGCTCCATCTCAGGGCAAGAAAGATGAGGAAGAACGCGATCACCCCCGCAAGCGTGGCACCAAGAGTTTTTAGTTTTTGCATGGGACTATTTTTATAAACGGACGTTTTGATGTGGAGTGCATGCGGGATTTCGCACGCACCCCAGAAAGGCAAAGCACTGTGCCTAAGCAAGTGCTGAACAATCTACCATCGAACTCGCGCGAATCTGGATAGTGCTATCAGCCGCCCGGGGGGCTGTAGGTCGCGTCTCCTGCAGCAGTCCCCACGGCTGTGCCCCAGAATTCTAACGTTTCGATCCCGGCACCGACTACGTATACATCCAGGACAGAGTCCACAAAGTCTTGCAACGATTGCCAGTTTGGGGTTCCGCTTTCCGCAATCAGCCCGAGCATTCCGTCGGCGATAGAGCCGGCATCCGGAATCCCAATCTCCGCATAGTAGTTCGTTCCCGCCAGTTGGCGATCAAGGGATTCGGTGAATCTTCCGAACCAGTCTCCGACGTCCCCAAACCAGTTGCCGACGTCACACCAAAATCCGCCACCCATGAGGGTGGAGCATTCCAAGGCGGTGAGTTCTTCAGCATTGGCTAGCCATAGGCTGTCATCTTGTGTCGTTGTCATTTTTTTTGTTTTTTTGGTTGTTTTTTCCCGCGTTCATCGCGGGGAAAGGTTGGGTTTCGCTGCGGAGCTGCTGACTGGGGCGTTTGTGGGGTCCAGGGCTTCGGTTAGAGACGAAAACCAAAGCCGCCAAAGGCGCTGCCGCCCGATATTGAACAAGACCTGCGCCACCATTCCTTTCTGAATCGGCTGCGCGCCTTGTGCGGTGCGACCACCGATCCTGTCGGTGGCCAGTTGCAGAATGACACGAAAGCCTGGCAGGTTGTTGGCGACTTGGGAGTCTCGCCCTACTGACACCACTGTGGCTGGCACATGGCCCCATTCCGAATAGGGGAACGAATCGAGACGGACTATCGCCGACTGACCTTCCCGGATATTGGCGCGGTCTCGGGAAGTCACGATGGTCTCGACCACTAAACTTTCATCGGGGGAAATTTCTCCGAGCAGCACATTGGCGGGCACATGAGTGCCTTCCGCCCACCCTTGGAATCCCATGAGCGTGCCGTCACAAGGAGCCGTCACCACCAGCCGCGCCCGGCGATCGACCAATATCCCGACTTGGGTGCGGAGGGCGACAAGGCTTCGATCAAGATTTTCCTTTTCGGACTGCCAGCGAGTTTCGCCCTTGAGAAGGTGCAACGCCACCGTGCCGGTTGATTCCGTGGCTCGCAACCGGGTGGTTTCATAATCCACCAGTGAAATCAGGCCGCGCCCGTGCAACGTCTCCGCCCTTTCCTGGTTCCGCCGGGCGAGTTCGTCGCTCCGGCGCAGGGATTGCAGACTTCCAAGCCAATCCTGCCATTCGGCGAGATACGAGCGGGTCTTGAGTGTTGTTGCGGTGGCGGACCTCCCTGTCGGCCCGACTGCGAGGCAATCAAGGATCAGCGCGGTGTCGTCGCGTCGGCTGCTTTGCTCTGCCAAGTCAAACTGGATTTTCGCCAATTGTTCCGCCGGCTCAGCATCATCGAGCTTCAGCAAAACGTCTCCTTTGCGAACGCGAGCGTTGTCAGCGACGGGCCTGCTCACAATCACCCCGGAGGCCGGACTGAGAATTTTCCGACGCTCAACCTCCGACCTCACCACGCCGACGGCAGTGGCATGCAATTCCACCCGGGCACTGGCGACGCCTGTAATCAATGTTGCAGTGAGCAGAAGGGGCAGAAGGGCCCACGAGGCTGATGTTGTTCGCCGATGCAGCAGACCGAACTCTACACGAGTGAGTTCGGGGCTTACCTCTTCCTTGAGTTTATGCGAATGCATAGGCCGCTGCGGTCAAAAAGTGCAACGGCCCGGTTGCTCTTATTTCGGAGCAATTAGTCCCGTGCCATCGGCGATAGTCAAGTTCCGAAATCGGAACATGTTGTCCCCATCGCAAAACGTCATAGGCGAGCAGGTGCGCAAGCTGCGCTACGCCCGTGAACTGACGCAGGAGACGCTGGCAGCAAAATGCAACGTGCTCGGCTGGGATTTGAGCCGGGGCACTTTGGCCAAAATCGAAGCAGGTGTGCGCTGTGTCACCGACGCCGAGTTGTTCGTGCTGGCGAAGGCCCTCAAACTGGAGTTGCGCGATCTCTATCCCCGAGATGAACGAGCCATTGTTGCGCAGCTCAATCAATAGAGTCGGAGCAGCTCTTCAAAATTGCGCGGAAAGCCTGCTGCGATGGAATGGAGCGGTTCATACGGCCCCGAAGAGGAGAGCTCGGAAAATGCGCAGAAAAAAGAAGGTCGCGCGCAGTAGGCCAGGGAGGCCGGGCTGTGGACTGCGGCGAGCATGCCCTACACTACGACTGCACGAGTTCGGCGGCCATAATTTTTCTGACGAGACCGGCAACACCTTCACTGCGCCTACCTGATCGCGAGGAAATGCTCGATGATTTGGAGGCGACAGGCTGGGCGCTCGTCGAAGACGCAATGCATAACGAACTCGCGAGCGAGGCCCCGAAAGTGCGGAATCTTTCCGACAGATGCCCGTCGCGGATTTTCTAGTTTGGGGTGGCAAGTCCTCCGTCGAATGATTGCCTGAGATGATGCAATCGAGCAGACCCACGCGGCAGCAGCGCAGCCGGGCCTTCCCGGGCTTGGTGCTGGGCGCGGGCTTGGTCGCCACGGCGCTGGCGTGGTGGCTGGTGCGGGCCGAGGTGTTGCACTCGGACCGCCTGCGCTTCGACCGGCACAGCGAGCGCGTGCTCACGGCGTTGCGCTCGCGTCTCAACACCGCCGCCCATGCCGTGCATGGCGCGCGCGGCTTCATGGTGGCGAGCGACGACATCACGCGGCAGGACTGGGCGACCTATGTATCGTCGGTCAGCGGATTTTTCAGCCCGGGCATGGTCGGCCTCGGTTACGCGCAGCGGGTGCGGCGGTCCGAGGTCGAGGCGGTGGAGCGGCAGATGCAGCGCGACGGCGTGCCGAATTTCCAGGTGCAGCGCGCGGGCACGCACGACTGGCTCTATGTCGTGACGTTCATCGAACCGCTCGCGGCCAACGCCGGGGCGCTCGGGCTCGACATGGCGTCGGGCACGACGCGCAAAACCGCCGCCGAGGAGGCGATGTTCACCGCCCGCACGGTGCTGTCGCGGCGCATCCGCGTGCTGGAGGGCGAGAAAAAAATCCCCGGCTTCCTCCTCCTCCTGCCCGTCTATCGCCACGGCGCGCTCACCGCCACGGCCGAGCAGCGGCGCGACGCGCTCGCCGGCTGGGTTTACGCGTCGCTGCGCGTCGACCTGCTGTTCCAAGGCGTGGTCGAGACCGCCGAGCGCCAACTGGAATTCGAGGTGTTCGACGACGCGGAGCCGTCGCTGGCGGCGCTGATCTACGACGCCGACGGCCACCTCGCGCCCGCGGGCCGCACCCGGCGCGTCAGCGCCGAGGACTACCGCGGGCGCCGGTTCGCCGAGACGGTGCCGTTCGAGATCTACGGCCGGCGTTGGACGCTCCGCCTGAGCACGCTGCCGGAGTTCGACGCGGCGGGCAGCCACGCGCTGCCGCTGTTGGTGCTGGCCGGCGGCATTCTGGCGGCCGCTCTCGGCGCCGGCCTCACCTGGCTGCTGGTCAACTCGCGCAGCCGCGCCCTCAATCTCGCCGACCGCATGACCGTGAACCTCCGGCGCGCCGAGGAGGAGTCGAGCAAGCTCGCCATCGTCGCGAGCCACACCAGCAACGCCGTCATCATGGCCGACGCACTCGGGCGCATCGAGTGGGTGAACGCTGCGTTCACCCGCATCACCGGCTACCCGCTCGGCGAAGTCAAAGGCCGCGTCCCCGGATCGTTCCTCCAGGGTCCGGACACCGACCCGGCGACGGTCGCGACCATGCGCGAGGGCCTCCGCACCGGGCGGGGCTTTCGCGTCGAGATCCTCAACTACGCCAAGGACCGTCGCCCCTTCTGGCTCGAGATCGAGGTGCAGCCTCTGCGCGACGGCTGCGGCGAGCTGTCGGGGTTCATGGCGATCGAGAACGACATCACCGAGCGCCGCAGGTTCGAGGCCGAGCTGGCGCGCAAGGAGGCCGAGGCCGCCCGACTCGCCCTCGTCGTCAAGCACACCGCGAGCTCGGTCCTCATCGCTGACGCCAGTTGGAACATCGAATGGGTGAACGACGGGTTCACCCGCATGTTCGGCTACACCCTCGACGAAGTGAAGGGCCGGCGCGCGAGCGCCCTGCTCGCCGGCCCGGAGACCGATCCGGCAACCCTGGCCGCGATGAACCGCGCCGACGCGGCCGATGAAGCCTTCAACGGGCAGCTCCTCGTCTATGCCAGCGCCGGCCGCCGATGCCTCACCGAGATCGAAACCCGCCCCCTGCACGACCCCGACGGCAAGCTCACCGGGTTCATGGCCCTGCAGAACGACATCACCGCGCGGGAGGCCGCGCGGGCCGAGCTCGTCCGGCGCGAGGCGCTGTTCCATTTCATTCTCAACGCGCTGCCGACCGGCGTCAGTTTTGTCGACTACACCGAGACGACGCAAAGCTGGGTGAACGACGCCGTGCTCCAGATCAGCGGGCTCACCCGCGAGGAAGCGCTCACGCCCGGAATCTACCGCACCATCACGCCCGAGGACGACTGGGCCCGCCAGGAAGCCCAGTCCGCCCGGCTCCGCCAGGGCCTCGTCGATTCCTACAGCATCGAGAAACGCTACCGGCGCCGCGACGGCTCCGTGCTCTGGGGCATTCTCACCGTGAAGGCTTACCGCGCACCAGACGGGAAAATTCTCCAGGAAGTCGCGACCATCGTCGACATCACCGCGCAGAAAAAACAGGCGGACGAACTCCGCGCCGCCAAGGAGGTCGCCGAGACCGCCAACCTCGCGAAGAGCCAGTTCCTCGCCATGATGAGCCACGAAATCCGCACCCCGATGAACGGCGTCATCGGCATGACGAGCCTCCTCCTCGACTCGCCGCTCACCCGCACCCAGCGCGAATACACCGAGACGATTCGCGCCAGCGGCGACGCCCTGCTCACGATCATCAACGACATTCTCGACTTCTCCAAAATCGAATCCGGCAAACTCGAGCTGGAGCAGGCCGAGTTCAGCCTGCGCGAATGCGTCGAGGGCGCGCTCGACCTGCTCGCCGCCCGCGCCGCGGAGAAACGCCTCGACCTGCTCTACGAGATCGCCGACGGCACGCCGGGCCTGCTCAAGGGCGACGCCACCCGCCTGCGCCAGATCCTCGTCAACCTGCTCGGCAACGCGGTGAAGTTCACCGAGCGCGGCGAAGTCGTGCTCACCGTCACGCCGCTGAAATCCGCGCCCGCCCCGGGCTCGCCGGCGGAGCTGCAGTTCAGCGTGCGCGACACCGGCATCGGCATCCCGCCCGAGGCCATCGGGCGGCTGTTCCGCTCCTTCAGCCAGGTCGACGCGTCCACCACGCGCAAGTTCGGCGGCACCGGGCTCGGCCTCGTCATCAGCAAGCGCCTCGCGGAAATGATGGGCGGCCGGATGTGGGTCGAGAGCGAACTCGGCCGCGGCACGACGTTCCACTTCACCCTGCGAACCGAGTCCGTCGGCAGCAAACCCAAGCCCTACATCGGCGCCGCCCGCGCCAGCCTCGAGGGCCGGCGCCTGCTCATCGTCGACGACAACGCCACCAGCCGGCGCATCCTCAGCGAACTCGCCGTCGCCTGGGGCATGAAACCGCTCGCCGTCGCGGAGCCCGCCCAGGCCCTCGCCCTCCTCGCCGCCCACGAGAATTTCGACCTCGCCATCCTCGACATGCAGATGCCCGAGATGGACGGCCAGATGCTCGCGCACGAGATCCGCCGGCTCCGCACCCCCGCGCAGATGCCGCTCGTGCTGCTTTCCTCGCTCGGCCAGCGCGAGACCGACGGCCTCTTCGAGGCCGCGCTCACCAAGCCCGTCAAGCCCTCGCAGCTCTTCGAGGCGATGACGCAGATTTTCTGGCGCGGCCGCACCGAGGTGGGCGCCGCGCCGGCGGCCCCGTTGCCCGCCGCCGAGACCGCCCACCGCAGCGAACGCCTGCTGCTCGCCGAGGACAACGCCGTCAACCAGCGCGTCGCGCTGCACATGCTGCGCAACCTCGGGTTCCGCGCCGACGTCGCCGCCAACGGCCACGAAGTCCTCGACGCGCTGCACCGCCAGCCCTACGACGTGATTCTGATGGACGTGCAGATGCCCGAGATGGACGGGCTGGAGGCCACACGCCAGATCGTGCGCTCGTATCCCGACGCCGCCAAACGCCCGTGGATCATCGCGCTCACCGCGAATGCGATGCAGGGCGACCGCGAGCTGTGCCTCGCCGCCGGCATGAACGACTACATCAGCAAACCCATCCGCCTCGCCGAACTCTCCGCCGCGTTAGCGCGCATCGGCAAGCCGACGGTGTGAATTGTGCGGTGTAGACCGCATGCATTGAGTCTCGCGCAAGAAGCTGACGCCTATTTTCTCGGGGAGCGCCCGCGTCTCGCGGGCAGTCCTCGGCGGCTCGCCGAGGATTTCTGGAGGAGCCGGCGTGACGCCGGCTCCAGCACGCGGGACGCGTGCGCTCCCCGGGAAATAGACGCCGCCGCCGCCAGCTTAACCGGCGAACTTCAACCGGTCCGCAAAATCTTTTCCATCGCCTTCCCCTTGGCGAGTTCGTCGACCAGTTTGTCGAGATAGCGGATTTCCCGCATCGTCGGCTCTGCGACGTCTTCCACCCGCACGCCGCAGACGACGCCCGTGATCAGCTTGCGCGCCGGATTCAGCTTGGGTGCCGTCGCGAAGAAAGTCTCGAAGTCCGTCTGCTTTTTCAGCTGTCCCTCCAGCGCTTTCGGACTGTAGCCCGTCAGCCAGCAAATGATGGCATCAACCTCGGCCTTCGTGCGCCCCTTCTTCTCCGCCTTCGCGACGTAGAATGGATAGACGTTGGCGAAGGGCGTCGTGAAGATTCGGTGCTTGGTTGTCATGGGGTTTTCAAAGTTTCAGCCAAAGAGGATGTCGGCCCACCGCGCTGTCGTAACTTCACTTTCAAGTTTCATGACGAGTCCCGTTTGTCAGGTTCCATCAAAGGCGATTTAGGTAGAAAACCATCCGATAAATTGCGGATCGGGTTGTCTCGATTTGTTTTTGCACGGACGAGAGTTCGTCAAGTGTCATAGCCCTGTGCGGGTATCCGCCACCCGTCGCCAGCTTCTTGGTTTTCCCGCAGCCGCGCTGGATTTCAGCAAAACGCTTCATGTCCAATTGAATTGGAGTGAGCACAAGCTGCATTTCAAACGATCGCAATTCGACGCTGAGCTCTTTGAATTGTGAAAGGACTAGACCGGGCAGAGAGATGAGGTCCTCCCCATTGGCGCTAGAACGGCACAATTGCTGGATTTTTTCAATTCGGGCGGAAACCTTGTTAGCTTCGGCAATCAAAATATCCTTCTCGACGCGATGGTCAGTAAACCTCTGTGAAACGGAATTCTGTAACACGAAAAGGACGGCAAACGTTAGTAATAGCCCAAAAAAATCGATGACGTTAAATTTCCATTCAAACTGAAACTCCGAGGATTTCAGGAGTAGTATGCCGAAAGCTATTCCCAAAGCCACGCACGCTAAACCCTCGAGCCATCGGTTAAGCGTTTGCTTGTTGAACGTAATCTTTGATTTCATCTATCAAGTAGGGCTCATCGTCGCTTTTGAAAGACAGAGTCTTGAGCACGACATCAGCGCCATACTTCCGGGCAAGACCGCCAAAAGCCGCCTCAAGAAATGAAGTCGCGTAACCTTCAGCGCCGTCGAGATCCACCAATAGCGAGAGTCCGGTATCCCGGGACTTGAGGAATAGTGGTTCAAGTTTCTCCTTCAGGAAAAGTTCTCCTGAAAAATCCCCCTCGTCCTGATTACGTGGGCCGGGCGTGCGCGTGAATTCTTGTGCTATGACGATTTTATTCACATTGGATCCTCCAAGTAAGACAGGTCCCCTTGAATTCTTGTTTGATGACCCTACCAACCCCAGACGTTGCGTCAAGGTAGGCCTTATTTGTGATCAGTCTAAGGTTCGTTATCTGTCCTCGCTGCTGCGCCTTCAATATGGCAGGAAGCCCTTTTCCTCGATATGGAAGTTCGGTCCGCGATCCCAAATGAGCGTGAAGGAGGTCATTAAGCAGGCTGGATTGATCAGTAAAGAAGATGGATTTCGCGATTCGCTTTGTGAAATTTTGCCACTTGATGCTCTTAAAAATTCCGACGCCATTATCCAGAAAAGCAAAGTCAGCAGTTTTTGCTTCAGCGTTGCAGTGAACGGAGACCCACCAAGCTTCCTGCTCTTTGCCTTCGACCGAGGCATGGTCGCGTGTGTTCGCCATGCACTCAATCAAGGCGCGATAAAGACCGCCATTCTTCGTCACCTTACCATAAATCGCCTTCGTTGCATGTTGAACGAGCTGAGCACAGATATCCTCGCGAACCTTCTTGCCTTCATGTTTTTTCATGATGCCCGTAGTGCTATCGCTTCGGTGCCCTTTAGGTTTGTGCGTCACGTATGAGTAGAAACCCGATTGCGAAAGGGCGGCACTAACCTCTGGGTCCCTTGGTTCGTTGCCGCCGATACGCAGGCATTTTTTCAGCCGTCTGCTTTTTATCGTGGAAAGTAGTAGCAGCACAGCCTCGGGGCTAATGCGTTCGACGTTCATTAGGTCGATGAAAAGCGGCCGGTCGCGCCGAGCCCTAGCCGAAAGGGCCGCAATAAATGAAAGCACCTCCTCGGGGTTTTCCATCAAAGAGAAAATTCGGGGGGCGCTAACCGGAATCACGGGCTCTTCGACGGGTCGGAACAGATGGATTTTCCCGAATGCTCCGTGTGTGTGGCGTTGAGATAAATATCGGGCGAAGCGCTTTTGGGCCCTTAACTGATTTCTATGGTATCTTTCGAAGTCAGTTATTTTTTTCATAATGAAAAAGCCAACGATGACGTTTGTCATGGTTGGCCGTGCGAAGAAACAATCCTGAAAATTGTGGCGGCGCAAGCATAGTAGAAAAAAAGCTGGCCCGTCAGAGATGCCTTGAAGACCTTCAGGCGGCGCGGCCACAAGGGCCGGCCCTACATCAAACCTGCGGCGGCGTGGTGCCGTTGTCGCCGGGTTGGAGGTAGGGCTCGACTTGGGGCCAGAGGGCGGCGGTGCGCTCGGTGAGGATCGCGCGGCACTTCGCGGCTTCGGCGCGGCGCTGGGCGAGGTTGCCTTCGGCAATCGTCGCGAGGTCGTCGAGGTTGTAGAGAAAGACGTTGGAGAGTTCCGCGGCGGCGGGCTCGACGTCGCGCGGCAACGCGAGGTCGATGAGGAAGAGCGGGCGGGCGCGGCGCGTCTTCATCGCGGCGTCGGCCATCGCGGCGGTGATGACGGCGTCGGACGCCGACGTGGAGCTGGCGACGATGTCGGCTTTGGCGAGCAGCTCGGGCAGGTCGGCGAGGCTCGCGGCCCAGCCGCCGGTGAGCGCGGCGGCCTGCTCGGCGTTGGCGAAGGTGCGGCTGGCGACGGTGATGGAATTCGCGCCGCGGCTCTGGAACGCCTGCGCGGTCTTCAGGCCGATCTCGCCCGCGCCGATCACGAGGATGTGCGTCTCGGTGAGGTCGCCGAAAATTTTCCCCGCGAGGTCGACGGCAACGGTGGCGATGCTGATCTGCCCCTGGCCGACGGCGGTGTGGGTGCGGATGTGCTTGGCGGCCTGGAAAGTTTTTTGGAAGACGCGGTTCAGCACCGGGCCGACCCATTTTTTCTCCTGCGCTGTGGCGTAGGCCTCCTTCACCTGCCCGAGAATCTCGGCTTCGCCGACGATCTGCGAGTCGAGGCCGGCGGCGACCTCGAAGAGGTGGGTGATCGCGGCGTGATTGTGCTGGAGCACGCTGACGGCCTCGAGTTCGCCGGGTTCGCAACCGGTGATCTCGGCCAGCACCTGGCGAAACGAGTGCACGGCGTGCCCGCTCGAGGCGACGCCGTAGAGCTCGACGCGGTTGCAGGTGTTGAGGAGCGCGAACTCGCGCATGCCCGGCGTGGCGCGGAGGCGCGCGGCGAGTTGCGCGGCTTTGGCCTCGTCGAGCGAAAGTTTTTCGCGGAGGTGCAGCGGCGCGGTGCGGTGCGTGGCGCCGACGAGGAAGAGGACGGGGTTGAGCGGATCCATCGGCATCAGCGGGCGGCGGGCACCGGCGCGGTCAGGTGCCGGCTGGCGTTGACGGGCTGGAGCGACAGCAGCGCGAGGGCGAACAGCACGATGCAGACCCACGCGAAACGCACGGAGACGAGCCGGCCGCGCCCGCGCAGGAGCAGCGTCGCGAGGTAGGCGAGCCAGATGCTGACGGTGACGGTGAGCTTCGCGACATCGACGCTCTCGGTGTTGCGCACCCACCAGGCGGCGCCGACGGAGAGCGAGAGCGTGAGGAGCGCGACGCCGGCGAGGAGCAGGCGGAAGTTGATCTGGTCGAGCTGCACGACGGACGGGAGAAACCAGAAGAGCCCGTCGAGCTGCTTGTTTTTCAGGCTGGCCGTCTGCAGCAGGTGCATCGACGAGGTGATGGCGAGCAGGCCGAAGACGCCGTAGCTGAAGACCGCGAGGGCGGCGTGGAACTCGATCCACGGATTCTGGCCGAAAATCTTGAGGCCGCGGACGAGGTCCCACTGCGGCACGAGCAGCGAGATGAACGCGAGAGCGGCGGCGTAGCCGGCGGTGAAGAGGCCGAGCAGGCTGACGCGGAAGGCCGAGCCGACGATGAAGTAGAGCACCATCGCGGACCACGCGACGAACTGGAAGAGTTCAAAGGTGTTGCCGAGCGGGCAGCCGCCGACGGCGATGCCGCGGACGTAGAGACCGGTCGTCTGGAAGAAGAGGCCCCCGGTCAGCAGCGTCTTGAGGATGGCGTGCGGGGCGCCGGAGTTTTTCCGCCACGCGAGCGTCAGGCAACCGATCGCAAAGCCGGCCAGATAAAGCAGGGCGCCGATCCACAGGAGCGTGCGGTCGGAGAGGAGCGTGGACATGGCCGGAGGCTGGCAGAGGGGCCGGCGGGCGGCAAGCGCGCGGGCAAGATATTAGGGTTTGCGCCGACGGTGCCGGCTCGGGCTGATTCGGGCTTGGGGCGGGGCGGTCTGGCTGCATGCTCGCCGGCATGATTGCGCCGTTCGACCCGAAGCCCGTCCTCCTCGAAGGCCGCCACGTCCGCCTCGAACCGCTCGAGGCGCGGCACCTGCCGCTGCTGCACGAAGCGGCACGCGGGCCGGATGTGTTCCCGTGGTTTCTCACCGACACGCTGACGAAACCGGCGGAGATGAAAAAGTGGTTCGACGACGCGCTGCGCGCGCAGGCGGCGGGCGCCGAGGTCGGCTTCGCGACCGTGCGCCGCAGCGACAACCGCGTGGTCGGCTCGACGCGGTTTCTCGACCTCCGCCGGCCAAACCGCGGCGTCGAGATCGGCAACACGTGGATCGCGCGGGAGGCGCAGCGCACCGCGGTGAACACCGAGGCGAAACTCCTGATGCTCGCGCACGCGTTCGAGGTCTGGGGCACGGTGCGCGTGCAGTTGAAGACCGATGCGCGCAACGACGCGTCGCGCCGCGCCATCGCCCGCCTCGGCGCGGTCGAGGAAGGCACGCTGCGGAAATATCAGGCGCGCTTCGACGGCTCCATGCGCGACACCGTGATGTTCAGCATCACCGCCGACGAGTGGCCCGCTGTGAAAGCGCGGCTGGGAAAAATGCTGGCGCGCTAGCGCGGATTCTCCGTTTGCGACGGGCCCGATACCCTGGCGCTGGCTCCGGCTTGGATGGGGAATGTGGGAGCGAGCTTGCTCGCGACGTTTGGCGGATGAGTCGCGAGCAAGCCCGCTCCCACAAACCGGTGGCACTGGCGGCGAACGCCCCGCGGCCGGCCCCGGAGTGGTCGGCGGAGACGCCTGCCGCGTGCGTCCGCGCGCCGCCGCTTCGCTGCCAGCGACGAAACGGGGCTTGCTCCGCCGGACCCGGAGGGATTCGTTCGCATCCGCACCAGCAACCTTCGGAGTCCCCCTATGAACACCCCCCGTCTGCGTCTCGTCGCCGCGTTGGCTTTGGCCGGCGCTTTGCCCCCTCTCGTGCAGGCCCAGCCCGCGGCCCGCACTTTCACCAGCGCCTTTGTCTTCGGCGACAGCCTGTCGGACACCGGCAACCTCTTTGCCATCGTCGGGCAGCCGCCGGCGCCGTATTTCAACGGCCGCTTTTCCAACGGCCCGGTTTACGTCGAGCAACTCTTCCCCAGCCTGCGCAACGCCGTGACTGCGCCCGGCACGGTGCGCACGAACCTGAACTTCGCGTTTGGCGGCGCCACGGCGGTCGGCTCGACGCCGGTCCCGGCCTCCATCCCGGTGCAGCTCGGCCTGTTCCAGGCGCGCGGCATCACGCCGGCGGGCGGCGACCTGTTCATCCTCCTCGCCGGCGCCAACGACGTGCTCAACGGCATCGCCAATCCCGCCACGCAAAACAACGCCGCTATCGTCGGCATCGCCAACGCCGCCTCCGCCTCCGTCACCAGCACGGTGCAGGCGCTCGCGGCGGCGGGCGGCCGGAATTTTCTCGTGCTCAACCTGCCCAACATCGCGCAGACGCCGCGGTTCACCACCGGCTCCGGCGTGCCGGCCGTCTCGCTCGCCCAGGCCGGTTCGCTCGCGTTCAACAGCGCCATCCGCGCCAACCTCGCCGCCGCCAATCTGCCGGCGGGCGCGAACGTCACGCTCTTCGACGTGCAGGCGGTGGTGAACAACATCCTCCAGAATGCGTCGGCCTTCGGCTTCACCGTCACCAACCGGTCCATCGTGGACATCCTGACGGCGGGCGGCACGCCGGGGAACGCGGACGGCTTTGTCTTTTTCGACAGCATCCACCCGACCACCAAGACGCACGGCATCATCGCCCGCGCGATTGAGGAAGCCCTCAATCCCGAGTTCGTGCTCGGCACCGCCGGCGCACAGGGCACCGCCCTCACCGCCCTCGCTGACCTGACGGCCGACTCGGTCGACGCCCGCCTCAACCAGGTGCGCCACGGCACGAACCACCACAGCGCCGACGGCTACGTTTCCTACAGCTTCAAGACCGGCGGGCGCCGGTTCAACGGCTACCAGCCCGGCTTCGATTTCGACGCCCGCGTCTTCACCGCCGGGTTTGACTACCAGTGGAAACCCGACGTGCTCGTCGGCCTCGCCTTCGGCAAGGACACCATCAGCTCCACCGTCAAGGCCGGCGCCGGCAACGGCTCCTTCAAGCTGCAAGGCGAGTACGGCAGCGCCTACGCCCAATGGAAATTTGGCGCGACCTTCGCCGAGGCGACCGTGAGCTACGGCGCGCAGGACGTGCGCAACATCGCCCGGCGCACGGCGCTCACGCCGCTCACCGCCGCCGGCAAGACAAGCGGCAGCCGCTACGGCGGCTCGGTCCGGCTCGGCCGTGATTTCGCGGGCGAGTCGCTCCACTTCACGCCTTTCGTCGGCCTGCGCTACACCCGCGGCCAGCTCGACGGCTACACCGAGAGCGGCGTCCCCGGACTCAACTTCGCCTACGGCGAGCAGAACGTGAAGACCGTCGCCGGCCTCGTCGGCGCCAGCCTCGACTACGTCGTCCGCAAGGGCGAACTGCCGCTCGTGCTCAGCCTCGACGGCGTCTATGCCGGCGATCTCACCAAGACCAGCCGCAGCCTCACGGGCCGGCTCGCCGACAATCTCTCGTCGTTGACTACGATCCAGGTGGACGACGGCAACGGCGACAACTTCAAGATCGGCGCCCGCCTCACCGGCAACGTCGGCAAGAACTGGAGCTGGACCGCCGGCCTCGGCACCGAGCTCCGCAACGACGGCAAGGACGCCGTGCAATACTCCCTCGCGATCCAGACCGGCTTCTGAGCCGCCGAGTCGCCGCCTGATCTCCAAGGCCGCGCCGAAATGCGCGGCCTTTTTGTTCTCCAAAGTCGCCGCGTCTTGCTCGGGGCTAGGCTTTCCGCGCGACCCAGAAGCGGCAGTTGTCGGAGAAATTCCGCACCCGCGGCGTCTCGCTCGCGAGTTCGTTGCGCGTCGCGTCCTCGACGTGCGCCCAGCCCGTCGCCGCCAGGTCGTCGAGGACTTCCTTGCGGTCGGGCAGGTGCATGAAGGTGTTGCCCGTCTCGTCGGAGAAATAGCGGTCGCCGAACTCGTGCAGCCGCGGGTCCTGCGCGCCGCGCGCCCAACGGTCCGCCTCCTTGGCCCACTCCTTCAGGTCGGCCGGATCGTCGCGGTCGTGCGTCGTGAAGATAAACGGCGCGCCCGCACGGCAGACGCGGCGCAGTTCGCGCAGCGCCGTGCGCCGGTGCTCCCGCCCCGGAATTTGCATCAGCCCGTTGAACAGGAAAAGCACCCCGTCGAAAGTGTCATCAAATAGATGACACTTTCCGGGGGACGCCGGTGCGGTTTCGGTGAGGTGGGGGCCGTTATCCCGAACGGCCCTCGGAGGATTCTTATCATCGGCGGGGCCGGAAGGGCGGTTAGGTATAACCGCCCCCACCTCGGAAGGATCTAACGCGGGCAGCGATGCCGCGCCGCCGCGCAGATTCGTCGCGTCGGCTTGGAGAAACGTGAGGCCGGTGATGCCCTGTTCCTGCGCGAGGTTCTCCGCCTGCTCGATCATCTCGGCGGCGAAATCGAACGCGACGACGTGGTGATAACCCGCGTGCCAGAGGCCGACGGCCACGCGGCCCGCGCCGCAACCGGCTTCGAGCAGCCGCGCCTGCCGGTCGGGAAAATAGCGGTCGATCAGGATTTTTTCGGACTTCCACAGTCCGAGGAAATGCGCGGCGCGCGCGTAGTGGATGACCGTGCGCACGTCGTTGAAATCGGCGCGGACGGTGTCGCTGGTTATTTTGGGAGATGCTTCGTTCATGTCGTGGGGTAGGGCGAACCGTCCTCGGTGAGCCGCGGCTCAGCCGGAGGCTTCGCCCTACCGCTTCTTCCATGCGGCGATGAACATGCCGTTCGCGTTCAGCTCGTGCGGCCACAAAGTCAAAGCTGAGAGCGGAGAGCCTAGAGCTGAGAGCGGGGCCGGTTCGAGCTCGGGATGCGCGGCGGTGAACGCGGCGGCGACGGCGGTCGTCTCGGCGCGCGTGAGCGTGCAGACGGCGTAGATGAGGCGGCCGTTCGGCTTGAGCGACCCGGCGGCGTGGTTGAGCAAACTGAGCTGCACGACCGCGAGTTCCTGCACGTCTTTCGGTGTCGTCGTCCAGCGCGCGTGCGGGTTGCGCTGCCAGGTGCCGACGCCGCTGCATGGCGCGTCGACGAGGATGCCGTTGAACTTGCCCTTGGTCGGCAGGTGCGCGTCGCCTTCCCACGGCGCGGTGCGGAAATTGAAAACCTGGGCGCGCGCCGCGCGGGTCTTGAGTTTGTCGAGGCGGCGTTTCGAGCGGTCGCTGGCCCAGAGGAGGCCTTTGTTCTTCATCAGGTCGGACAGGTGCAACGTCTTGCCGCCTTCGCCGGCGCAGGCGTCCCACCACGTCTCGCCCGGGTGGGGCGCGCAGGCGTGGCTGACGAGCTGCGAGGCGAGATCCTGGATTTCAAATTCGCCGGCTTGGAACTCAGGCGTGCGGTAGAGATCGGTGAGGCCCGAATAGCTGAGAGCTGAGAGTTGAGAGCTGAGAGCCGGAAATTGGGGAAGAGAGGCAGGCGTGCAGTTTCCTAATGAGGCAGAGACTTTGGCTCCGAGGCCCTGCTTGGTCCGAATCCACAGCGT
>JACQFT010000152.1 GCA_016199925.1 Opitutia bacterium | reverse complement strand
CGCGAATCGGGACGGATCAAGGCACTGATTTCCAGCCAGCCGGATCGGGGCGGGTTGTATCCGTTTCAATCCGTGAAATCCGTGGGGAAAGAAAATGTGCGGGCGCGGCGTGGCGGTCTCTCGCGAACGGGCAATGACGGGATTTGGAGATCCCGCCTTACGCCCGCGCAGGCAGCTGAGGCGGACGACGGGAGTTTTGTTTACCCACGGATTTCGCGGATCGGGACGGATCAAGCCACTGATTTCCAGCCAGCCGGATCGGGGCGGGTTGTATCCGTATCAATCCGTGAAATCCGTGGTGAAAGAAAATGGACGGGCGCGGCGTGGCGACCTCGCCGAATCGCGGCTCACCCGGAGAGTTCGCCCTACCGGCCGAACAGTCGCGCGAGCAAACCCGGCGCCGGTTTCGCGGGCGCTCTTGCCCCGGCGTTTCGTTCCGGCACGCCGAGCACGGGCTCGAAGTGGCCGGCTTTCTTGTAGAGAATGACGATGTCCTGAATGCCCCACGCTTCCTCGAGATAGGCGCGCATGATGACGTCGGGGTAGCGTTGCAGCGTGCGCATCAGCCACTCGGGCGACGTGACGGCAAGACCGTAGTCCTCCTGCGCGTTGCTCTCGAAGTAGCGCTGGTAGGCGAAGCCTTCGTGGGCGAACTGGTCGAGCAGCGCGGCCTTGTCGATGTTCTCGGCGATGTTCTTCCGCCCGCGCGCGAGCAGGCTCGTGACGCTGCGGCCCTGCGTGGAGAACACGATCACGCCGTCTTCCTTCGTCCAGCGCACGAGGCTGTCGAGCGTGGCGAGCCAGCGTTCCTGGTTGAGGTGGGTGACGAGCGAGCCGACCCAGACAAGGTCAAACTGGGCGGTGAACGGCAGCGCGCGCAGATCGGGTTGCGAATAGACCGGCGTGGCGCCGAACTGCCGCGCGCAGAAATCGACGCCGCTGCGGTCGAGGTCGCACGCCGTGATGTTGGCGTAGCCGTAGTGCGCGCGCAGCCAGCGCAGCACGCGGCCGTGGCCGCAGGGGAGATCGAGAATTTCGGGATAGTGCGGCTTGTCGCAAAGTTCGCCGGAGAAACGGACGAGTTCGAGCGCGCGCCGCCCGAGCTCGAAATACTGCTCGGGCAGACCGGCCGCCACCATGCCGTCGTCGGGCGCGACCGCGCGGTCCACCGGCAGTTGGCTAAAATCGTAGAGGGGTTTCACAGGCGAAGCCGAATGTGAGACCGGGTGGCGGCGGGAATCAACCCAACGTTCGCAACCCGGGGGTGATTGAACCCGGGCGTCCTGCCGGCCGAAGCAAACGCGGCTCGCCGCGGGCAGATCGCTTCGCTGGACGCCGGCACAGCGTTATTCACACCCGCCCGACGGCTGACAGATAGATGAGGCCCGATAGGCTGCCGCCCTCTCCGGTCAGTCAGTGCGGGCGGCGGGTGCTGAGTGCGCGCGGATCCATGAAGCCGGGTTCGAGCGTCAAGTCCTCGGTCGCATACTGGCGGTGGAACCGTTGCCAGACCAGCCACTGCCCGCCCGCTATTGCAGCGAGCGCGCTGGCAACCCCCAGCGGAGAGAGAATCCACGTGCCCCAGTAAGGTCGCGTGAATGCCACAAGCATCAGTGCCCCAAAAATAGGCACGGCGGCGAGGATGCGCAGCGTCGGGCGGCGATCCGTGCTGGTCGCGACCAACAGCGGGAGCAACGCCGCGAGGGCGAGGTCCACCGCGAGCAGGGCGGGCAGGCCGTAGCCGGGCAGGGTCCGGCCCGACACGAGCTGACCGACGAGCGAGGCGGGAAAGATCGTCGCGGCGGGCACGACCAGCGCGGCGATCCACTGCACCGCAGCTTGCCCGCAGGCGACGCGCGCCAGCCGCGTGCGCGAGATCGGGTAAGCGAGCTGCGGGCGGAGGAGGAGAAGCGCGATCAGCGCGGCCATGCTAGGGTGAAGATACATCGCGAACACCTCGATTCCCGCGCCCACATTCTCGGCAACCCTAACAGCCTCGGGCGCAGCCAGCCGGGCCAGCGGAGCCCAGTATTCCGTTTGACCAAAGATGCGGGCGAGACCCGGCAGGGCGAAGGCATTTACGAGGACAGCAGCGGCGAATTTCAGATGCGTGTCGAGGAACGAGCCGCGCAGTCGTCCGCCGAAACTCGCGTGCCAGAACACTCGCATCCAATCGCGCGTCGTCGCGCCGACGGAGCGCACGGTCCAGTCGCGGCCGGTCGAGGAGCGACCGCTTTTCTTACGCGCGTGCTGGGCCAATACCTCTGCCTGCCAGCGCGCCACCATACCGCGATGAAGAAAATGGGCGAAGATATTGGTCTGCATGGCGACGAACAAGGTGCCGGCCCGGGCTCGCGCGCTCTCGCGCGAAAAGCCGCGGACGAGACTCGCGGCGCCGACGGCCAGACCGCCGAGCAGAAAGAGCCAGGGAGCGACACTCATGGCCACGGCGAGTTTGGGCCCGACCGCCCAAACAATCACGAGCCAAACCAGAAACGCGGCCAAACCGCCGGCTTGGCCGCCGAGGCGTTGGTGCCGGTCGAGGCACAGCGCCGCGGCGAGCGCGACGGCGAGGCCGAACGTGGCGACCGGCGGCACGGTGGGGGCGATCCACGTCGCGCCGCACGTTGCGGCGATGGCGGCGACGAACACGGAGACGGCGGCGACCGTGCGTTGCCGCCGCCGGAGATTCGGCAAGACGGCCGCGAAGGGCCGGTGCATCGGCTCGTGCGCGGCTCCGGCGATGAAAAACCCGAGCAAGAGCGGCAACGCGACCGCCAGCGCGATAAATTTTGCCGTGGCGGGATCGAGACGCAACAAGTGTTCCCCCCATCCCCATGCGATGACGGTGTAGATCGCCACCACCACGAGCGAGCGCAGCGGGCGCAGAAAGCGGAAATAGACGAGGAGGTTCATGGGCGGTGGGGCGGGGTTGCCGAGGGTGGCTTAGAATTGGCCGGGCTTGAAACGGTCCGGGGAGCGCCCGCGTCCCGCGGGCTATCCTCGGCGTCTCGCCGAGGATGCTCGGACGTGCCGGCGAGACGCCGACACCAGCAGAATGCCCCGTGGATTTTCACCGGGCGGGTCCTTGCGCGCCGAGCAGCAGCGGGAACATCTCATCGAGGCTGAGCCGGCGGGTTTGCACGGCGACGCCGTGCGCGGCGGCGAACTCCTCCGCGGCGGCGGGCGCGCGGGTGCGCACGGTCAGTCGGGCGAGGCGGTCGCTGCGTTGCTGGGCGAGAATGAACGGCGCGGCGAACGCGGGCAGCGGGCGAGCGTCGGCCGCGGTGACGGTCCACTCGGCGAAGCTTTCCTGGAGTTCGTCGAGCGCGGAATCTTCGGTCACCCGGCCGGCGTCGAGGGCGATGATCCAGTCGACGATTTTTTCGATGTCGCTGAGCAGGTGCGACGAGATGACGACGGTGCAGCCGTCGTCGCGCAGGCGTTCGAGGAGCACGTCGAGCATCCGGGCGCGGACGATGGGATCGAGCGAACTCATCGGCTCGTCGAGGAGCAGGAGTGCGGGGCGGTGGCAGACGCCGAGCAGAATCGCGACTTTCTGGCGGTCGCCGGTGCTGAGCTCGGCGATCTTGCGCTTGCCCGGCACCTCCAGCAGTTCGGCGAGCCGGCGCTGGAGGTCGCGGTCCCACTGCGGGTAGAACGACGCGGTGAAATCGAGGTGCTGGGCGACGGTCATCCACTCGATGAACTTGGCTTCCTGCATGACGAGGCCGAGGCGGGTGAGTTCGGGCGAGTCGAGCCGGTCGGTGCGGCAGCCGAGGGTGTGGCAAGCGCCCGAAGTCGGGAGCGCGAGCCCGGCGGCGAGATGGAGGAGCGTGGTCTTGCCCGCGCCGTTGCGCCCGAGCAGGCCGACGACGTGGCCGGCGGGAATTGCGAGGGTCACGTCGTCGAGGGCGGTGTGGCCGGGGAAAATTTTCGTCAGGCGGTCGGCGGTGAAGGCGGCGGCGACCGGATGAGCTTTGGCGGGCGGGGCGGAGGTCATGGGGTGGAAGCGTCGAGGGTTTCGCGGAAAAGTTTGAGGGCCTGCGTGCGCGAGATGCCGAGCTGGCCGGCCATCGTCGCCGCGTGGGCGAGATGCTCGCGGAGGTGGGCGTGCTTGTCGGTCGCGGCGGCGCCGGCCGGGCGCGCGCGCACGACGAGGGTCTGCCCGCGGCGGCGCTCGAGCACACCGTCGCGTTCGAGGAGGCCATAGGCTTTGCTGATCGTCATCGGATTGAGGGTCAGCTCGGCGGAGAGCGCGCGCGTGGAGGCCAGCTCCGTGCCCGCCGGGAGGACGCCGGTGGCGATCTGGAATTTGATCTGGTCCATGAGCTGCCGGTAGGCGGGGACGCCGTTGTGCGGGTTGATGACGAGCAGCGGGGGCATGAAGGCGGGGGTGCGGCTGGTGAATTAGGTCACTAATACAGTGAGGCAAGAAAAATCTTTCGGCGGCGGGCGGCGGCGAGGCGAATCCGGCTCCGGCGACGCCCGCCGCGCCGGGCCGCGCGGAGCAGGAGGAAGTGTCACTTGTTATATGACACTTTTCCGGGGTCGCGGGCGGAGGTGGTTGGGGCGCGAGCCGGCTCGCCGGTCCGCGGCGTCTGGGCGCGGCGCGGCGCGCAGCCGGCGCGAATTTCGGGGGACCGGTCGAGGACCGCTTGCCGGGCTTGGCGCTCCTGCCCACCAACCCGGATGCGCCGCCTCCCACTCGTCTTCCTCGTCTTCCACGGGCTGAGCGGGTTTTTCTTCTTTCCGGGGCTGGCCGCAAACTCGCCGTCGGCGCCGACCGTGGGGACGGCGCCCGCCGGGTCCGCGGCGCCGAAACTGACGCCCGCGGAGATCGGAGCCGAGCGGGCCGGGTTCACGAAGGAAATCCGGGTGCAGATCGCCGGCCACGAGCAGGAGCCGGCCGAGACGGTGTTCAAGGACATCGTGACGCTCAAAGGCGTGCCTGCGGGCCGCCTGCTGGCGATCATGAACGCGGGCTACAGCCAGTCGCTCGGCGTGAGCTGCACGCATTGCCATACTGCCAACGAATGGGACAGGTCCGACAAGCCGCAAAAGGAAATCACGCGCGAGATGTCGCGAATGGTCGAGAGGATCAACCGGGAACTGCTGCCGGCGATCAGGCATCTCGACAGCGAGCAACCGGTGGTGAACTGCACGACGTGCCACCGCGGCGAAGTGAAGCCCGCGACGACTCTCGGGAAAAAAGCGTGAGCCGGTGCCACCCTTTGGCAGCCGCGCGCGCGGCCCCCGCCGCCGCGCACCCGTCGTCGAGTCCGAGCGCGTGCACGCCCTGCGCGTAGCGCGCCGTCACGCCCCGGCTCGGCGGGGTGAAGGCGCGCGCTTGCTCGTGGGCGCCGGTCTCGCGCGCTGGCGGCGGCCAGAGGCAAGGCGGAATCAGTTCGACGAACCGGCGGACAATCGTAGCCTGCAGCCGGCCCGGTCGTCTCGGCTCTTTTTCTTCCCTGCCCTCCGGCAGGCCGGCGAAACTCGAGCAACCGCGCCGCTCTCTCCGCCCAAATCAGCCCCGCTGAGGGGCGGTTCGGAAACAACTTCATCTCGACCCTCGCCCTATGAATCCACGCCTCCCTCTGATGTTGCTGGCCGCTGTCGTGGCCGGCACCTTTGCCTCCTGCGCCAAATCCAAGCTGCCCGCCGACCCGACGGCGACGGTCACGATCACCGAGAAGGTGGCGAAGATGAAAGCGCTGCCGGGCTACTTCCCGCTCTATTGGGACGACCGGGCCGGCAAGATGTGGCTCGAGATTCCGCGCTTCGACACCGATTTTCTCTACGTCGATTCGCTGCCGGCCGGCCTCGGCTCGAACGACATCGGGCTCGACCGCGGCCAGCTCGGCCGCGAACGCGTCGTGCGCTTCACCCGGAGCGGTCCGCGCGTGCTGCTCGTGCAGGTGAACCTCGGGTTAACGCGCCGTGGCCGACTCGTTCGCGCAGTCGGTGCTCGGCGGCTTCGACGTCGCGGCGGAGGAGAACGGCCGGGTGCTCGTCGACGCCACGGCGTTTTTCCTGCGCGACGCCCATGATGTCGCCGGCGCGCTCAAGCGCACGAAACAGGGCGCCTACGCGCTCGACGCGCAGCGCAGCGCGTTCTACCTGCCGATGACAAAAAATTTCCCGCAGAACACCGAGGTCGAGGTCGTGCAGACCTTCACCGGCAGCGAGCCGGGCGAGTGGGTGAAAGACATCGCGCCCGATCCGACGGCGCTGACCGTGCGGCTGCGCCACTCGTTCGTGCAACTGCCCGGCCCCGGCTACACGCCGCGCGCCTTCGACCCGCGCGCCGGCTATTTCCCGGCGGGCTACGCCGACTACTCGACCCCGCTCGGCGAGTCGATCAACCGCCAGTTCATCACCCGGCACCGCCTGGAGAAGAAAGATCCGGCGGCCGCGCGCAGCGAGGCGGTGCGGCCGCTCGTTTACTACCTCGATCCCGCGACGCCCGAACCCGTGCGCAGCGCGCTGCTCGACGGCGCGCGCTGGTGGAACCAGGCGTTCGAGGCCGCGGGCTTCGTCAACGCCTTCCGGGTCGAGATGCTGCCCGAGGGCGCCGACCCGATGGACGTGCGCTACAACGTCATCGAGTGGGTCCACCGCGCCACGCGCGGCTGGTCCTACGGCAGCGGAGTCACCGACCCGCGCACGGGCGAGATCATCAAGGGCCAGGTGCTGCTCGGTTCGCTGCGGGTGCGGCAGGATTACCTGATCGCCGAGGGCCTGCTCGCGCCCTACGAGACGGGCCGGCCCGTCTCGCCGGAGATGCGCGAGATGGCGCTCGCGCGGATGCGCCAGCTCGCCGCGCACGAGGTCGGCCACACGCTCGGCCTCGCCCACAATTACCTCGCGAGCACCGCCGACCGCGCGTCCGTCATGGACTATCCCCATCCGCTCATCGCCCTCCGCGCCGACGGCACGCTCGACTTGAGCAACGCCTACGCCACCGGCATCGGCGAGTGGGACAAGGTCGCCATCGACTACGGCTACCGCCAGTTCCCGCCCGGCACCGACGAAGCCGCCGCGCTGAACGGCATCGTCGCGCGCGCGCGACCGCGGCCTCATTTTTCTCACCGATCAGGACGCGCGCCCCGCCGGCAGCTCGCACCCCCAGGTCCATCTGTGGGACAACGGGGTCAACGCCGTCGACGAGCTCCAGCGCCTCCTCGGCATCCGCGCCGCGGCGCTCGCGCGTTTCGGCGCAAACGTCATCAAGCCCGGCCAGCCGCTCTCGACCATCGAGGAAACGCTCGTGCCGATCTATCTCCTCCACCGTTACCAGCTCGAAGCCGCGGCGAAATCCGTCGCCGGCACGAGCTATACATACGCGCTGCGCGGCGACGGCCAGGTGCCGCTCACGCCCGTCCCGCCGCAGGAACAGCGCCGCGCGATCACGGCGCTGCTCGGGGCTCTTTCGCCCGCCACGCTCCAACTGCCCGAAGCACTTTTGAATATCATACCGCCGCGCCCCGCCGGTTTCCCGCGGCATCGCGAACTTTTCGCGAACCACACCGCGGAAAACTTCGATGCGCTCGCGCCGGCCGAGGCCGCCGCCGACCTCACGTTCAACGTGCTGCTCGATCCCGGCCGCGCCGCGCGGCTCGTCGAGCAGCACGCGCGCCACGCCGACATGCCCGGCCTCGAAGAACTGCTCGCGCGCACGCTCGACGCCACGTGGCGCCAGCCGGCCGGGGCCGATTACGCCGGGGAAATCCAGCGCACCGTCGATGCCGTCGCGCTGACGCGCCTCTGCGCGCTCGCCGCCAATCCGGACGCGACCGCGCAGGTGAAAGCGGTGACGATGGCGGAGCTGGCCGCCTTGCGCGACTGGCTCGCGGCCTCGGCGCCGCAAGCCGCGGCGCCCGCGCAGCAGGCACACTACGCCTACGGCGCGCGCTTGATCACGCAATTCTTCGAGCACCCGAAAGAGTTTGCGCCGCCGCGCGTGCCGCCCCCGCCGCCGGGCCAGCCGATCGGCCGCGATTTTTGACGGTAGGGCGAACCCTCCGGGTGAGCCGCGGCTCGGCGGGGACGCCTCGCCCTACCTGTGATTCGGATAGACGTTCGCATTTCTTGCCCGCGCCTTTGGCGTTGCGGCGTCCGGGCGCCCCTCGCAACCTGCGCGTTCCCCCATTCCGCAGGAATCTATGAAATCCCCCTCGGTCCGTCTCGTTGCGCGTGGTGCCGCCCTGCTTTTGGGCGCGACTGCGCTCGTGCTCCACTCCGCGGCCGCGCCGCGCGCCGTCACCGCGCCCGTCGAGGGCTTGCGCGACGCCACGCCGCGGGTGCATGCGCTGGTCGGCGCGCGCATCGTCGTCGCGCCCGGTCAGGTCATCGCACATGGCACGCTGGTCCTGCGCGACGGCGTCGTCGACGCGGTCGGCGCCGAGGTCGTGGTGCCGGCCGATGCGCGCGTGTGGGACCTCGCCGGCCGCACGCTCTACGCCGGCTTCATCGAGAGCAACACGACCACGTTTCTCCCCGAGGAATGGAAAACCGCCGCGCGCCCCTCGCGCGACGGCGACGGTGCGCCCGCCGCTGCTCCGGCCCGGCCCGAGCCGACGATGGGCACGCTCGCGTGGAATCCGCGCGTCACGCCCGAACGCTCGGCCGCGCGCGGGCTGACCGCCGACGCGAAGTCCGCCGAGAAACTGCGCGCCCTCGGGTTCACCGCGGCCAACGTCGCGCCGGCGCGCGGGATGTTCCGCGGCAGCGGCGCGCTCGTCAGCCTCGGCAGCGGGAATTTCAACCGCGGCGTCATCCGCGCCGCCACGGCGCAGGAAGTCGCGTTCGAGTTCGGCAATTTCTTTGACCGCACTTATCCAACCTCGCTCATGGGCGCGCTCGCGCTCGTGCGGCAGACGCTGCTCGACGCGCAGTGGTATGCCGCTTCGCAGGCGGCCTACGCGGCGCACGCCGGCTCGGGCGTCGAGCGCCCCGAAGCCAACGACTCCCTCGCCGCGCTCGGCGGCGTGGTGAAAGGCGAGCAGCTCGCGATGTTCGAGCTGGAAGACGAACTCGACGTGCCGCGCGTGATCCGCCTCGGCGAGGAATTCAAGCTGCGGGTCGCGCTCCGCGGCACGGGCACCGAATACCGCGTGCGCGACGTGCTCGCGCGGGCGAAGGTGCCGGTCGTGCTGCCGTTGGATTTTCCGGAGGTGCCGGAGGTGGATAACGCCGAAAAGGCGCTCGGCGTGCAGTTGCACGATTTGCAGCATTGGGAACTCGCGCCGTCGAACGCCGCGCGCCTCGCCGAGGCCGGGGTGCCCATCGCCTTCACCACCGCCAAACTGAAAAAGCCCGAGGCCGATTTTTGGAAAAATATCCGCAAGTCCGTGGCGCGCGGCCTGAGCGCCGACGCTGCGCTCGCGGCGCTGACGACGACGCCGGCCGGCCTGCTCGGCGCGGGGGCGACGCATGGCACGCTCGAGAAAGGTCGTGCGGCCAACGTCGTCGTGGCGAAGGGCGACCTCTTCAGGGCCGACGACTCCGCCATCGAACTGGTGTGGGTTGACGGCGAGCCCTTCGAGCAGGAAGGCTGGCAGCGGCTCGACGCGCGCGGCACGTGGAAGCTGACCTGGACCGGCGCAAAGGGTCCCGAGGAGATTTCGATTCGCGGGGCGCGGCCCAACCGCCTGCGCGCGAAGGCCGGCGACAAGGATCTGACGGCCAGCCTCGCCGACAAGAACACGCTGGAGCTCTTCGTGCCCGCGGAACTCTTCGGCGCGACGGGCGGCATGGCGCGCCTCAGCGCGAGCGGCCAGGACGACGACCTCCGCGGCACCGGCGAGTTGCCCGATGGCACCGCGCTCCGCTGGTCGGCGAAACGCACGGCACCGGCGAAGCCCGAGGCGGCTCCCGATGCCAAGGGCGAAGAGAAGATCATCGCGTCGGGCGATACTTATCCCGCCGGCGCCTACGGGCGCAAGGCCGTGCCCGCGCAGGCGGACGCGCTGCTCATCAAGAACGCGACGGTGTGGACGAGCGGGCCGGCCGGCATCATTGCGGGCGGCGACGTGCTTGTGGCTCACGGCAAAATTCAGCAGGTCGGCAAGAATCTCATCGCACCCGCCGGAGCGACGGTGATCGACGCGACCGGCCTGCACGTCACGCCCGGCCTCATCGACTGCCACTCGCACACCGCCGTCAACCGCGGGATCAACGAGGGCGCGAGCGCCGTGACCGTGGAGGTGCGCGTCGGCGACGTCATCGACGCGACCGACATCGGCCTCTACCGCGAGCTCGCGGGCGGCTTGACCGTCGCGAACGTGCTCCACGGCTCGGCCAACCCGATGGGCGGGCAGAACCAGGTTATCAAGCTGCGCTGGGGCATGGGCGCGGAGGAGCTGAAATTTGCCGGCGCGAAGCCCGGCGTGAAATTTGCCCTCGGCGAAAACGTCACGCGCGCCAACACGCAGGGGCCGCGCACGCGTTATCCCGGCAGCCGCATGGGCGTGCCGGAGATCATGCTCGATACGTTCAACCGCGCGCGCGAATACGACCGCGCCTGGGTGGAGTTCAAGGCGGGACGCACCGTCATGCCGCCGCGTCGCGACCTGCGGCTCGAGGCGGCGGCGGAGATTTTGCGCGGCGACCGCATCATCCACATCCATTCCTACCGCGCCGACGAAATCCTCGCGTTCATCCGGCTCGCCGAGCAGCAGCACTTGGCGGTCGCGACGTTCCAGCACATCCTCGAAGGCTACAAGGTCGCCACCGAGATCGCGAAAATTGGGGCGGGCGGCTCGACGTTTTCCGACTGGTGGGGCTACAAGTTCGAGGTCTACGACGCCATTCCCTACAACGGCGCGCTCATGACCGACGCGGGCGTCAACGTCTCCTACAATTCCGACAGCGACGAACTCGCGCGCCGGCTCAACACCGAGGCGGCGAAGGCCGTGAAATACGGCGGCGTGCCGCCGGCCGAGGCGTTGAAGTTCGTGACGATCAACCCGGCGAAGCAACTGCGGATCGACGACCGCGTCGGTTCGCTCGAGGCGGGCAAGGACGCCGACTTCGTTCTCTGGAACGGCAGCCCGCTCTCCACGATGTCGCGCCCGAACCAGACTTGGATCGACGGTCGCCGTTATTTTGACCGCGACGAGGACAAGCAGCTTCGCGCCGCCGCCGCCGCCGAGCGCGGGGCGCTGGTGCAGAAGGCACTCGTCGCGCGGCAGAAAATCCTCGCGCGCGGGGGCGGCGGCGAGGGCGGCGACGGGCCGCCCGGAGGTCCGCCGCAGCCGGCGGCGCACGCCGAAGACCACGACGAATTCCGCGCGATCTACCACAACGGCGGCGACACTCACACTTGCTCGATGTCCGACGGAGGTGCCCGATGAAAACGCATTCACAGGTCATCCCACGGGTTTTTGTTCGGGCTCTGGTTCGCTGGGGAAGCAGCGCCCTCGCCGCGTTCCGACCGGTTTTCCGGGGCGAGGGCGCCCCGGCTCCATTGGTTGCAAAACGGAAGCTTCCGTTTGCCGTTCTGTTCACGCTGCTCGCCGTCTCGGTCGCGCACGCGTCTCCCTTTGTGCCCGCCAAACGCCCGGCGGCCCCCGTGCTGCTCAAGGGCGGCGAGGTTCACACCGTCGCCGGCGCCGTGCTCGCCAAGACCGACGTGCTCCTCGTCGACGGCAAGATCGCGCAGATCGGCGCGGATCTCGCGGCACCCGCCGGCGCGCAGGTGATCGATGTCACCGGCAAGCGGGTCTACCCGGGCCTCATCTCGGCCAACTCGCAGCTCGGCACCGAGGAGATCAGCTCGGTCCGTGCGACGGTTGACTCGGCCGAGACGGGCGCGATCAACCCCAATGCGCGCGCGCAGGTCGCCGTCAATGCGGACAGCGAACTCATCCCCGTCACGCGCGCGAACGGCGTGCTGACCGTGCTCACGACGCCGACCGTCACCGGCGACGGGCAGCCTTCGTCCGGTTTGCTCGCCGGCACCTCCGCGCTCCTCCGGCTCGACGGATGGAATTGGGAAGACATGACGCTGCGCGCCAACGTGGGCCTCCACCTCAACTGGCCGGCGGCCGCCGAGGGGCGGCGCGGGCGGGGACGCGGCGGCGACGATCCGCAGAAGCGCGTCGAAGAGCAGGTGAAAACACTGCGCCACGCGTTCGCGGCGGCGAAAGCCTATCTGCGCGCCCGCGCCGGCGCACAGCCCGTCGAGACGGATCTGCGGTGGGAAGCGATGCTGCCCGTGCTGCGCGGCGAGATGCCGGTGTTCGTGCACGCGGACGACATCAAGCAAATCAGCGCGGCGCTCGACTGGGCGCGCGACGAAGGCGTGACGATGATCCTCGTCGGCGGACGCGATGCCTGGCGCGTCGCGGACCGGTTGAAGGCGGCGGATGTCGCCGTGATTGTCGGCGGCACCTTTGAGCTGCCGGCGCGGCGCGACGACGGCTACGACGACGTCTATACCAACGCCGCCAAGCTGCACGGCGCCGGCGTGCGCTTCTGCATCGCCAATTCCAGCGGACCCGCCGCGGGCGCGACCAACGCGCGCAATCTGCCCTACGAAGCCGCGCTGGCGGCGGCGTTCGGCCTGCCCGCCGACGAGGCGTTGAAGGCGATCACGCTGTATCCGGCGCAGATTCTCGGCGTCGGCGCGGAGCTGGGTTCGATCGAGACGGGCAAGCGCGCCACGCTCATCGTGACCGACGGCGATCCGTTGGAGATTCCGACGCAGGTGGAGCTGGCGTTCGTCGACGGCTGTGGGAGCGTGCTTGCACGCGACTCAGCGTGGTGTGCGTGTCGCGACCAAGGTCGCTCTCACAAATACCGTGGACAGGTTTCTGGAATGCCCGGGAGCTTGCTCCGGCTTGGTTTGGGTGGAGGGACCGGCTCCGTCCGGTCCGCGGATTGCGCGAAGACGGACGACATTCTGCTGGCCAGCAGATTCCCTCCAAGGCGAAGCGATGGTCGTGAGTTGCGTGGGGATTGGTCGAATGCCTCGGGGCTTGCCCCGAGGATGTTTACGCCGCGATTTATTTTTTGAATCGGGGCGTAACGCCCCTCCTACAGTTTTGTCTCCTTCGCCTGAGCGGCGCGGCGGCGAGCGCCGGCCCAGCAACTGACGGAGCGCGCTCAAAACTCCGCGGCGATTTCGGCGACTTGGCGTTCGTAGGTGACGCCGCTCTCGGGCGGGAAATGTTTCAGGCCGTCGGCGCGGAGCGCGGGCGCGTGGTCGCGCACGTAGGTGTCGAAGGCTTTGCGCGAGGGGAAAACGTATTGGGTCTCGACGATGGCGGGCGCGGTGTCGGCGGCGCGGTCAATGACCACGATGCGGACGCCCGAAGCGCCGGCGGCCATGACTTGCAGCACGTGATTGGGCGAGAGCCAGGCAAGGAAGCGGCCGCGCTGGGGGACGTCGCGGCAAGTGGCGCGCACGGTGTAGAGGATCTGGGGCATGGCTCTCTTGTAGGAGCGGGTTTGCCCTGCGACCAGAATTATTCCCTGGGGCTGCAAGGCCCGGGGCTAGCCCGCTGCGGCGGGTGAGCTTCGGCATGGGTTGAGTCTGTGGGAGCGAGCTTGCTGGCGACGACTGGCGAACGAGGCGCGAGCAAGCTCGCTCCCACCAAACAGAGGGTAATTGCCGGAATGCCCCGGAGCCTGCTCCGGGGATCTTACTTCGCGGCGTAAAGCCGCTCCTACAGTTTCGGACTAGTAAGGCCCGCATTCTGGGCGGACAACAGCCGGGCGCTCTCCGAGAAAAAGGGCGTCGGCCCGGGGCGAGGACCTCGGAAAGAAAAACGCCCGTCACGGGTTGTGACGGGCGTCGAGAGCTGCGAGAGCCGGATCGTCGCGCGGGGACCGGCCGTCGCCAAGGTTATGGCTGGCAGGCGGCCCTCCACCTCACTTTGCGGCGGGCACGGCGCCGGGGATGGTGCCGGCTTTCACGAGCACCATCGCGTCGGGCTGGAGGTGTTTCTTGATCGCGGCGTTGACTTCGGCGGTGGTGAGGCCGGCGATCTTGCCGGAGTATTGGTCGAGCCACGAAAGGTCGAGGCCGCGGTTGACGGTGGCGAGCAACGTGCCGGCGAGTCCGTCGCTGGTGGCGAGGCCGACTTTGAACTGGCCGACGAGGGCGGTCTTCTTGTCGGCGACTTCCTTGTCCGTCACGCCGGCGTCATACCACTTGGCGAGCTGACGTTTGGTGGAGGCGACGCCTTTCTCGAGGAGATTGGGCGCGAACGAGGCGTAGATTTTCCAGTCGCCGGCGGTGAAGGTGTCGTTGGCCATCGCCGAGTTGATGCGATAGGTGAGGCCTTCGGTGTCGCGGACGTTGCCGACGAGGCGGCTGGTGAAACCGCTGCCGAGGATGCCGGTGGCGACGCGCAGCGCCTGATAGTCGGCGTCGCTGAATTTCACGCCGGACGGCTGGCCGAGGAGGATGGTGACGCTGGTTTTGTCGGGCATGAACACGTTCAGCTCTTTCGCGGCGTCGCCGACGGGCGGGGCGGGCGGGTGCATGGCGGCGACGCCGCCGGTCCAGCCGGCGAAGGCGCGGCCGAGCTCGGCCTGCATCTGGGCGACGTCGAGGTCGCCGACCGCGACGACCGTCAGGTGCGCGGGGCCGTAGTATTTCGCGTGAAACGCCTTCACCTCGTCGAGGGTGGCGCTCTCGACGGCGGCGATCTGGGCGGCGGAGGGCGTGGGGCGGTTGGGATGGCCGGCGGGATAGACGGCGAGGGCGAAGGCTTCCTCGGCGCGGCCGTCGGCGTCGTCCAGGGCGCGTTTCAAGCCGCCGACGTATTGTTTTTTCACCTTGGCGAACTCGGCCTCGTTGAACGCGGGGGAGCGCAGTTGCTCGGCGAGGAGCGCGACGACGAGGGGCACGTCGGGCTTGAGGCATTTGGCGCTGAAGCCGGTCATCTGATTGTCGATGCTGAAGCTGATGGCGGCGCCGACGCTCTCGAGTTTTTTCGCGATGGCGAATTTGTCCTCGGTGGTCGTGCCCTTGTCGAGCATGAGGCCGGTGAGGGTGGCGACGGCGGAGTTGGTGTCGGCGGAGAAGGCGTCGCCGGCGGGGAACGTGCCGCGGAGGGTGACGACGTCCTTCACGCCGGTGCGGTAGAGGAGGACATCCATGCCGGCGATCGTGGTGCGGGTGACGTTGGGAGCGATCTGCGCCGCCGCGGTGGCGGCGAGGAGTCCGAGTCCTACTCCGCTCAGCAGAGCTGAGCTACGAAGGACTCGTCCCGCGGCGGAGCCGCAGGCGAGCAGAACGGAAAACAAAGCGGAAGTGGTTTTCATGGCTTCGGGAGGGTAAGGGTTATTGGGCGGCGGGCTTCGGGGCGGCGGCAGGCATCACCGGGATGAACCAGCCGGTGGTGCTCTGGTCCTCGTTGAAGTAGAGGTTGGCGACGCGTTGCACATCGGCGGGAGTGACTTTCTTCGTGGCCTCGTCGAGCGTGTAGTAGAGCGTCCAGTCGCCGACGGCGATGGCCTCGTTGAGCTGGGCGGCGATGGCGAAGGAGCCGTCGCGCTGGAACGCCGTGGAGGCGACGAGCTGGCTGATGGCGTTTTTCACTTCCTCGGCGGTGACGCCGTCGTGTTTGACCCGCTCGACTTCGGCGAGCGCGGCCTTCTCGGCCTGATCGTGCGTTGCGCCAGGGGCGAGCGGCACAAAGATATAGTGCAGCATCGGGTCGTGGGCGAAGCGCGGGAGCGCGAACACACCAGTGGAAATGCTCTTGTCGGTCAGCGCGCGGTAGAGGCGGCTGTTCTTGCCGCTGCCGAGGATGGTGCTGAGCACCTGGACCGCCGGGTAATCGGGATGCGTGCCGGCGGGGATCTTGTGGGCGATGCCGACGACGCCGAGCTGGCCGGCGCGCTTGACGACGACGCGGCGCGGGCCGGTCTGCTCCGGCTCCTCGGTGTAGAGCTGCGGGATGGGGTGCGGAGACTTCGGGATCGTGCCGTAGTATTGCCGGATGAGGCCGAGGGCGTTTTCCGCGGTGAAGTCGCCGATGACGGTGACGGTGGCGTTGTCGGGCCAGTAGAAGGTGTCGTAGAATTCGCGGAGTTTTTCGATGGAGACCTTTTCGATGTCGGAGCGCCAGCCGATGGTCGAGTGGTGGTAGGGATGGGCGATGTAGGCGGCGGCGCCGATTTCCTTGAAGAGGGACTGGATGGGATTGTTTTCGCCGCGCTCGAATTCGTTGCGCACGACGGTCATCTCCGGGCGGCGGTCGTCTTCGCGCAGGAGCAGGCCGCGGAGGCGGTCGGCCTCCATCTGCACGACGATGGGCAGGTGCTCGCTGCCGAAGGTCTCGTAGTAGTTCGTGCGGTCGATGGAGGTGGTGGCGTTGTTGGTGGCGCCGATGGGGTCGAGGATCTGGTCGACCTTGGTGCCCTTCTCCTTGTTGAAGTTCGCGGAGCCCTTGAACATGAGATGCTCGAGGAGGTGGGTGGCGCCGGTGGTGCCGGTGACTTCGTTGCGCGAGCCGACGCGGTAGGTGACCATGAAGGTGATCACGGGCGCCGAGTGGTCGGGCAGGAGGAGGACCTGGAGGCCGTTGGCGTCGAGGCGGTATTCGGCGATGTCGCCGACGGTCTTCACGTGCGTGAAGCCTTCGACTGCGGCCGGGGCGGCGGGCAGGGCCGGAGCGGTCGCGAGGGCGAGGACTGCGAGGGTGCGTTTAATCATGAGTGGGGGGAAGGGAAACGGGAGCGTAGGGTCCGCGAAAGCCGACTCACTGGCAATTGGACAAGAGGGCCGATGGGCGGATGGACGGCGCGCGGCGAGGTTGGGGCGGCGCTTTGGTTTGGAAAAACTGGCCCCGCGTCGCCCTCGGCGCGGCCGAGCGCTCGAAACGCGGCGAGGGCGCCGCGTCCCCATCAGACTCCACTCGAGACCAAAGGCCCTTCGATTGGCCGCGAGGCGGCGAACAAAGTTGGCTTCCCCCGCGGTCGGTTTTCGGCCTGACTGGCGGCCTCCCTCCCATGCCCGCTCCAACCTCCCTCCGTTCCCGCGTCGCGCTGCTGCTGTCCGCCGGCGTCGCGGTTTTCTCCGCCGGTGTCGCGCCGGCCGCGCCGCGTCCGGTCGAACTCGAAGACCTGTTCCGGTTCCACCGCGTCTCGGATCCGCAGGTGTCGCCCGACGGGCGCACACTCGCCTACGTCGTCACCGACCCGCTCAAGGCGGAGAACCGCACGAACGCCGACATCTGGGTGATGCCGGCGGCGGGCGGCGAGGCGCACGCGCTCACGAACTCGCCGAAACACGACCGGCACCCGCGTTGGTCGCCGGACGGCAAGTGGATCGCGTTCGAGTCGAACCGCGACGGCTCCTACCAAATTTGGCTGATCCCCGCCGCCGGCGGCGAGGCGCGCAAGCTCACCACCGTGTCCACCGAGGCCAACGGACCGGTGTGGTCGCCGGACGGCTCGAAGATCGCGTTCGTGTCGGCGGTGTATCCCGAATTTTCCGCGAAGCCCTTCGCCGAGTCCGACAAATTGAACAAGGAGAAGGCCGCGGCCCTCGAGAAAAACCCGGTGAAGGCGCGCGTGTTCACGCAGTTGCTCTACCGCCACTGGGATTCGTGGGTCGAGGGCAAGCGCCAGCACGTCTTTGTGCTTCCCGTGCACGACGGTGCCGCCGCCGGCGAGCCGCGCGACGTGACGCCCGGCGACAACGACGGCGTGCCGACCTCCGACACGTTCAGCGCGGGCGACGAATACGCGTTCGCGCCCGACGGCCGCGAACTCGCCTACACGGCGCCCTCCGCCCACACGCGCGAACAAGCGTGGGTGACCAACCACGATGTCTGGACGGTCGATCTCGCGACCGGCGAGCGCCGCCAGCTCACCACCAATCTCGCGGCCGACGGCTGCCCGCGCTATTCGCCGGACGGCAAGTTCATCGCCTACCGCGCGCAGGCGCGACCCGGCTTCGAGGCCGACCGCTGGCAACTGCGCCTCCACTCGCGCACGAGCGGCGAGGATTTCAGCCTGACGGAAAAATTTGATTCGTCCGTCGAGGCGATGACCTGGGCGGCGGACAGCCAGAGTCTCTTTTTCTCCGCGGAAGGCCCGGGCACGTCGGCGCTGTGGAGCGTCGACGCCACCGTCGGCGAGGTCCATCCGCTGGTCGTCCGCGGCAACAACAGCGAACTCTCGCTCGCGGCCGACCGGCGCGCGATGTATTTCCTGAAATCGGGTTTCGCGCACCCGCCCGAGGTGTGGCGCCATGATTTCGCGACGAAGAAAGACGAGCAAGTCACGCACGCCAACGATGCGCTGCTCTCCGGCATCGTGATGCCGGAGCCGGAGTCGGTCACCGTCGCCGGCGCGGACAACACGCCCGTGCAGATGTGGATCATCAAGCCGCCGCAGTTTGACCCGGCGAAAAAATACCCGCTGGTGTTCATGGTGCACGGCGGGCCGCAGGGCGCGTGGCACGACGGCTGGTCGACGCGCTGGAATCCCGAGGTGTGGGCCGCGCAGGGCTACGTGCTCGCGCTGCCGAATCCGCGCGGCAGCACGGGTTTTGGCCAGAAGTTCACCGACGAGATTTCGCACGACTGGAACGGCAAGGTGATGACGGACCTGTTCGCCGCGCTCGCTTATCTGGAGCACCAGCCGTGGATCGACACGACGCGCATGGCCGCGGCCGGCGCGAGCTACGGCGGCTATGTGATGAACTGGTTCGAGGGCCACACCGACAAGTTCAAGACCATCGTCTGCCACGACGGCACCTACAACCTCGACTCGATGTATGGCGCGACGGAGGAAGTCTGGTTCGACGAGTGGGAGCACGGGAAGCCGTGGGCGATGACCGAGGAAGGCCGCAAAGCCTCGCCGCATCTCTACGCCGCGAACTTCAAGACGCCGATGCTCATCATCCACAACGAACTCGATTTCCGCGTGCCCGTGACGGAAGGCTACCAGCTCTTCACCGCGCTGCAGCGGCAGGGCGTGCCGTCGAAAATGATCAGCTTCCCCGACGAAGGCCACTGGGTGCTCAAGCCCGGCAACTCCGAGTTCTGGCACCAGACGGTGTTCGACTGGCTCGCGGAATATCTGAAGAAGTAAGGCGCGGAGATTTCCGGCGATTTGTTCCGACTGTAGGAGGGGCTTTATGCCCCGATGAACATTCGTATCGGGGCATAAAGCCCCTCCTACAGTTTGTGGCAGCCGCGGGCGCGGCCGACACCGCGCTTGCCAGCACACCGTATCCGTCTATCTCTGACGGCGTGAGCACGGTCGCCGAAATCGAGGAAGCGCTGAAGAAGTTGCCGGTGCAGAAGGCAAGGGAGATTGCGTCGTGGCTACAGGATCATCTCGACGCACAGTGGGGCCGGCAGATCGAGCAGGACGCCGCCGCCGGCAAGCTGGACAAAGTGGCGGAGCAGGCGCAGGCGCACTATCGCGCGGGCCGGACTAAGCCGCTCGATGAAATCATCGACCACCCCTGAGTTCTGGCAACCAGACGGTGTTCGACTGGCTTGCGGAATACCTGAAGAAGTAGTGCGTGGCGGAGATTTCCGGGGTAGCGCGGTGCTTCAGCCCGCGTCTTGCAGTGACTTGCTTGGTTGTAGGAGCGGCTTTGCGCCGCGATTTGAATTCGTTTCGACGCACAATAGCCGGCGAGTCACTTGCCTTCCTACACGAGCCATTCCGGAAACGGACAGGACTCATTGGTGAGCGGTTCGAACCAAGCCCAGTCTAGCGGATGACAGTAGTAACCGGGCCAGCGTTGGTCCGGAGGGAGCAGCTTTGTGCGATAGGCGTTGAGGAAAATGTATTGGAAGATGGGCAGACGGTTTTCTTCAACACGCAATCGGTGGTCGAAGCATCCGCGCTCCCAGCGGAGGCCGGATGATCGGAGTGTGGCAGACGAGCGACCTTTGAATAGGCGAATCGAAGCGGATAGGGGGTGTGTGTCTCCGAGGGTGACCAACAGATGGGCGTGATCAGGCATCACGGTCATTGTGCGCACGGTCCAGACGGACTCTTGTTCGAGCAGGAGGGCGCCTGTGATCAGATCGCGCGTCACGACTGGTGCTGAGAGACCGAGCCTTTTGCCGTCGGTGCAGAGGGTGATGAAATACTCGGCGCCGGAGGTAGACCAACGTCCCGGCGCAGGGCTTCGTGACCTTTTCCAAGTATGCGGGCCATTTTTGCTTCGCGGTTGTTATCGCGGCGTAAAGCCGCTCCTACATTTGGCCCGAACTGTAGGAGCGGGTTTATCCCGCGATTATTTTTCTCACACCGCGCCAATCGCTTCGTCGAGGACGGCGAGCAAAAAGTCGGCGTCAGCCTTCGTGATGTTCATCGGCGGGGCGAAGCGGATCGTCTGGCCCCAGAGGCCGCCTTTGCCGAGGAGCAGGCCGAGTTCGCGGGCATTCTCGACCGCTTGCGCGCAGGCTTCCTTGGCGGGTTCCTTCGTCGCGCGGTCCTTCACGAACTCGATGCCGAGCATCAGGCCCTTGCCGCGCACGTCGCCGATGATGGCGTGCTTCGCCTTCAGTTTTTCGAGACCGGCGAGAATGTAGCGGCCGAGCTCGAGGCAGTTCGCCTGCGTCTTTTCGTTCTCGATGACTTCGAGGACGGCGGTGCCGATGGCGGAGACGACGGGGTTGCCGCCGAAGGTGTTGAAGTGGACTTTTTGCGCCATGACGGCGGCGATCTTCGGCGTGGTGACGACGGCGGCGAGCGGCGCGCCGTTGCCGATGCCCTTTGCCATCGTGACGATGTCGGGGATGACGCCGTGCGTCTCGAAGCCCCAGAAATGCGTGCCGGTGCGGCCGAAGCCCGTCTGCACTTCGTCGGAGATGCACAGGCCGCCGGCAGCGTGCACGTGTTCATAGGTGTGCTTGAGGTAACCGTCAGGCAACACGACGAAGCCGCCGACGCCCTGGATCGGCTCGGCGATGAACGCCGCGATCTTGCCCGGCGTGGCGTAGCCGATGAGGTCCTTCACGTCGTCGGCGTATTTGCGGCCGGCGTCGGGATCGTCGTAGCCGAAGTTGCCACGATAGGGATAGGGCGCGACGGCGTGATGGACGCCGAAGGAGTGCGGGACATTGAACTTCCAGTTGCTGTGCGCGGTGAGGCCCATCGAGGCCGGGCTGCCGCCGTGATAGGCGTTGCGCAGCGCGACGACGTCGTAGTTTCCGGTGGCGAGGCGTGCCATGAGGATGGCGAGGTCGTTGGCCTCGGAGCCGGAGTTGGTGAAGTAAACGCACTTCAGGTCGCCGGGCATCTTGGCCGCGAGCTTCTCGGCGAACGCGCCGATGTTGGGGTTGAGATAAATCGTGGTGCTGTGCTGCATCGTCGCGTTCTGCTTGTTCGCGGCCGCGACGACGTGGGGGTGGCAGTGGCCGACGCTGATCGTCACGATGCCGCCGAGGCCGTCGAGGTAGCGTTTCCCAGTGTGGTCCCACACATACTGCAGGGAGCCCTCGACGAGCATGATCGGCTGCTTGTAGTAGAGAAAAAGGCCGGGGTTGAGGAAGGCTTTGCGCTGGGCGAGGACGGCGTCGAGCGAAGGGCCGGTGTAAGGCGCGGGAGTGTGCGAGGTCGGGGGGAGTGGGATGGATTTCATGGGAAAATATTCTTACAGAAGGAAACGAAGGGAACGAAGGATCACGAGGATTTTGCGGACCCTGTTTCCTTCGTTGTCTTCTGTCCAAATAGTTGGTCAGTGGTTTGGGGCGAGTTTGCGGAGGGCGAGATAAACGGCGAAGGCGAGGCCGAAGCCGACGAACCACGCGTAGTGGTAGAGGCCGAGGAGAAACGCGGGGAGCCCGGCACCGTCCATCCATCGGACCTGCACGAGGAAGCCCGGCAACGAGGGCAGCACGGCGAGGCCAAACGCGCCGAGGGCGACCAGGCTGAAGCCGTGCGTAAAGCGATAAACGCCGTGTTCGTCGTAGAGGGCGGCAACATCGAGCTGCTTATTCCGCCAGACGAAGTAGTCGGCGATCATGATGCCGGCGATGGGGCCCAGCAGCGCGCTGTAGCCGATGAGCCAGGTGAAGATGTAGCCCGTCGGGTCGGCCATCAGTTTCCACGGCATCATGATGATGCCGATGAGGGCGGTGACAATGCCGCCCAATTTGAAGCTGATGTGCCGCGGGGCGAGGTTGGAGAAATCGTTGGCGGGCGAGACGACGTTCGCGGCGATGTTCGTCGAGAGCGTGGCGACGGCGAGGGTGACGAGCGCAATCGCCGAAAGCCATTTGCTGCCGAATTTGGCGATGACCGCGACCGGGTCCCAGATGGCCTCGCCGAACACGACGACCGTCGCGCTCGTGACGACGATGCCGATGAACGAGTAGAAAGCCATCGTCGTCGGCAGGCCGATCGCTTGCCCGACAATTTGGTCGCGCTGCGTGCGGGCGAAGCGCGAGAAGTCGGGGATGTTGAGCGAGAGCGTCGCCCAGAAGCCGACCATCGCCGTGAGCCCCGCGCCGAACACCGGCCAGAACGTCCCGGCCGCAGTAAGTTTGTCCGGCTGGGCAAAGATTGGCCCGAAGCCGTCAGTGGCGCCATAGGCCCACACCATGAGCAGGCCGCCGATCACGAGGAGGAAGGGCGCGCTGAGCGTCTCAAGCCACTTGATCGAGTCCATGCCCTTGACGATAAAATAAACGTTGATCGCCCAAAAGAGCATGAAGGACGCGAACTCGCCCGCCGAGAGGCCCAGGATGGGCAAAGCGACCTTGGCCGATGGATCGAAGCCGAAAATAATCGCGGAGGTGCCGTAGATGGCCGCACCACCGACCCAAGTTTGAATGCCGAACCACCCGCACGCCACGATGCCGCGCATGAGCGCGGGAATGTTCGCCCCGAGGGTGCCGAAGCTCGCGCGCACGAGCACAGGGAACGGGATGCCGTAGGCCGTGCCCGGATGGGCGTTGAGCGTCATCGGGACCAGCACAATGACATTGCCAAGGAAAACGCAGAGCAGCGCCTGCCACCAATTCATCCCCTGCGAGATCAGCCCGCTGGCGATGGTGTAGGTGGGGATGCACACGGCCATGCCGACCCAGAGGGCGGCGATGTGCCACTTCGACCACGTGCGCTGCCCGGGCGACACCGGCGCGAGGTCGGCATTATAGAGGCGGCTGCTGACGATGCCGTCAATGGCAGCGGGGGCGGTGAAACGAAGGTTGGAATCGATCATAAGGTTGCCGCGACAAAAGCACCAAGCGCCAAGCTCCAACATCCAAGCTCCAACATCCAAGCTCCAACATCCAAGCTCCAGTGAAGCTCCAGGGCTCGATCTGCCCAAAAGTGTTGCGGCTTCGCTGATGATTCACCGATTGAAAATTCATTGGAGCTTGGGGCTTGGAGCTTGGGGTTTGGAGCTTGGGGTTTTGACTGCGCTCAGAAATGACTCGGCTTGCGGGCGAGAAACTGTCCGCGCCCGATGGTGCCGCAGAACTGGCCGTCGCGCACGGCGACTTGGCCGCGCACCGTGACGTCGCGCGTCTTGCCTTCGAGCTTCCAGCCTTCGAAGGCGCTGTAGTCGACGTTCATCGACTGCGTCTTCGCGGAGATCGTGCCGCGGTAGTCGGGATCGAACACGACGAGGTCGGCGTCGGCGCCGGGTTGGATGCAGCCCTTGCGCGGGAAGAGATCGAACTGCTTCGCGACCGCGGTGCTGAGGACGTTGACGAAAGTGTGCAGGTCGATCTTCCCCGTGCGCACGCCGTGCGTGTAGAGGAGATTTACTCGTTCCTCGAGCGAAGGGATGCCGTTGGGGATTTTGGTGAAGTCGTCCTTGCCCATCGGCTTTTGCTTCTCGAAGTCGAAGGGCGCGTGGTCGGTGGCGACGGTGTTGACGAGGCCGTCGCGCAAGCCGTTCCAAAGCACGGACTGGTTGCGGACATCGCGCAGCGGCGGCGACATGACATATTTGGCGCCCTCGAAGTTGGGCCTCTCCGCGTAGGATTTGTCGAGCGTCAGGTATTGGGCGGACGGCTCTCGTGGTGTTGGCCGGGGTCGGTCTTGCCGGCGGCGAGCAGCTCCTTGCAGCGTTCTGCGACGAGCGTCCCGTTCTCGCAGTGGGCGGTGACGACGATGCCGAGTTCTTTGGCGAGCTTGAGCGTGCGGTAGAGCTCAGTGTCGTCGATGCCGAACGCGCCTTTGTAGGCGAGGAAGATTTTGAAGGAGCTGATGCCCCGCGCGACGATCTCGCGCAACTGCGCCTCGGTGCCGGCGTCAAACTTCGTCACGCCCATGTGGAACGTGAAATCGCACGCCGACTTGCCGACGGCTTGGCTCATCCAAAGTTCGAAGCTCTTGAGCGCGTCGTCGCTGCGCGCGGGGCAGCACATCTCGATCAGAGTCGTCGTGCCGCCGACGAGCGCGGCCTTCGAGCCGGTCGTGTAGGTGTCCTTCGAGAACGTGCCCATGAACGGCAGGTAGATGTG
>JACQFT010000126.1 GCA_016199925.1 Opitutia bacterium | reverse complement strand
TCCTCAACCCGCTGCAGTTCGGGCCGAGCGAGGATTTCGCGAAGTATCCGCGCAACCCGGCGGGCGACGCGGCCCTCGCCGAGCGCGAAGGCGCGACGGTGCTGTTCGCGCCGACGGCGGAGGAGATGTTTCCCAAGGGATTCTCGAGCCATGTGGCCGAGGATGTCGTGAGCAAGCCGCTGTGCGGCCTCACGCGCCCGCAGTTTTTCCGCGGCGTGCTGACGTGCTGGCTGAAGCTGTTCCACGTCTTGCACCCGTGGCTGCTGCTGGTGGGCGAGAAGGACGCGCAGTTGGTCGCCGTCGTGCGGAAGTTCGCCGCCGACCTGCTGCTGCCGCTCGAGATCGTCGCGGTGCCCGTCGTCCGCGACGCCGACGGGCTGCCGTGCAGTGCGCGCAACGCCTACCTCACGCCGACGCAGCGCGACGAGGCCCTCGCGGTTTACCGGTCGCTGCTGAAGGCGAAGGAAATGGTCGATGGGGGCGTGAAAAGCGCCGACCGGCTCGTGGCGGAGGTGACGCACATCCTTGCGGAGAAGCGGCGGCTGCGCGTGATCTACATTTCGGTGGTGGACCGGAACAACATGGAGCCGCTGCGGGAGATTTTTCCGGGCCAGTGCCTGATGGCCATCGCCTACTGGGTCGACGAGGTGCGGCTCACGGATAATTTCCAGCTCTGAGCCGGCGGGGGAGGGTGTGAATAACTTGTCGGCAGGTGACGTTTTCCGCCGGGCGCACGGCGGCGGCGTGGGGAGGGGAAATGCTTCGGGCGGAGACGGCCAGGGTTCCGGCTCCCGGCGCGCGAGTGTGGCGGCGAGAAGGACGGGCTCGCCCTCCCGTCGGGAGAGCGGCGCGCGGCGGTCCCGGGCTGACCGCTCCTAACACGTTAACGAGCAGCGGCCTAAAATCCGTGCCCGAGGCGCTGGCGAGCGAGTGCGCGGGCGGTTCGCAGTCGACCGCGGTCTGTTCCCGCCCGGGGGGCGATCCCGGGGGGCGGCGCCCGGCGTGAGACGCGCGCGGGCGCGCCGACGGCACCGCGCGGGACGACTTACGCGATTCACGGGATTGTGAAGAATAACCGGAATTTTCCCTCTGGCAGAGCGCGAGATACGAACGATGGGATTGAGTTTTCCCGGCGGATTTGAAACGTCTGTGACCCAAGTGAGCTCTGATTTCCCCGCCCAACCCCGCATCGCAATCCTCGGCGCCGGTGCGCTCGGCTGCTACTACGGCGTCCGCCTCGCCAAGGCCGGCAACGACGTGCATTTCCTCGTCCGCAGCGGCCGCGCCGCCGTCATGGCGCAAGGCATCCGCATCAAGACGCCCACCGAGCGCATCCATCTGCGCAAGCCGCAGGTTTACGGCACGGCCGAGGAGATCGGCGCGTGCGATCTGGTGATCGTGGCGCTGAAGGCGACCGCCAACGACCAGTTGGCGCGGATGCTGCCGCCGTTGATGGGCGAGCATACCGTCGTGCTCACGCTGCAGAACGGTCTCGGAGTCGAGGAGCCGGTCGCCGAGGTCGTCGGCGGCGAGCGCGTGCTCGGCGCGATCTGCTACATCGGCTGCTATCGCACGGCGCCGGGCACGGTCAAATGCACGTTCCCGGGCCTGATGATGCTCGGCGAGTTCGGCCGCCCGGTGCAGGAACGCACCCGCGAGGTCGCCGCACTGCTCAACCGGGCCGGCGTCAAGACCGACGCCCACGAAAATCTCGAGGAGCAGCGCTGGAAGAAACTCGTCTGGAACGTCCCCTTCAACGGTCTCGCCATCGCGGCCGGCGGCGTGACCACCGATGTGCTCCTCGCCGACGACGGCATGCGGCTGCTCGCCCGCCGCCTGATGGAGGAGCTCGTCGACGCCGCCGCGAAATTCGGCCACGTCATCCCGCGCTCCTTTGTCGAGGCCCAGTTTGAGCGCACGGAGAAAATGGGCGAGTATCGCCCGTCGAGCCTGACCGATTACGAGGACGGCCGCGCCGTCGAGCTGGAGGAAATCTGGGGCGAGCCGGTGCGCCGCGCGAAGTCCGTCGGCGTGCCCGTGCCGCGCCTCGAGATGCTCTACTGGCTGATCAAGCGCCTGCTCGCCGCGCGCGCCCGCCGCGCCCGCCGGCGCTGAGCGCGCCCGCGACGCGTTGGCCGCCCCCGGCGCGCCGACGAAACCCGGCGAGGGCGCCGCGCCCCCGGGGAAACGGCTCCAGGACCAAAGAGAAGAGCCTGCCGCGCCGCCCCGCCACGGCCTTACGGTTTGGTTTCGCAAGTGCGGGTCGGCACGCGAGCGCGCTGACCCACGGGGGAACCGTTTGCGCGAGCCAAACGGAAAGCCCCGCCGCTGCCACCGCCGTGCTGCGCCCACAACGCGCTTGCCGACGGCGCCGGTTCGGGGAAACTGGGCCGATGCGCAAATCCACGCTCGTGTTCATGGCGCTCGGCCTGGCTCTGGCCGCCCGCGCGGAATTCAATCCCGCCAACTTCGATCCCTCGGTCCGGCCGCAGGACGATTTTTTCCAGTTCGTCAACGGCGCCTGGCTGCAGCACACCGCCATCCCCGGCGATCAGGCGCGCTGGGGCGCGTTCGACGAGCTCCGCCTCCGCAATCAGGAGGCGCTGCACACGATCGCCGAGCGCGCCGCCGCGAAGGGAACCGGCGCGACGCCGGCCGAGCAAATGGTCGGCGACTTCTATGCGAGCGGGATGGACGAGGCCGCGATCGCCGCCGCGGGCCTCGCGCCGTTGCAGGGCCGCTTCGGGCTCATCGCCGCGGCCCGGACTCCCGCCGAGATTCTCCGCGCGCTGGCCGCGCTGCACCGGGACGGCGTGCGCGCCGGCTTCGCGTTCTTCGCCGGCGCCGACGCCAAGAACAGCAGCGTGCAGATCGCCAACCTGCGCCAGGGCGGGCTCGGGCTGCCGGACCGCGACTACTATTTCACCGACGACGAGAAATCCAAGAAACTGCGCGAGCAATACGTCGCGCACGTCGCCCGGACGCTGGTCCTGGCCGGCGATGCCCCCGCGGCCGCCGCCGCCGGCGCCCAGGCCGTCATGCGCCTCGAGACCGCCCTCGCCGGCGCCTCGCTGAAACGCGTGCAGCTCCGCGACCCGAACGCGAACTACCACAAGATCAAGGTCGCCGAGCTCGCCCGGTTCACCGGCGACCTCGACTGGGCCGGATACTTCGCCGCCGCCGGCGCGCCGCCGTTTGCCGAGCTCAATCTCGCCCACCCCGATTTTTTCCGGGGGTTCGCCGCCGCGCTGCAAACCACGCCCGTCGCCGACTGGCAGGTTTATCTCCGCTGGCACGTCCTCCGCAACGCCTCGCCGTATCTCGGCCCGGCGTTCGAGCAGGAGAATTTCCATTTCTACAGCACCGTGCTCACCGGCGTGCAGGAGCCGAAGCCGCGCTGGTTCCGCGTCGTCACGACGATCGACAACACCGTCGGCGAAGCGCTCGGCCGGCTCTACGTCGCCGAGTATTTTCCGCCCGCGGCCAAGGCCCGGGTGCTCCGGCTCGTCGAGGATCTCCGCGCCGCGCTCGGCGACCGCCTCCGCGCCCTCGAGTGGATGGACGCGCCGACCAAGGAGAAGGCCCTCGCCAAACTCGCGGCCTTCACCGTCAAGATGGGTTACCCCGACCAATGGGAGTCCTATGCCGGCCTCACCGTCGACCGCGGTCCGTATGTGGCCAACGTCATGCGGTTCGCCGCGTGGGGCACCGCCGACAACCTCCGCCGCATCGGCCAGCCGACCGACAAGGCCCGCTGGAACATGACCCCGCCGACGGTCAACGCCTCCTACAACCCCTCGGCCAACGCCATCACGTTCCCCGCCGGCATTCTCCAGCCGCCGTTCTTCGACGCGCAGGCCGACGACGCCGTCAACTACGGCGGCATCGGCACCGTCATCGGCCACGAGATGACGCACGGCTTCGACGACTCCGGCCGGCAGTTTGACGCCGCCGGCAACCTCCAGGACTGGTGGTCGCCCGAGTCCGCCGCCCAGTTCAAGCTCCGCGCCGAGCGGGTCGTGCAACAATTCTCCGGCTACACCGTGCTCGACGGCCTGCACCTCAAGGGCGAACTCACCCAGGGCGAAAACATCGCCGATCTCGGCGGCATCAAGATCGCCTTCGCCGCGCTGCAAAAGGCACGCGCCGGCCGGCCGCCCGAAAAAATCGGCGGCTGGACGCCCGAGCAGCGCTTCTTCCTCAGCTACGCTTCGCTCTGGCGCGACCAGATGCGCGAGGCCGAACAGCGCCGCCGCGTGAACGTCGACCCGCATGCGCCCGGCCAGTGGCGCGTGCGCGGACCGCTCTCGAACCTCGACGAGTTTGCCGCCGCCTTCGCCGTGCCCGAGGGCGCGCCGATGCGCCGCCCCGCCGCCGAACGCGTGAGCATCTGGTAAACCCGCCGCCCGCCATGCCCGCCCCGAAATACGAACCCTACATTCCCGCCGGCACGATCCTGCGCGAGTTCACCCTGCGCGCCGTGCTGACGGGCACCATCCTCGGCATGGTGTTCGGCGCCTCGTCGCTCTACCTCGTGCTCAAGGTCGGCCTCACCGTCAGCGCGTCGATCCCCGTCGCCGTCATTTCGCTCGCGCTGTTCCGCACCTGGTCGAAGGCCGGCGGGCGCGACTCCACCATCCTCGAAAACAACATCACGCAGACCGCCGGCTCGGCGGGCGAGTCCATCGCGTTCGGGGTCGGCGTGACGATGCCCGCGATTCTGATCCTCGGGTTCGATCTCGAACTCACGCGCGTGATGCTCGTCGGTCTGCTCGGCGCCATCCTCGGCATCCTCATGATGATCCCGCTGCGCCGCCCGCACATCGTCGAGGACCACGGCCGCCTGAAATTTCCCGAAGGCACCGCGTGCGCCGCCGTGCTCAAGGCCGGCGCCAACGCCGGCGACCGCGCCGCGGCCTCGCCGTCCGCCCAGGCGGAGATGCGCGCCGCCGAAGCGGCCGGGCTCGGCCAGTCGCCGGGCGCGCAGGTGATCTTCACGGGGTTCGTGACCGGCCTGCTCTACAAGACCGCCAACTCCGCGTTCAAACTCTGGAAGGAGGTCCCCGAAAAAATCTTCGGCGCCCCGCTCCAGGCCGGCTCCGTCAGCATCGAGGTTTCCCCCGAGCTGCTCGGCGTCGGCTACATCATCGGGTTCCGCATCGGGTCGATCATGTGCGCGGGCGGCGTGCTCTCGTATCTGATCTTGATCCCGCTGATCAAATTTTTCGGCGAGTCGCTCCCGGCCCCGTTGGCGCCCGGCACGACGTTGATCGCCACCATGACGCCCGACGACATCCGGAGCGCCTACGTGCTCTACATCGGGGCCGGCGCCGTCGCCGCCGGCGGCCTCGTCAGCATGGTGCAGGCGTTCCCCGCCATCTGGCACGGCCTCAGGGCCGGTTTTGCCGGCCTCACCGGCCGCTCCGAGAAAATCGCCGCAGCCGACGTGCCGCGCACCGAGCGCGATCTGCCGGCCAAGGTCGTCGTCATCGGCCTCGTGGTTCTCATGGCGCTCATCACCCTCGCGCCCTCGCTGCACATGAACCTCCTCGGCGCGCTGCTCATCCTCGCGTTCGGGTTCCTCTTCGTCACCGTCTCGTCGCGGCTCACGGGCGAGATCGGCTCGTCGAACAACCCGACCTCGGGCATGACGATGGCCACGCTGCTCTTCACCTGCCTGATCTTCCTCGCGGTCGGCTGGACGGGCGGCGCGTATTACGTCACGGCCCTCTCCGTCGGCGCCATCGTCTGCGTCGCGGCGGCCAACGGCGGCACGACCTCGCAGGACCTCAAGACCGGCTTCCTCCTCGGCTCGACGCCGAAGTTCCAGCAGATCGCCATCGTCTGCGGCGCGTTCGCCTCGGCGCTCGTGCTCGGCCCGATCCTGCTCGTGCTGAACGACGCCTCGACCGTCTATGTGCCCGCCGCGCAGGTCGCGCCGGCCGGGCTGCACACCGACGTGACGCAGCTCACCCAGCGCGGCGCGCTGCAGGGCCCGCAGGCGCGCGACGACTCCCACAGTTATTTTGTCTGGCAGAAGACCGACACCGCCGGCGGCCCGGCGGGCAAATACTTTGTCAACGACCGGGGCGACGCCGTCTGGCTGGTCGATCCCGGCATCAACGGCACGCACGACCGGCGGCCCGACGGCAGCACCGTCCCCAAGTTCAGCGCGCCGAAGGCCACGCTCGTTTCCTACATCATCAAGGGCATCCTCGACCACAAGCTCCCGTGGGCCCTCGTGCTGCTCGGCGTGATGATCGCCCTCGTGCTCGAGATGTCGTTCGTGCCGTCGCTCGCCTTCGCGGTCGGCGTCTATCTGCCGCTCTCCTCGTCGGCGCCGATCTTCGCCGGCGGCCTCATCCGCTGGCTCGTCGAGCGCAAGCTGCGGCAGAAACCCGCCTACGCCGCGCTGACCGAGACGCAGTTCAACGAGGAGAGCGACAAGAGCCCCGGCGTGCTCCTCGCCTCGGGCTACATCGCGGGCGGCGCCATCGCCGGCATCGTCATCGCCATCCTCGCGGGAGCGTTCGACCGGGTGAGCCCGCGACTGGCGGCTTTCTTCGAGTCGACGGACTGGGCGCTGACCGCGTGGTCGGCCGCACACAATACGTTCTACGCCGGCGCGTCGGCGGACGCGCTCTCGCTGGTGCCGTATCTCCTGCTCGCGGGGTTCCTCTACCTCGTGGCCCGCGAGAAACTGCTGGCCCCGCGGAAGCGCTAGACGGGGCGGCGCGCAGCCTTGCCGCGCCCGCGCGCCGTCAACCCCGGAGGCCCGCCGCGCGCCTGCGGCCCGGCTCGGCCCACGCCGTTCTCGCCGGTCGCACCGTGCGCTGCGCGAGTTTCGGGCCGCCCTGCCGCTCGGCGAAGTGCCCCGGACCGGGCGACCCTTCCGTCTGGCGCGGTCCCGGGCGATGTAACGTATTACGTTACACACCTGCCGGACGCCGTGGGCCGGCGGCCTCGGGCGCGCCTTCGCGCGGACTCACGGCGGCACCGCGGCGGAAGTCGTCAGGCTCGTGTAGGGGACCTCGATGGTCACCGTCCAGCGCTCGGCTTGGTCGTCGTTGCGCTGCCATTGGCCGCCGAGTTCCTGCACGCGGTGGCCGATGTTGCGCAGGCCGTTGCCTTCGCGGACCGGGCCGCGGGCGGGCACGCCGTCGTTCTGCCATTCGACGCGGAGGAAACCCGAGACATTGCGGTAACGCAGCGAGGCGTGCGCGGGGCGCGCGTGCCGCAGGGAATTGCTGACGAGTTCGCGGCCGATGTAGTAGAGGTGGAGCTGGGCCTCGCGACTGAGGCCGTCGAGACAGCCCTCGGCGAGGTCGAGGTTGAAAACGCACCGGCCGATCCGGAGCATATGCTGTTCGAGGCGGTGGAGGGCGGTCTCGAGATCCTGCTCACGCAATTCCTCCGGCTCGAGGTCGAGGAGTAGGTTGCGCAGGTCGGCGTTGGCCTGGCTGAGGATGGTGTTGATGCTTTCGAGCTGCGCGGGCTCCGCCGGGCGCGACGAGGCGAGGAGGGAACTCACTTGCAGACCGGCGGCGTAGATGGCCTGCATCGGACCGTCGTGCAGGTTGCCCGCGAGGCGGAGGCGGAGCGCCTCGTTGGTCTCGGCTTCGCGGCGGCGGTCGTCGGGGGAGCTCGCCGCGAGGTGCCGGCGGATTTCCTCCTGCAACATGCGGCCCTGCCGGAGCTGGTTGGCGAGGAGGCGGGCGATCTCGCCGAACTCGGTTTTCTCGCCGAGGAGATCGGCGATGACGATGGGGTTGCGGGTTTCGAGGCTGCGGGTGATTTTGCCGAGCGGGCGCAGGACGTGGAGACTGAGGAACACCGTGATGGCGCACAGGGCCGCGAGCAGGCAGAGCGCCGCGAGCAGGAGCTGGCGCTCGATGGTCGCGGCGGTGTCGTCGGCCGCGGTGAGATCGAACTGGCCGGTGACGAGCGCGACGGTGCGCCCGTCGGCGCCGGGGAGGCGACGGCGGTAGGCGTGGCGGCCGGGGTCCGGCTCGAGGGAGAGCCTGGGCCCGCCGGGCGCGACGAGCTGCAGGCTCAGCCGCGCGCCCGCGAGCGCGCCGAGCCGCGCGAGGCTGGTTTCGTTCCACCGCCGGCCCATGACGAGGAATCCGCGCGCGGCCTGCGGCTTCGCGCCGGCCGTCGTGTCGAGCACCGCCGCCCCGTAGATTTCCCACAGTTGGCCGCGGATGACGGTGAAAAAACGGAACGGCGCGGTGCCCCGGAACTGCGGCAGCGCGCCCGGATCCGCGACCGGGAACGGCGGGTGGCCGTATTTCTCGTCGATGCTGTGCATCACTTCGAGGCCGGGGCCGAGCACCCACAGCGCGTCGGCGCCGTCGACCGTGCCGGCGAGGGAATCGAGATTCTCCACGGCCCATTTCTCGGTCGGCGCCTCCATGTATTTCAACATCTGCGGCCACCAGGCGTAGCTGGTGAGCACCGCTTCGGTCGCGGCGCCCTGGAGTCTGACCGCGTTCTCAAAATACCGGCTCTTGTCCTCCTGCCACTCCTGCGCCAGCGTATCGACGGCCGAATGCGCCGAGCGCGTCGTCAGCCAGAGTCCGCCGCCGATCACGGAGAAAAACAGACTGATGAGCAGGACGAGGCGCGAGAGGAGGTTCATGCAGGAGCCGGCGGCGGCTGGCCCCGGAGGCTAGATTCCTCGCGCCGTTCGTCAATCGCCGGGTTGGCCCGACGCGCGCGGCCCACCGGGCAGCGTCAAAGTCGTTCTGCCACTCTTTCCTCTTTCTCTTTCGTCAGGGTTTGTCGGCCAGAGCGAAAGGTTAAGAGAAAGAGGAAAGAGAAAGATCACTGGGCGAGAAACCGACTTTGACACTGCCCTGGGTGAGGCCCGCCGCCCCGCGCCTCTCGCGACTCGGGTGCCCGCTCCGCCCCGCGCCGGTTCAGCCCGAGTCCACGCCCGGTCGGTGTCCCCGCCGGCCCGCGCGTCCGCGCGTCGCGGCTCCTCTCCGTCGCCCGTCCCCGGGCTACGCTGTGACCGGGTTGCTCAGGGTGCCGATGCCCTCGATCTCGACGGCGATGGTGTCGCCGGGGCGCAGCCACACGGGCGGCTGGCGCGCGAAGCCCACGCCCTCGGGCGTGCCGGTGAGGATGAGCGTGCCGGCGGGGAGCGTCTTGTCGGCGGTGAGGAATTCGATCAGGGCCGGCACGCCGAAAATCATGTCGGCCGTATTCGAGTCCTGCATCGTCGCGCCGTTGAGGATCGAGCGGATGCGGAGCGCGTTCGGGTTGGGGACTTCGTCCTTGGTCACGAGCACGGGGCCGAGGGGGCAAAACGTGTCGAAGCTCTTCGCGTGGTTCCACTGGCCGCCGCCCCAGTCGCGCTGCCAGTCGCGCGCGCTCACGTCGTTGGCGCAGGTGTAGCCGAGGATGTAGTCAAACGCGTGCTCGCGCGGGACGTTGCGCGCCTCGCGGCCGAGCACGATGGCGAGTTCGGCTTCGTAGTCGACGCGCGTGCTCGCCTGGATCTGCGGGAGGCGGATGGCGTCGCCGGGATGCTGCACGGTGCCGGGCAACTTCATGAACCACAGCGGGCGTTCCGGCGGCGGCTTGCCGCCCTCGGCGGCGTGTTTCGCGTAGTTGAGCCCGATGCAAATGATCGCTGCCGGCGCGAGGGGCGCGAGGCGTTTGCCGGGCACCACGACGCGGTCGGTGACGTGCCAGGCGCCGAGCAGGTCGCCTTCGACGGCGTGCGCGGAGCCGTCGGGTCGGAGCGCGGCGCAGGCGGGACCGGCGGGCGAGAGATGACGGATAAGTTTCATCTTTGCCAACCAACGCGAAAGCCGCGGGCAGTGCAACGCGGCTTTCGCGGGCCGCGCCCGGCCCGGAGAACTCGCCGCGCCGGGCGGGCCGGACGGCCGCCGCCCGTGGAGCCGGGGCGCGCTCGCGCCGGCTCGCGGCCGGGGCGCGGCGAGGGCCGCCGCCGGTCTCGGCGGAAATCGTCCGGGTCAGCGGCTCGGAGCCGCGGGGCGCGCGGCTTTCTCGAGATGGCCGCAGTAGAGTTTCATGCTGTGGTCGCGGACGGTGGTCTTGATCGCCTGGCGGAGATCGCCGAGCGCGTTCGTGGCAAAGTTGAGGAAGCGATACCAATAGCCGATGTCGCGCTGGAGGCGGCCGGCTTCGTCGATGAAAATGATTTCGCCGACGTGCTCGTAGCGCCCGACGCGCGGCGGCACGCGGGTGACGAGGTCCTCGTCGTTGACGAAGCGGTAGGAGCGGCCCTTGAAGAGGGCGTCGAAGGCTTGGACGAACGTCTCGTCGCCGACGCGCGGGCTGCCGAAGGTGTGGACGGTCTGGATGGGGCAGGCCTCTTTCAGCCGCGCCACGCGCAGGGCCGCGAGCGTGGCCAGCGCGCCGCCGAGGCTGTGCCCGGTGACGTGGAGGAGCACGCGGCGGGCCTTCAGGTCCGTGACCAGCGCGTCGAGCCGCCCGGCGACGGAGGTCAGGGCGCGGGCGAAGCCGTGGTGCACATGGCCCGGCACGTTGAGGGCGGCACCGGGGATGAGTTTGAATTCCGCATCGGTCACGAAGTCCTCGAGTTTCTGCTCGGTGCCGCGGAAGGCCAGCACGGCCACGCCCTCGGCCTTGGCGAGAAAACCCTGGGTGCCCTGCACGTCGAGGAATTCGAGGAGGGTGAACCCGTGCAGTTTCAACCAGCGTTCGAGTTCTTCGCGTTTCGGTTCGTAGGCGCGGTCGGCGAACTCGGCGAGCCAGTAGGCGCGCGCGGTCGAGAAGTCGGTGCCGGGGTGGGCGAGGGCCTCGACGGCCGAGGGCAGGGGCTGGGCGGCCGCCGCGGCGAGCGCGCCGGCGGGTCCGCCGGGTCCGCCCGCGCCGGCGGGCTTGGCGCCGGCCGGGGCGCCGGCTGCGTCGGAAGTGGCGGCGTCAGTTTTTTTCTTTTCCGCCTCGGCGCCGGCGGACGAGCGCAGTTTCACAAGGCGGCCGAGGAGATCGAACCAGAAGGGTGCGCCCAGGCAGACGGCGAGCGCGCTGGCGAAAAGGCCGGCGGCTTTGGCGAGGTAGGCCGCGAGGCCGGGCTCCACGATGGTCGCGACGCGGCGCGCGATCCCGTGACCGACCCGGACGAACCAGGAGCCGATGCTCGCGAGCAAGCCGGGGGCGGCGGGGCGGTGGCCGGCGACGGACTGGTCCGGCATGGCGACGATTTTTTTCTGCTCGGGGGTGGCGGGCGCGGGGTCGGTTTTATAGAGGAAATTATCGCGCCACGACGGTGCCCAGCCGAGCGGGAAGCCGATCTTGGTGAGGTCGCGGAGTTGCGCGACGTCCTCGCGCAGCCGGGCTTTCAGGCCGACGCCTTCGGCGACCACGGGCTCTTTGCCGGCCTCGGCTTTTTCTTGCACGAGGGCTTCCGCCTGCTGGGCGACCTGGGTGCGCAGCGTCGGGCTTTGGTAGAGCACGTAGGCGATCCGCAGGGCGTCGCAGTTCAGCACCAGGGCGAGCCCGGCGCCGATGTAGAGCAGGTTTTTCTGGAGCTGGCGGCGATAGACGCCGCTGGCGCGGGTCATGGCCTCGTCATACCAGTGGGCGACGGCCTTTTTCAGCTCGGCGCCGCAATCGGCGGCGTCGCGCGGCACTTGCCGGAGGAGCGCGAGCAGGCGGTCCTGCAGGTCGTTGTTCTCGCCGGGGATCGCCGGCACGTTTTCGCGGATCGCGTATTCCCAGGCGCGCGGCGCCGTCGGCAGGGCACCGGCGGCGCCCTGGCCGGTGGCGAGGTCGAGCACCACGCTGGCGAAAGTCGCCGCGTCGAGGTAGGCCGGCGCTTCGGGGACTTGCGGTTTGATGCTGGTGACGAGGCGCGCGGTGAGCCCAGGCGCGGGGGCGGCCGGGTCGGGCGCTTCGAGCGCGTCAATCGATTGGGCGTAGAGCGGCCAGATCAGCGGGTGGGCCCAGAATTTTTCCGCGATGTCCGGCTCCAGGAGGCGCGTGACGGTGTCGCGCAGGATTTGATGGCGCAGTTTTTGGTGGGCGGCCCACATTTCCGCGAGCACGGAACCGAGGGTGGCGAGGATGAAAAACACCAGCACAAGGCCGATGGCGACGTCGATCAGGGTGGGCAGGGTCATGGCGGCTACTCCTTTGGGGGTTGGGCGCGCCGGCGCTCGCAAGCGGAGGTGCGCGGGTGGTCACTGCTCATAGCAAGGCATACGAGGTGGAGTGGCCCGTGACTGCGGCGCATCTTTTTCCGGCGGGAGGCGAGCGCAAGACCATAAACGGCGGCGCGGCGACAACCGGCGGCGCGGCGCCGGTTGTCCGCGACGACAGACCCGGCCCGGGGCGGCGGGGCGGGAAATTCCGCGACGGTTCAGTCGAGGGTGAACTGGAGCGAGAGTCCGGCGCTCCACTCGGGGCTGGCGTCACTGAGGCCGGCGCCGACGTAGAGCGAGAGCGCGGTGCGCGCGGGCAGGGCTTTGCTCCAGCTCAAGTTCAGTGCGGCGGCGGCGGGCACGCCGGCGTTGGTGCTCGCGGTGCGGTCGTAGGCGACGCTCCAGGTGCCGGCGCGCGCCGTGGGCACGGAGAGGCTGGCGCGGCCCTTGAAACCGTTGTCGAGCGCGACGCCGTCGGGCTCGCCGAGCACTTGGTAACCGAGGCCGAGGCTCCAGTCGAAGACGCCGGCGGTGCCGCTGAGATCGGCGTCGACCGCGTAGTCGGTCTCGCCGCTGCCGAGGCCCTTCGTTTCGTCGGCCGTGCCGAGCTTGCACGCCGCGGCGAGACGGAGGCGGAGGTCGGACTCGCCGAGGGGCGGCGTCCACGCGCCGTGCAGCGAGAAATCGCCGAGACCGGTGGCGGTGGTGTCGCTCGCGGGCACGGGGAAACGCGGGCGCCGGCCGGTCGGGCCCGCGGGGAGCGTGACTCGACGCACCGGCCCGAGCCCCGGGATGGCGGTGCCGGCGCCGGAGATGCGCAGCCAGGCGATCCCGAAACCGGCGTCGAACCGGCCGTGGGTCCACGTGACATCGAGCGGGACGGACAGCGAGGTGCTGGTCGTGTCGCCGCCGTATTTTCCGGAGGAATAGTCCACGCCCGTGGCGAGCACGGCGGCCGGCAGAGAGCCGGGCCGGGCGCAGAGCGCGAGCAGCAGGAGAAGGGAGAACAGGGACGACGGACGGGATTTGATCATAGGATGACGCGCCCGAGAAAAAGGGGCGTCTCCAGCTAAACGCCGGAGGGCCGCCGCGATTACAGAAAGTTTTTTGCGCGGGACGTGTAACTGCGGCGGGTCCGTGGGCGTTCAGCACGGCAACCCCCCGCTTCAAACTATGAAAACCTCCCCGGTTCGCTCTCTCTTCCTGTTCGTCGCCGCGCTGACGGCGGCTGGCCCCGTCGCGCTGGCGGCCCCGCCGGCCCACGGCTCGCGGCCCCAACCCTCCGGCGCGGGCGCCGGCAGAATCCAGAGCCAGGCCGCCGCGGCCGGCGTGGACACCGCCGCCGCCCAGGCCAAGGCGCAGGAAAAAGCGAACGCCGCCAAGGCCAAAGCCGCCGCCCAGGGGATCACGAAAGAGTCCGTGCAGGCGGGAGCAAAAGCGAAAACCGCCGCCGCAAAAGAAAAGGCTGTGGCCAGCATGAGCCCGCAACAAAAAGAAAACGTCGCGCAGCTCCAAGGCGACTTGCAGGCGATCAAAGCCGGCTCGACCGTGACCGACGCGCAGAAACAGGCGCTCGCCACGAGCCTGCAGGCGTGCGTGACCGGTGCGACCAAGCCGTCGGCGGAATCGACGCAGGCGCTCGCCAGCAGCCTCTCGAGCGCGATGACCGACGGCAAAATCACGGCGGCGGAGAAGAGTCAGATTTCCCAGTCGGTGCAGGCCGTGCTCGCGAGCGCCGGCGTCTCGTCGGGCGAGGTCGATGCGCTCGTGAAGAGCGCGCAGGATGTGCTGATCGCCTCCGGCGTCACGCAGGCCGACGCGCAAACCATCGCGGATGATTTACGAACCGTCGCCGCCGAAGTGCAGGCCAACGTGCCGACGAAAGGGTGAGCCCGCCGCCGCGCCGGACGGAGGCGCGGAAACCAGTTTGCGAATTCGGCCCATGGCAGAGAGTGCCTGGGACCCCGGCCCCGGAGCTTAGCTCCGGGGCCACCCCGTTTTGTCGTCGCCGGTCGCGCGGCGGTCGCCGGAGCGGCCGGCGTCCGAACCCGCCGGGAGCGGGCTCGCCCGCGGCGTTTGGCGCGCGTGTCGCGACCGAGGTCGCTCCCACAAGGGCGGAAAGACGCGGTCCCGACCGAACGCTGCGGAACTCGCTCCGGCGAGGTTCGCTTCCGGCAGGAGGGGACTGCGGCGGCCACTGCGTGGCCGACGGTTCCTCGCCGAGACAATCAAGCACGCTCCGAGTCAGGCCGCACCGGGCCGCGCGGGCGCGGGGGCAGACGGCCCGTGGATTGTTCTCCGCGCGATCGTCCGCGCGGTCACGAGCGCGGCGAGTGCGGCGGAAAACCAGCCGCTCGGCGCGCCGCCACCGCCGCCTTTGCTCGCGGGCGCCGCCGGTGTGGGCGCGGGTGCGGGCGGTGGAGGCGCCGGCGGGGGCACCGTCGTGCCGAGGCGCAGATCGACGATCACCGGATCGTGGTCGGAGAAACGAAACGGTGTGCCGACGTTGATCGCCTGTTGGGCGGCGGATTTGCTCTCGGTGTTGTAGTCGAGAAACGCCGGCTCGTCGGCATTGGCATGCCACGCGACGGCGGTGACGACCTGGGTCGCGAGGCGCGCGTTGGCGAGCGCGTGATCGAGGTGGCCGAACGCGCCGTCGAAGGCGTAGGAGTAGCCGCCCGCGCCCTCGTGGGCCTCGGTGAGGTTGGTGTAGCCGGCATCGCGGAGCGCGGTGATCGGGTCCTCGCGGGCGTAGGCGTTGAGGTCGCCGAGGATGAGAAAATCCGGGTCGCCGCTGCGGGTGGGATCGGTGGCGAGCCATTGCGCGAGCGCCTGCGCCTGGCGGGTGCGGAGATAGTTGTTGGTGCCCTGGCCGTCACCGGTGTCGCGGTTCGGGTTGGGCGCGAGGCCGTCGTTCGATGCGGCCGAAGTCGCGGCGCTGCCCTTGGCGCGGAAGTGATTCACGCTGATCGTGAGAACCTCGCCGTTCGCAGTCGCGCGGAAAGTTTGCGCGAGCGGCGGGCGGGCGAGGCCGGTGAAATACGGGCTGGTGAGCGCGGCGGGCGCGCCGACCGGGGCGACCGTCTGCGTGCGATAGACGAACGCGACGTGGATCAGATCGGTGCCGTTGTCGGCGGCGGCCGCATCGACGAGGGCGTAGCCGGTGCCGGCGGGCGCGGCGTTGTTCAGCGCGGCGACGAGCGCGGCGAGCGCGCCGGCGGGCCCGAAGCCGTCGTTCTCGATTTCGGTCAGCCCCAGAATGTCGGGCGCGAGACGGGTGAGGCCCGCGACGGTTTTCGCGAGCTGGCGCGAGAATTCGGCGGCGGTGTCGGCCCCGCGCGAGGTGGGGAAACCGGCGCCGGCTCCGTCGCCGTTGAAGAGGTTGAGGACGTTGGCCCCGACGACGCGCAACGTGCCCGCCGCGGCGGCGGGCGGCGCGGCGCGGGGGTTCTCGTCGGCGAACACGAGCGGCGCCGTCAGCTCGAGCAGGTAGTTGCCGAAACGTTCGTCGAGCACGCCGGTGGCGCCCGCGACGGTGCTGCCGGTGCGGCGCGTGAGACCGGCCCCGGCGCTGTCGGCGAGGAAGGGCGTCGGATCGGGAAAACTTCCGCTGCGGTTGTCGTCCACGACGAGAGTGTTGAGGAAATTCGCGACGTCCTGCGCGGTCGCCGCCGCGCCCGGCGCGACGACATTGGTGGGCGTCGGCAGCCGGCCGTTGCTGAGCGTGATCTCTCCGAAGCGCCCGAGATTGAAGGTGTCGGTGAGCGTGAGGCGCTGCGCGAAGGTGACGCGCATGCCCTCGAAACGCTCGGCGGCCGAGGTGCTGGCGAAGGGCAGCGCGAGCGCGACGGGCGCGGGGAGCGCGGCCGCCCCGAGCCGCACGACGGCGGTGACGCTCGCCAGCTCGGTCTGCGTGCTGGGCGCGGTGCCGAACTCGGCCACAGTGCCGGTCACGCGCACGAGGTCGCCGGCGCTCGCGGCGAAGGTGGTGTTGCGCACGAAAATCCCCTCGGAGGTCGCGGGGTCGTTGTCGTAGTCCGCCTCGGCCGCCTGCACGTAGAAGCCGCCGAGCCCGCCGCTCCCTTGAAAGGCCGCCGTGACGATGCCATCGACCGTTTGCACCTGGCCGGTGAACGCACTGGTGACGCCGCCGCCCTGCACGGTGTGGATCGGCACGGCGGCGACGGACGCGCCGCCGCCGAGGGCGAAGCCGGCCGCGAGCAACGCGAGCCAGCGCGCGCGGCGGCGGTTTTTCGAGCCGTGAAGCGCGCGGGCGCCGGCGCGCCCCGGACCCGGGGACGTGAGCGGGCAGCGGGGTTTCACGTGGAAATGTTGCGCCGGAAAACCGCGGCGAGCCCGGTCTTTTCGAGCCGCTTCTCGGCGATGCCGATCATGGCGTCGTAGAGTTTCAGTCCGTCGTAGCTGGAGGTATCCACACCGTTGGCTTTGAGAAAAAGTAACGCCGAACCCACCGCGGTGCGTTTGTTGCCATCGAGAAACGGCTGGTTCTGCGCGATGTGAAACGCATAGGCCGCCGCGATGGCAAACAAGTCGCCCTGCCCGTAGTAATGGGTCGCTTCCGGTTGCATCAGCGCGGAGTCGAGCAGTCCGGGATCGCGCAGTCCGTCGATTCCGCCATAGCGCTCAAGTGAGTCGCGGTGGAGTTCGAGCACGGTGTCACGCGAAGGAAAGATCGGCTCATTCATAACCATACGGGCGGTGGTCACCCCGCGGCTTATTGGGCCAGCTTGCGGAAGAGCTCGTCGTGTTCCTTGAAGATTTTTGCCGTGAGCTTGCGGGCGGTTTCGGCGTCGATGTAGCGTGTCTGCCCAGCCTGATCCGTTTTTGGCGCAGCCGCCGGCCCCGCGGGCTTCTTCGCGACAGAGGGGGCGGCGGCTTCTTCGGCGCGGTGCGGCTTCTTGCTCACGCCCGGAATCTGCCGCGCGGCGGGAGCGCTGTCAACCGGGCGGTAGAGCAAAAAGCCCCGCCGGGGGGCGGGGCTCGTGAGGGGCGTCGGCGCTCCGGTCACTCGACGCGGATGATGCCCTCCATGTAGGGATGCGGCGTGCAGTAGAATTTGTATTCGCCCTTCTTCGTCAGCACGGTGCTCCATTTTTCGGCGTGACCGAGCATCTTGGAGGAGAAGTGCGCGCCCTCCGGCGCCTCGGAGGTGACGGCGTCGTGGATGCCGGCGAACTCGCCGCTCGCGAAGGTGAAGAGATCTTCATTCACAAATTCGACGGTCGTGCCGGCGGGCACGGAGGCGACTTTCGGCCAGTAGGAATTGCCGACGATCTGAATGCGGAGTTTCTTCTGTCCGGCGGGGAGCGTGGTGGGGTTCTCCAGCTCGTCCTTGTTGGGTTTGAACGGCGAGATGACGCGGACGGCCTTGGCGAGGTGCTGGGCGATCTCTTCGGCGGTGAACGCGGGGCCGTCGGCCAGCATCGGGGGCGTGCGCTCGGCGTCCTTCGAGGCGGCGAGCACGCCGATGGCGCCGCGCGTGGTGGAGCCGAAGGCGTGCGTGACGATCAGGTAGTTGCCCTCGTCGGGCGGCACGCGGAAATCGACCACCCACGAATCGGACGGACCGGCGGTGACAGTCTGGCCGCCGACAAAGGTGTTCTCCGGGGCGGGCGTGCCCTGCCAGTAGGCGTAGTCCCAAATGATGCCGACGAGGTGGAACGTGGAGATCAGGTTCGGACCGACGTTGAGGAAGTTGATGCGGACGAAATCGCCGGGGCGCACCTTGATCGGGCTCTCGACGTAGCGGAAAAGTTTGCCGTTGAACATGACGTAGGCGGCGTGGCCCTCGACGGCTTCCTTGCCGCTGCCGTAGAGTTCGTGCTGCACGATGTAGAGTTCGACGTCGGGCTTGTGGCCGATGATCTCCTCGGCCTTGAATTTCACGGTCTTCGGCTTGACGACGAACATGCCGTATTGGCCGAGCAGCGTGTGCATCGGGATGGCGTGCCCGCCGGGCGCGCAGTGATACATATAGACGCCGGGATGGTTGACGCGGAAAAGCAGCGTCTTGGTGCCGCCGGCGGGAATCTTGCCAAAATATTTCGAGGTCTGCGTGTAGGCGGCGTGGATCGACACGCCGTGCGGGATGCCGCCCTTGTTGACGACGGTCATTTCGATCACGTCGCCTTCGTCGGCGATGAGGGTCGGGCCGGGGATGGTGCCGTTGACGGTGAACCCGCTGTAAACGACGCCGTTGCCGATGAACACGTCGCCCTCGTTCATTTCGAGGAGGAATTTCTTGTCGGCCTTCGTGCCGGGCACGACGTAGCTGGTCTCCCACATGCCGAGCTTCTTGTCGCGGTCGATGATCGACTGAAAGGGGTGCGGGGGCGGAACGGCGGGCGCGGGGGCGGCGGCCTCGCCGCCCGCGCCACCGCCGCCGTCGGCGGCGGGAGCGAACTCCAGCGGCGCGCCGCCGGCGAAGGCGAGGAGTTTTTCGCCGCCGCTCCAGCCGGATTTTTTGACGATAGCGGTGAGTTCCTCGGCGTGGGCCGACGGGGCGTCGCCGCCCAGGAGTTTGCGGGCTTGCAGATTGTTACAGGCGTCGCAGGCGACCGCCGAGGCTGGCAGGAGCAACACGGCGAGCGCAGCGAGCGCGATGGCGCGCCGGGTGATGGGGAGCAGGGCGGTGGAGACTTTCATAGGGAGGTGGCGGGTTGGGAGCGGGAGCACGAAGCGCCGGTCGGGCTTGGCGACAGGAGTTTGGTCAGGCGGTGGGCATCGTAGCCGAACCCGCGACGGCCGCCTTGATGCAGGTCAATCAATCGCCCGACTTGGCTCACTCCCGGCGGCTGCCGCCCAGAAAAAGCCCCGCTTTTGGGCGGGGCTGGGCGCAGGCCGAAATCGAATCGCGGCGTTCCGCCGTCGCCGAGGCTGTGGCGGACAAGAATGCCGCTCCTACAGTTTAGGTGCTCGCCGCTGGCTCCGCATAAGCCTCAGGTCTGCGCTGCTTCCGCAGCATAGGCCTCCATGCCGACGCACGAGCACACGAGGTTGCGGTCGCCGTAGACGTTGTCCACGCGGCCCACGGCGGGCCAGAATTTGCTGGCGCGGGTGTGCCGGTCGGGGAACGCCGCGGTCTCGCGCGAATACGGGTGCGGCCACTCGGCGGCGCACACGGCCTGCGCGGTGTGCGGCGCGTGCTTGAGCGGGTTGTTGAGCCGGTCGCTCGCGCCGCTCGCGACGGCGGCGATCTCGCCGTGGATGGCGATGAGCACGTCGCAGAAACGGTCGAGCTCGTGCTTCGACTCGCTCTCGGTCGGCTCGATCATCAGCGTGCCGGGGACGGGGAACGACATCGTGGGCGCGTGGTAGCCGTAATCCATCAGGCGCTTCGCGACGTCCTCGACTTCGACGCCGTGTTTTTTCCACGAGCGGAATTCGAGGATGCACTCGTGCGCGACGAGGCCGCTGCCGCCCTTGTAGAGGACGGGAAAATAGGCGTCGAGGCGGCGCGCGGTGTAGTTGGCGTTGAGCAACGCGAATTTCGTGGCGCGTGTGAGGCCGTCGGGTCCCATCATGCGGATATACATCCAGGTGATGACGAGAATGCTCGCGGTGCCGTAAGGTGCGGCGGAAACCGCCCCGATAGGGCGGAGTTGAGAGCTGAGAGCTGAGAGCTGAGAGTTCGGAGTCACCACCGGGTGACCGGGGAGGAATTTCACGAGGTGCTTCGCGACGCCGAT